>NZ_CP014671.1:1297414-1621768 GCF_001697225.1 Immundisolibacter cernigliae
ACTGCCCCACTCGCGCGACTGCCGCTGCAAGAGCTTCGGCGACAGAGAACGGATCCGCATCGCATGGCTCAAGGTTTCCGGATATGGACCGTAGCACATCGGCGGACCGGGACTCGTACGCGTTGGTGACGACAATCTGGCCGGCCGAGGCCATCTCGAACGGCAGGATGCTCGGATGCGGCGCCAGCATGAGGCTGAGTCCGATGTCGAACTCGCGCAGCGCGGCACCATAGTCGCCCTGCGGCAGTGTCCCGCTCAGCTTCATTGTGCGGCCATGTCCCAGTTCGACGTCGTACTCGGGTCCGAGCGTACCCACCCCGTGGAACTCCCAGTTGCCATCGAACATGCCCTGGCGGATCGCCTCCCTGAGGCCGAGGATACCGATCTCGAACAGGTTGCGACGCGCGTGTCCCTCGGGTCGCCCGTAGAAAAGCAGGCGCCGAGTGCGGCGCTGCGCCATCTGCTCGTGCGTCGGCGGCGAAGTTGGCGTCAGCGCATGTTGGAAGGCCACGTGATGCCGCGCCAGTTCCTCCCCCTCGTAGCGGTCGAACACACCCAGCCGCTTGCTCCGGAAATAGTCCGCCAGAAGGTCAGTATTGAAAATGGCGCGATGCGGTAGCCGGTACACGTACCCACCGATCGCGGAGTAGCTATCGTGCGGATGGAAGATGGGTTCGTACTCCTGCAGGAAGAATATAAACTTTTTGCCGATAGCCTCTGCGAGGCGATGAGCCTTGATGCACGTCCAAAACGAATAGCCGACGAAGGCGTCCGTCGGCGAGATCACCAAAGTGTGGGAGCCCCTTGTGATGTCCTCGACCTCGGCGTTGGCAACTGCCTGTTGAAGTGGTGGATTCGGCGCCAGCTTGGCGTTCACCGCATCGCGGTCTAAGCGATCGGATTCGACCAGCAGAATCCGCACCCGGAAACCTGCCTCCTGGATCTTCCGGATGAACTGCAAGCAGGCGATGTAACCGCCAAACATGATCAGCGGATCGAGTTGCGGTAGCAACACGTTAACCCGTGCTGGCGCGCTTGGGTCAACGGCATACTTTGGACATTCAAATTTTTCCTCTAAGAGATGAAGCGAACTCATTCCGACCGGAGCAGTAATACCCGGATAACGCGATTCAAGTTCTTTTGCTTTCCGGATGCCAGGTGAAGCTGAATCGTCTACGTTGCCGATACACGTTTCACCTTGATCCTGATTGACGGCCTCTGCCACTAAAGCCACAACAGTTGAAGGCCTATGTCTTTTAATCGCGGCAAGCAAACTGCGGGTATTTTGGAAATTAACTTTCTTGATCATTACCCATGGATGTGCCACAAAAAGACGGGCCAATCCGATTATCAACAAAGATATACTATTTTCCACTTCGGATGTTCCTGTGATTAACTCGAAAACGCATGGTATTTCTACACATCTGGATGGCGCGAAACCGTCAAATTGGAAATGCGGAACTTCGAGTGAGGATTTAACCGTAACCTTATCATTTGAGATTTGCCGTCAACAGGGGCGCAAAGTAGTACCTCCGAAACCCCTGCATCGACCTTTCTTTGGGTTAGTTCCCCCCACGAAGGCACAAATCGCCCCATGCAGCTTCTTTGGAGAACGGACTCACACTTTCAACTTTATTTGGCGAAGCTGAGTCGAGATCAAATTTAACGATCATTGCCATAGCTTCATTAGCAAAGCCTGGGGATATGAAAATATCAATCTGGTCGCCTTGCCGCCGGTACTCAACTGATCGCCTATCCTCTTTAATGATCAAACGTCGTAGGCGAGCTGAACGAACTGCAGGTACATGGTTATCGCCGGATGGGTCACCAAGTAATGCTCGGGGACGCCCAAATCCAGTCGGTTTTCGAGCATCTGATCAATCACGAGATCCGGTTGTTCGGCAAGAATGCTCCCGATCGGGAACTGCTCGTGACGCGACCACTGGTCGCCCCAAGTATTGGTCACCACGGTACGTGAAAAATTCTCCGCCAGATAGGCCGTGTTCCATCCAGCAAACGAGTCAGCCAGGAGATACAGACGAGGGCCGCGCTGGTCGGGACGCTGGAATGCCTGGGCCACGCCACGTTTTGCCATGCGCTTCAGCTGAGGCGTGTGCGGTGCGCGAAAACGCGCGGCGAAGCCGCCCGCTGGCTGGGGATAGGGCGTGACCTCTTCGCCAGGCAACCCCATCAAGCGCATGAGATTGCTTTCCCGCGGTGTTTCCTTCCGGATCCAGTCCTCGCCTGGCATGCTGAACCACTTGGGATAACGCTCAGCCAGTGCTGCATACGCCTCGAACGCTCCGACATAGCTCCAGTGGCTGTCATGCTTATAGTAAAGAGCGTCGCCCCACTCCGCTTTTGCTTCGCGCAGCGCCGGCGTGAAATCGAACAAGTCCAGACTGGAACCCGAGCGCACCAACTCAGCCTGCAGCAACTCCCGTCTGCTTTGACCGGGCGCAGACGGCTTTAGCCACCCTGGTAGTTTTTCGGGATAGATTGTCTGCTTGGTCGGGGCGACGAGCACCAAGTAGTCGATACCCTTCTCCGCCAGCCAGTCGCGCCGTTCTTCCAGGATGATGCGCAGGCGGCGGATCTGGTAGGGCTTGCGCACGAGGCGCCCCTCGACCTCTTGGATGTCCGCCGGCATGCGGTGGAACAGCCAGCCATTCCTGCCGACAAGGACGCTTTCAACCGGCGAAGTCGCGAAGACGTGATAGCGGATCCACGCATTCAACCCTAGCAGAGTTCCGCGGTTGGGCAGATGGTCGCCGAGGAAGTCGTCGACGCGGCGGGGCCACTTCACGTAGTCCTCGAGGGAGGACACCTGGGCGGGAAACTCCGCCAGACGGCGGTTTTCGTAGCTTTCACCTTTCGCTCCCACGAGTCCTGTTGCGGCCAACAGCGGCCACAGGATCAGGAGGGCAAGGAGCGCGAGGAAAACGGCAGCGAGTGTCTTGGGTAGGATCTTGTCCATTGGCCTAGAAGCGGAAATAGATGAACGCCTTGTGCGAATACGAACTGATCAACGCCAGGCTATATGTCACGTCCCGGCCGATTATTTGGCCTTCGATGAAACAGCTCCGGTTTTGAAGCGTACCAGTGCTGAAGCGCTTGAGCCGGAGTCTGGGCGTTCAGTGCCTTCTGCGGCAAGTGGTGGTTGTAGAGCGTGACATAGCGGTGCAGGGTCTGCTCCAGGTCCTCGCTGGACCTGAAGTGGTGCGTGCGCAGCAGGTCCGCGATGCGCCCGTTGAAGCGCTCGACCATGCCATTGGTCTGCGGGTGGCGCGGGGGCGTCAGACGGTGCTCGATGCCCAGTTCCTGGCACAGGCGATCGAACTCATGCGTCCCGGTCGGGGCCCGCGCCCGGCTCCCGAACAGCCGGTCCGTGAACTCGGTGCCGTTGTCGGTGAGCAGGCGCGTGATGCGCACCGGGCAGGCCGTGGCCAGGGCACTGAGGAAGGCGCGCGCCGAGCGCGCGCTCTTGTCGGCTTTCAGGGCCACGTAAACCCAGCGGGTGGCCCGATCGATGGCCACGAACAGGAACCGGCGCCGGTCCTCGTCGGCCATCTGCGGCAGGTACTTCACGTCGACGTGCACAAAGCCGGGCACGTAGGTCTTGAAGGTCTTGCTGACCGCTTTGTCCGGCGCCGGGCGCAGGGCGCGCAGGTTGCCCACGCCGTGGCGGCGCAGGCAGCGGTCCAGCCCGGAGCGGGACACGTCCGGACACAGGAACTCGCGCGTCACCGCCAGCAGGTCGTCCAGCGGCAGCAGCAGGGCCCGGCGCAGGTAGACCACGATCGCCTCCTGGCCGGGGGTCAACGTCGTTTGCAGGCGGTGCGCGGTGTGCGGCCGGTCGTAGACATCCGGGCGCCGCTTCCATTTGTAGATCGTCGGCTCGGTGACGCCAAAGCGGCGGGCCAGCACCGCCACCGGCTCATCACTGGCCGCGATCTGCGCCCGCACGTGGGGCGTGGTGCGGGCTTGTTTGTGCAGTGCAATCAGCATGCGGACACCTCCCGATCAACCGCTTTCCCGTCCCCTGCCAGCTCCCGGAACACCTCGCGCGCCAGCAGCAGCGGGGACCGAGACGGAACTATATGATGATCCGGGATGGAACAGCTATACAGGGTTGAAAGGATCAGGACGCCGTACCTCACAGCGGCAGCCTTCACTTGCCGAATCTGATCAGCCCACGACGACCGTTCCGGCCACACAGCGACGATAGCGCCGAGCAGCAGCACGCACACGACATAGGGGTTGAACAACGCTGCAACGCCAGAGAACGCAGGCGCTTCCGCGAACCCGGCCATGGTTTTGAGCAAGACCATGGCCGATGGCAGATCGTCCGCGCGGAAGAAGACCCATCCGAGCAACGCCACACCAGCGACGTAGATGTGTGCCAGCGGCGCCCAGGCACGGCTCAGCCATCCGGCGAAGCCGACTCGCTCGACGACCAGGAATAGACCATGTATCAAGCCCCAGATCAGGAAATTCCAACTCGCGCCGTGCCAGAAGCCGGTTAGCACAAAGATCGCGAGCAGATTGACATAAGTTCTCGCAAGCCCGAGCCGGTTGCCTCCCAGAGGAATGTAGACGTAATCACGGAACCAGCGTGACAGTGTCATGTGCCAGCGCCGCCAGAATTCCTGGATGCTGCGGGCTCGGTAAGGCTGGTTGAAGTTCTCGGGAAAATCAAATCCCAGCGCCCGGCCGATACCAATGGCCATGTCTGAGTAGCCTGAGAAATCGAAAAAGATCTGCAATGCAAAGCAGATCACGCCGAGCCACGCCAGGCCAAAGCTCAACTCACTGGGTGGCAGCGCGAAGATGCGATCGACCGGAACAGCCAGGCTATCGGCAATGATGACTTTCTTGGCGAGGCCTATTGTGAACAGTTCGACACCGCTGAGCACGCGCTGCCAGTCGCTGCGCCGTGCGCGTATCTGCTCGGCAATCTCCTCGTAGCGCACGATCGGCCCGGCTACCAATTGCGGGAACAGGCTGATGTAGAGCATCACGTCGGAAAATTTCCCCGCCGGGGAGGAATGCCTCCGGTAAATGTCCACCACATAGGTGATGGCCTGGAAGATGAAAAAGGAGATGCCCAGCGGCAGTGGCAAATGCGGTTCAGGCCAAGGCTGCAAGCCGAGGGCTGGCGCCAGGCGGTTCAGGTTGTGGACAATGAAGTCAAGGTACTTGAATGCCACCAGCACGGAGACGTTGAGCGCCACCGCGGTTGCGAGGTAGCGAAATCGATAGGGCGAGTCGCCACCAACCAGTCGACCAAACAGGTAGTTGACCCATGCCACTGCCACCATGAGCAGTACCAGCACCGGCTCTCCCCAGGCATAGAAGATCAGGCTAGCGACGAGCAGGACAAGATTCTTGCGCGGCAGCAGCGCATAGGCCAGCGCGAACAGCGGCAGGAAGACCAACAGGAAGATGGGGGTGCTGAAAACCATGGTCAGTCCAAGGAGGGCGTCATCGCACGCTCAGCATGCATAACCGTAATGCGCCAGATCGAGGCCCGTGAGCGCGGCGAGGCTAGCATTGTCGGCCCGGTAGTAGTCGTCCAGCCAAACAGCAGTCTCCGCTGACATCGGCTGCATCGGCGCATCGACGCGGGCGATCAGGCGCATGACACAGCCGTGGATGCCCGCCTCTTCGAGCGCCTCCGAAGGCACAACGGGCACACCTCGCAGGCGCGCGCCGAGATGCTGCATGCCCTTGATCACGCGCTGGTAGCGGATACCCAGCCTGCCCGGCGAACGGTTTTCGACCGGCAGCGGCGGACAGGCCGGCGTGCCCCCGAAACGGCGGATGGCGGCGAAGTCCTCCAGCCGCGAATAGAAGTCCGTCGGCTCCCGCGCCAGCATCTCCATCGGCAGCACCAGCACCCGCTCGCGGCCAAACAGCGCCGCATAGGTCTCGACCAGCCGGGCGTAGCGGTACTGGCGCAGGGGGAAATCGTTGTAACACCCGTAATAGCTGGAATAGGAACGGCACCATTCGATCCAGTCCGCGAAACCAAGCGAGGTCAGCCGGCGCGTGTAGATCCACTGATGCCCCGAAAACAGGGCGCGCTTCTGTTCGCGTACGGTAATCAGGATCGAACACTCGACGCCCTCGCAGAGCGTCGCCAGCCGTCGCGCCGTCAGGCTGCGATCGGCTGCCGACGCCTGGGACAGCCCCTCCTCCGAGAGCACTGCGAGCTGCTCGTTTCCCAAGCGCGGCCTTATGCCACGGTCGAAGCGCTGGCGAGCGAGCGCCGAGTCGAATTCCAGCTCATCCTGTTTCCACAGGCTGTCGATGAGTTCAGCCGTGGCGAGCGAGCCTTGGTAACCGAATGCTTCATCGTAGAAGGGCTTGCCGAGGTAGCGGATGTCCGGGTGGGCCGGGAAGGCGCCGAACTGCAGGCTGGTCGTGGCCGACTTGGGCACGCCGATGTGCACCAGCAGGCGCGACCTACTCATTCTCGCCACCTTGAAAACAGATGTCCTGCCGCATCGCCGTATCGTCCTCAGGTGCGCCAGTAGGCACCGGTCCAGTCGATGGTGTGGATCGGGTTGTCGATCCCATGCGCACTGCGAAAGTCCTCGACCGCACGACGGCAGGCGGGAATGGCGCCGTAGTCGTCGATAATAACGAAACCGCCCGGCGCCATCCGGTGATAAAGGTTGTCGAGGATGTCCATCGTCGATTGGTAAAGGTCGCCGTCGGCACGCAGGATCGCCAGCTGGCGCGGCTCCGGCACCTTCAGGCTGTCCTCGAACCAACCGGGCATGAAGGCCACGCGGTCGTCGAGCAGGCCGAAACGCGCGAAATGTTCCTGCACGACGTCGAGGCCCACCGAGAGCATCGGGTCGAGATGAAAATTAAGGTTCTCGTCCTGCTCCAACTGCGGCGGCGGCAGCCCCTGGAAACTGTCAGCAACATAGACCTTGCGTGCGGGATCGCCCCATAGGTCGAGCAGCGCACGCATGAAGATCGACGCCCCGCCCCGCCAGGCTCCCGCCTCCAGGAAGTCGCCCGGGATCTCCTCGCGCAATACTGTCTCGACCATCGTCTGCAGGCTGTCCAGGCGGGCACGCCCGATCATGGTGTAGGGAAAACCGAACATGCGCTCGCGGTAGTTGTGCTGTCCGTCGGGATCGTCGCGCAACGCTGCGATCTTATCCGCCTGGTAGCGGTGGATATTGATGACCTCGTCCAGGTTGTAGGGCTGACTGGTATCCATGCAATAAAGCAGATAGGAGATGCGCAGGCCGTTCTCCGCCCCGAACTCGTTGAGCAGGATGCGCTTAAGCATGTCTATATGGCGCACATACAGTAAGTTTTTACTCATGTTTCCCATTGCATTTAACTCTTAACCATAGCTGAACCGTATTGCACCAAACCCTCTGCGGTATTGCCCACAAATCTAACCTCTCCATCATCAATCCAGACAACACGATCACACAGTTCTTTTATTACATTGGTCTGATGCGAGACAAGCACCACGGTTTTTTCGGATCTGATCAGCTTTTTCATTTCACCCAATGACTTAACTCTGAACTCTTCATCACCTACTCCAAGAACTTCGTCAACTAAGAGAACATCTGGGTCAGTCTGAATTGCAGTTGCAAAACTGATCCTCGACCTCATGCCAGAAGAATAGACCCTAAGAGGTTGATCAATAAAATCGCCTATACCCGCAAATTCAATTATCGAATCCATGCGAGCTTCAATGTCTCTCTTGTGCATACCCATCAGCATGCCGCTTAGTATGACGTTTTCACGCCCAGTGAGATGAGGAACAAACCCAACACCAAGCGCCAGCAATGAAACACTTACTTCATAGTTGGCAATCTTCCCAGCGTCCGGATCTACAATGCCTGCAATCATACGCAGGAGGCTGCTTTTTCCCGCTCCATTCCTGCCGATCAGGCCAACTGTTTCACCTTTATAAACATCGAATGACACATTTTTGAGTGGGAAATATTTTTTCCATTTTATAAACCCAGACCGAATGGGATAAGAAATAGAAACATTCTCAACGGAAATTACTGGCTCGCTGCTTACCATTAGAACCTTGCCTTTCCGTACTTTTTATCCCATCGACGCAAAACAAAAAATCCAAGAATTAAAACAAGAACAGAAAATAATAAAACTTCCACGAGCTTAGCAATATCGGGGGGTGCATTTAAAAGCAAAACACCTCGATAAGCAGAAATGATTATCGCCATAGGATTAAGCATCACAAACCATTTCACGGGCTCCTGAACCGCCGAAATATCAAAGAACACACCGGAAATGAAAAACAAAAACATCATCCCATTTTCCACGGCAACCCTAAGGTCGGGAACAAATGGAATGAGAGCACTCAAAAGCAATGCCAGCGAAAATGTCAGGATAGCCTGCAAAAAAAACAGAGGGATTGCCCATAGCCATGTGACGCTTGGGTTTGACTTAAAAAACACAATGAAAAAGCAAAAAAATAGGAATACCGGAACGAACTTAAGGGCGGCGGTAATTACCGCAGAGAGTGGAAATATGTATTTTGGCACATAAACTTGCTGCAAAAGAACAGCGTTTGCCATGAGTGCATAACTGCCGCCTTTGACTCCTGCATCGAAAAGCTTCCAGACGATAACGCCACAAAGAAAAGCCGGTACAAAACTCAGATCGCCGCGATCTAAAACTAAAACAAACAATATATAAAATGCGGCCAAATAAAGAAGTGGCTCAATAAACCACCAAGCAATGCCCAGATAAGATCTGGATGACTCTGCCTTCAGGTCAGCATAAACTTTAAAAACAACTAGGCTCAGTTGTTTTTGGAGGCCAAAGTTAACTTTCATGGAAAAACCTCTGCCTCCATGAAGCTTGATCCCTGCTGATCTTTTCCTGAAATAATCGGTCGGATATTTTTTGGCCACTTAATATTGAGTGCTTCGTCGCTCCAGATGATAATTCGCTCGGATGAGGGGGAATAATAATCTGTTGTTTTGTAGAGAAAATCAGCACCCTCAGACAACACGACGAAGCCATGGGCAAAGCCCTCGGGAACCCAAAGCTGGCGCTTGTTTTCAGCAGAGAGGATTTCACCCACCCATTGGCCGAAAGTTTTGCTGCTTTTGCGCAGGTCAACCGCCACATCGAAAACCTCGCCCTGCACCACACGCACCAGCTTGCCCTGGGGCTGTTGGATTTGATAATGCAAGCCGCGCAGCACATTCTTCGCGCTGCGGCTGTGGTTGTCTTGCACGAACTGCACGGGTTTGCCGATGGCGGCTTCAAATTGCGCCTGGTTGAAGCTTTCAAAAAAGAAACCGCGTTCGTCACCGAACACTTTGGGTTCGATGAGGAATACATCGGGGATAGCGAGCGGGGTGGCCTTCATCAGAACACGTTTTCCTTGAGAATTCTCAGCAGATACTGGCCGTAGCCGTTCTTGGTCAGAGGCTTCGCCAGCGCCTCGAGTTGCCCGGCATCGATCCAACCCTGGCGAAAGGCGATTTCTTCCGGGCAGGCCACCTTGAGTCCCTGGCGGTTTTCCAGGGTGGCAATGAACTGGCTGGCATCGAGCAGGGATTCGTGAGTTCCCGTATCCAGCCAGGCGTAGCCACGGCCCATGATCTCCACGCTGAGTTGGCCCTGCTCCAGATACAGCCGGTTGAGGTCGGTGATTTCCAGTTCGCCACGCGGCGAGGGCCTGAGGGTCTTGGCCAAATCAACCACCGCCGTGTCGTAAAAATAGAGCCCGGTGACGGCATAGTTGGATTTTGGCTGCTTGGGCTTTTCTTCCAGGGACAGCACCTTGCCTTGGGCATCGAATTCCGCCACGCCGTAACGTTCCGGATCATGCACATGGTAGGCAAACACACTGGCGCCCTTGGTGCGGGCCATGCCGTTGGTCAGCAGGTGGTGGAAATCATGGCCGTAAAAGATGTTATCGCCCAGCACCAGCGCGGCGGGGTGGTTGCCGATGAACGTCTCGCCAATCAGGAAGGCTTGCGCCAGGCCATCCGGGCTGGGTTGGACGGCGTATTGCAGGTTCAGCCCCCACTGGCTGCCATCACCCAGCAGCTGCTGGAAGCGCGGCGTGTCTTGCGGGGTGCTGATGATGAGGATGTCGCGCATGCCCGCCAGCATAAGTGTGCTGAGCGGGTAGTAGATCATGGGTTTGTCGAAGACCGGGAGTAACTGCTTGCTGATGGCCAGCGTGGCCGGGTGCAGACGGGAGCCAGAACCGCCGGCAAGGATGATGCCTTTGCGGGTCATGCGGCCACCTCTTCACCGTAATGCTGGCTCACCCGCTCGCGGTTGGCGCCACCTTGCACGCGCTGCGCCCGCTCGCGGTGGCCCAGGTGCCACTGCACCGTCTTGCGTGTGCCGGCCTCGAAGGTTTCGGCGGGGCGCCGGCTGAGTTCGCGCTCGATCTCGCGTGCGTCGATGGTGTGGCGCTGGCCGTGAGCGGGGCGGTCCGTCGCGGGGGTGATTTGCGTTTTATGGCTGCTTCCGTAGACCTCGTCGGTGCTGACACGCAGGCGGAAGGCGGCTTTCGCGGGCTCGGGCAGGCCGCGCGCTCCCCGTCCGCGCTGCACGAAGACGTGGCACGCATCGCCCTGCTGGCTGGCGAGGGTTTCCCGCTTGCCGGCGCAAGTGCGTTCGCCGAGATTGACGAGGGGTTCATCCAACTGGGCCAGCCAGTCGAGCACAAAATTGCTTCCGCTGAAGCCGGCACCGCCGGTGGCCAGAATCGCCATGTGTCAAAGTTTCCTGAAAATCGCAGCTGCAACCAGTCCAAGGTTTCCGAGGACTGTCTGACGGTAAAGACCGCTGCGTTTGAGATGGATAAGACGAGGGATCAGGCTTATTTCGCGGGCTCTAGCGAAACGCTCCAGTATTTCCCGATTTTCCGGGGTAAGACGATGGCTCAAGGCACGCAAGGCCGCGATGTTGCCGTCGTTCCACGCACGAAAGCGGCCCTGCCAGAACATTCGGATGCGCTTGAAGCGAGCAGGCCATGTCGCATTCATTCCGACCAGGTTGCCATCGTGCTGGCGATAACGAAGCGTGGGTTCGCTGTCGTAAAAAACCTTGCCACCACACCCGGTGACCGCCATGTACGCCCACCAGTCGTGGGTGATGACAGGAAGGTTTTTACCCGCTTCGCGCAGGAGGTTCCGCGTGGCATTGTTGAAAACCATGGTGTTTCCACCCCCGATGCTTTGCATCAGGGCATTGGCAAAGCTGGGTGGCTTGCTGAAAAGTGGGGACAAGCCGATTTCGTTGTTATTGGCGTCCACCAAGCGGGTGCGTGAACAATACAAAGCGGGGATATTCTCTGGAATGGTTTCAAGCCACTGCACCGCGCGCGCGAGCTTGTTTGGCTCCCAGATGTCGTCCTGGTCTGAGTAGGCGTAGTAATCCGCTTCGATGCCAGCCCTGCAGGTCAGGGAAAGAAAATTGGCCGAAAAGCCCTCGGCAGGGCCAAAATGAACCGAGAGACGGCCTGTTGGCCATTTCTGCCGATACTCCTTGAGTATGGTATGGGTGTCGTCCAGGGATCCGTCATCGGAGGCCCAGACCTCCCAGTTGGCGTGAGTTTGGGCAACGAAGGAATCCAATTGCTCTGCCAGGTAATGCTGGCCGTGGTACGTGCAAAGCAGAATAGCCACCTTGGGCTGGGCCATGTTGACGCCAGCCAGAACATCTGATTTAGACATGGCTACCGCGCCCACGAAAGCTCTTTCGTGGTCAATAGGGCTTTCCAAGAAGTCGACCTTTACTGTGTCGCAAGCAGCAACCCGACTCATCAACCCAAATCCACCAGCGTCACCTGCTTGAGTGCGCTGATCTTGCCGAAGCACCGGCGATAGACCTCGGCATGCGGCCAGTCGTCGGCGCGCCTGTCGAAGCGACCGAACAACCGCATGATGGCCTTGTGGCCGGCGGCCTTGATCCAGCCGAACAGCCGCGCCAGCGCGCCGTCCATGCGCACCGTTTCAGCGTGTACGAAGCGGCAGACGCGGCAGCCGATGGAGGCGATGGAGGCGATGAACTGCGAGATCAGTTGTAGCGGCGCACAGCCCCGGTCGGGCTTCGGCTCGGCTAACCCGCAGCCCGCCCCGTCCCGGAACCCCACGCTGTCGTGCATCCGCTTGAACGGCGCCTGACCGCCCCATGCCGTGATCTCGCGGTGGCTGAAGCTGACCGCAAACCCTTTCCCTTGTAGCGCCGAGCCGGCCATGACCATAAGCTATCCAACTGATCCACAATACCTTTCTCTAACGGCATCCATCGGATACCCATCCACCCGCTCCGAGGCGATGGCCCATAGCTTGCCTCAAAATCACGAAAATCGGCTAATGGATATCTGGCGGCCTGTCGGGTTTTGGCCGCCCGGTTGGATCGGTACTAACGGAGCCAAGGCGCATGAAGCGCCTTCGACAGGTGGGCCGAGATACCGACTATTTGCTGCCGCCGGCGGTGCGAGACTGGCTGCCGGGGTCGCACTCGGCGCGCTACGTGGTGGATGTCAGCGACCAAGTGGACCTTTCGGAGCTTCCGGACGCGCACATGCCAATCGAAGCGCGCGCACAGGAGCGCTTCGCGAGAGAGCAAGCCGCATATCGGGCCTGGATGAATGCGGCATTCTCACGGCTGGGGCCGTGGGAGACCCGACCTCGGGCCGAATGCACGAGCTGGAAGATTCGCGGCCGGGGCGCCGCTCCCACAGGGGCGCCGCCCACCGGGGGCGCCCCTGTGGGAGGCCCGCCCTCGGGCCGATGGGTGGGTCCGGCATTCGGACCCCTCCCTCCCGCACCGCCCCGAATTGCCGACGGTAGGCCATTGGCCTACTCTTCTCCGATGATTTTCGAATGGGATGAAACCAAAAGCGAGGCGTGCTTTCACGAGCGCGGGTTCGACTTCGCCTATGCGGCACGGGCGTTTTTCGATCCAGATCGTCTCGTTCAGGCAGATGCCAGGCATAGCTATGGCGAGGAGCGTTACCGGTTGATGGACAAGATTGAACAGCGCCTTTTTGTGGTGGTCCACACCCCGCGTCATGAGGCGATGCGCATCATCTCCGCGCGTAAAGCCAACCAACGAGAGCTCAGGCAATATGAAAACCGTACGCGTGAAGATTGACCCTGCTGTCCCTGCCTCGCTGGCAAGAGGACGCATCGACCCTGCGCGCCTCGACGCCACCACCGAGAAGGATATTGCTGCGCAGCAAGCTGCCGATGAAGCCGAGGCCATGTTGGATGCGGCCCGGTTCGTGCGCCGGGTTCGCAAGCGTCTCGGCTTGAGCCAGGCGGAGTTTGCCGAGTGTGTCAATGTCCCGATCGACACGATCCGCGACTGGGAACAGGGCAAGCGCTACCCTACCGGCGCTGCGAAAGCGCTGCTCAAGGTGCTGGACAAGGCGCCTGAAGCGGCGCTGGCGGCACTTGGTTGAAACTCGCACGACGGCACGGCAAGAGCGGTGCGGGCGGATTTTTTGTTCGGGCGGTGATGTTTGGCGCCGGCGGTGGTCGCGGGAGGCAGCCGGGCAAGTGGGTTTCGCCGGTGCCGGTCGGCTCGGGTCCGAAGTTGACGGAGATGGTGAGGACGCGCGGTTTTTTTGTTGTAAGGTGGCCATCGGGCGCGTTGGGCGTGCCGGTGTCGGGGCGATGCGGGCACGTCAGCGCCCGTGCAGCCAGGCGTCAGCCGCCGATTTCTTCTTCGATGATGCGGCGGATATCGTCGGCCGGGATGTCGGACTGCTCGGTCTTTGAGTAGATCGTCACGAGCAATCGACCGCTTGCGGTCTGGACGTAGTAGATCACCCGATAGCCGCCGCTGGTGCCGCACTGCGCGTCGCTGTTGGGCAAGCGGACCTTGTGGGCGGATAGCCAATGCCCTGCACCTGATCGCCCGGCGTAGCGCCGCTCTGGAGTTCATCCAGCAGCGGCTGCAGATCGGACTGGATGCGACGGTACTTCTTGCGGAGGCGTTTGAGCTGGCGCAGAAAGGCAGCGGAGTAGTTCAGCGCGACCGGCGTCGGCTCAGTCGGCATTCACGCGATCCCACAGCGTGTCGATGGGATAGACGCGCCCGGCCTTCATGTCGCGCAATCCCTCACGCAGGCTCTCCTCGGCCGTCGGCCACGGCTCGTCTTCCTCGATGCCTTCGCGAAACGAATGCACCAGGCGCAGCAGCAGCGGCCGGTAGCGCTCCGGCGTCAGCTCGACTTCAGCGTGCAGTTGCTTCGTCAGTTCGGTGATGTCGGTTGTCATGACGGGTTCCTTGCAAAGTTTTCAGTTTAGCCGGCTGGGGCTGGCTGCGGCGAGCGGTGAGTCGTTGGGCTTCCTGCGTCAGCCCAACGGCTCTAACGCGTACGGGAGCGCCAGTATCCAGGTTGTCGAGCTTGGTGTGCGACGGCAAAGATGATGATCCCGTCCTGATCCGGCCGATAGAAAAGGGAAAAGGGAAAGCCCTTGACGATGACCCGGCGCGTGCCGGCCTCCGCGGGCGAACCGGCAAGCGGAAAAGCCAGTGCGCGGGCCGCCGCTTCCTGCACGGCTGCGGCGAATCGGGCGCCGGAGCCGGCTGCGGCCTGTTCGTAGTAGCCGACTTCAGCAAGAAATTCCCGGCGTGCGTCTGCAATGAAGCGGGCGCGATTCACTTGACGATGTGCTTGGCTTCCGCAAACACGTCTTCCGCCGGGTAGGTTCCGCTTTCTCCGCGATCATAGGCGGCGACACGGTCGCGGATCTCCCGCTGCCAAGCCGCCTCGATCTCTGACGCAGGCGAGTCTTGCAGCGACTGCAGCATGGTCTCTGCCAGGCGTGCACGGTCCGGCGCAGGCAGCTTGCGCGCCTGCTGTTCGATCTCGGCAAGAGAAATGGACACGGGTTCGTTCTCCGACAGTCTCGCCACCGGTCGTAGTCTATGCCGCCGTCAGCGCGGCTAGAAGTCGTTGATCGCGGCGGGGGCGCCGCTTACGGTGGGTGTGCCTGTAGGAGGACCGCCCCCGGGCCGATGGGTGGGCGTGGCAGCCGGCTTGGCCCTGGCGGGGCGTTGATCACGGCGGGGGCGCCGCTCCAGGGATGCTGCTCCCGCAGGGGGCGCGCGCTCGCTGGGCTGGCTACCTCATAATCCGAACGGGTCTTTTGGAGGATCGCCGGATGGGATTGCCCAAACGGGACGAGGAACGTCATACCTATGGCGAGTACCGCCGCTGGCCGGAGGCGACCCGTTACGAACTGATCGACGGTATCGCTTACGCCATGGCGCCGGCGGCGTCGCGCCGGCATCAGGAGGTATTGCTCGAGCTTGCGCGCCAGGTGGCCAATGCGCTGGCAGGCCAGCCATGCCGGGCCTTCATCGCGCCCTTCGACGTGCGCCTGCCGCGCGCCGACGAGGCAGACGACGCGGTCGACACCGTGGTGCAGCCGGACCTGTCGGTGGTCTGCGACCCTGGCAAGCTGGACGAGCGCGGCTGCCGCGGCGCCCCGGACTGGGTGGTGGAAGTGCTCTCACCGGCCACCGCCGGGCACGATCACATCGTCAAGCGCGCGGTCTACGAACGCGCCGGCGTGCGCGAGTACTGGCTGGTGCATCCGGTGGACCGGATCGTGACCGTTTACCGCCTGGACGCGGGCCGCTTCGGCGTGCCCGAGGTGCGCGAACTGACCGGCCGCCAGGCGGTCGGCGCGCTGCCCCAGGTCGAGATCGACTGGGAGCCTGTCGCCGCCATCACGGCCGCCTGAGGCCGGACCGTGTCGTCGTTCGCTGCCGGGTCGCCGGTCCACGGTACTGTTCTGGTCACGGGCGCCGCGGGCTTCATCGGCCGGGCGCTGGTCGAGCGCTTGCTGGCCGAGGGTGTGCCGACGCTGGCGGCGGTGCGCCGCCCCCCGCCGCAGTCGGCAAGTGGTCGTCCGCCGACCGGGGGGCAGATGGTCGCGGTCGGCGACATCGGGCCGCACACGGACTGGCGCGGTCCCCTGGCAGGCGTGGACTGCGTGGTGCATCTGGCCGCGCGCGTGCATGTGATGCACGAGCAGGCGGCCGATCCGCTGGCCGAGTTCCGCCGGGTGAATGTGGACGGCACGCTGGCGCTGGCGCGTCAGGCGGTCGCCGCGGGCGTGCGGCGTTTCATCTTCGTCAGCTCGATCAAGGTCAATGGTGAGGGCACCGCACCGGGCCGGCCCTTTGCGGCCGATGACGTGCCCGAACCAGCCGACGCCTACGGTATCTCGAAGCTGGAGGCCGAGCGCAGCTTGCTTGCCGTGGCGGCCGAGACGGGCATGCAGATTGTGATCATTCGGCCGGTGCTGGTTTACGGGCCTGGAGTGAAGGCCAACTTTCGCAGCATGATGGCCTGGCTGAGCAAGGGCGTCCCGCTGCCGCTGGGTGCGATCGACAATCGGCGCAGCCTGGTCGCGCTCGACAACCTGGTGGATCTGATCGTGACCTGCATGAATCACCCGGCCGCTGCTAGCCAGGTGTTCCTGGTCAGCGATGGCGAGGACCTGTCCACCACCGAACTGCTGCGCCGCATGGGGACCGCCCTTGGCAGGCCGGCACGTTTGCTGCCGGTGCCGGCGGCCTGGCTCGACGGCGCGGCGCGCCTGCTCGGCAAGGGCGCGGTCGCGCAGCGGCTGTGTGGGTCGTTGCAGGTGGATATCGAAAAGACCCGCCGCCTGCTCGGCTGGACCCCGCCGGTGACGGTCGATGAGGCGCTGCGCGAGACGGCCCGGCATTTTTTGGCGCAGCGCTGACATGGCGCACTGGCTGCTGTTGCCGGTCGTGGCCGGTCTGTCGTTGGTCCTGACCGACGGCTTGCGTCGTTATGCGCTGGCGCGCAGCCTCATGGACATTCCCAATGCGCGCAGCTCGCACAGCGTGCCGACGCCGCGGGGTGGTGGGGTGGCGATCGTGGCGAGTTTTCTGCTGGCGCTGCCGTGGCTGGCGGTGGCCGGTCTTGCGAGTTGGCATCTGGTCTGGGCCTTGCTGGGCGCGGGAATGGGGGTCGCCCTGCTCGGCTTTCTGGACGATCACGGGCATGTCGCGGCCCGTTGGCGCTTGCTCGGGCATTTCGCCGCCGCCGGATGGGCGCTGTTCTGGTTGGGCGGCTTGCCGCCGGTGATGGTGCTTGGCCATACGCTGGATCTGGGCTGGGCTGGGCATGGGCTGGCGGTGGTGTATCTGGTGTGGCTGCTGAACCTCTACAACTTCATGGACGGCATCGACGGCCTCGCCGGTGTCGAGGCCATCTGCGTGTGCCTGGGCGCTGCGGCGCTGTATGCGCTGCCGGGAATGGCCGGCGGCCCGGCCGTCGACGTCTGGCTGGCGCTGTTGCTGGCCTGTGCGGTGGCGGGTTTTCTGGCCTGGAACTTTCCGCCGGCGCGGATATTCATGGGCGATGCCGGCAGTGGCTTTCTGGGCATCACGCTCGGTATTTTGTCGCTGCAGGCGGCCTGGGCCGCGCCGCAGTTGCTGTGGAGCTGGGTGATCCTGCTCGGGGTGTTCGTGGTGGATGCCACGTTTACGCTGCTGCGCCGGCTGCTGCGCGGGGACAAGGTGCATCAGGCGCATCGCAGCCATGCTTACCAGCATGCCGCCCGTCGATTCGGGCGGCATTTGCCGGTTACCCTGACGGTGGCGGCAATCAACCTGGGCTGGCTGCTGCCGATTGCGCTTGGCGTGGCCAGCGGCGGCGTGGAGGGTGGGGTCGGGTTGTTGGTGGCCTATGCGCCATTGCTGGCGCTGGCGATCAAGTTTCGGGCGGGACAGCCGGAATCCCGGGGTTCGGACTGCTAGCTGCGCCGGGACGCGCGGCCAAAATTGGGGGGCTACGGAATGAGCCATCGAAAAACTGTAGCGGCGCCCCCGCCGCGAATCCAATGCGCGACCGCTGCGGCCTGATGATTCGGCCCGAGGGCGGGCCTCCCACCGGAATTTTCAAGGAGCCCGGCTGTGCCGGGCGATCATCGCGCTGTAGTAGCGCAGCTTCGCTGCGCGATGGCCTTGTCATCGCGACCTATCGGTTCAACGACAACCCATCGTTGGCCGCCGCGCAGGCCGTTCATCGCCCGGCACAGCCGGGCTCCACAAGGCTTTTCCGTGGAGCGGCCACCGCGAAATCCAATCGGGGAACCACCTGTAGAACCGGTTGAATGTTCGAATGAAATTTTTGCTCAGCCAGGGATGCAGGTAACGGATGAAACTCAGCAGAAATACCGTGCTGGTGCTGTTGCATGACGCGCTAGTGGCGGTGCTTGCGTGGCTGGGGGCGTATGCGATCCGCTTCAACCTGACGTTACCCACCGCCTACGTCGATGACGCGCTGTCCACTCTGTCCTGGGTGGTGCCGCTGCAGGTGCTGATTTTCTGGCGCTTCGGTTTGTATCGGGGGCTGTGGCGGTTCGCGAGTCTGCCGGATCTGAAACGCATCCTGCGGGCGGTCGGACTGGCAGCGGTGCTGGTGCCGGCGATTCTGATCCTTGGCCGAATTGGAGCGCTGGTGCCGCGCTCGGTGCTGGTGCTAGACCCCTTGCTGCTTGTCACGCTGATGAGCGGCAGCCGGCTTTTGTACCGGTTATGGAAAGAGCACCGGCTGTCCCTGTCAGGCGGTGACGCAGTGCCCGTGCTGGTCGCAGGCGCCGGCACTGCCGCCGACATGTTGCTGCGCGAATTGCGTCGCGTCGGCGCATCCTGGCATGTGGTCGGTCTGCTTGACGACAATCCGAGCCTGCAAGGAAGGCACTTGCAGGGCGTGCCGGTGTTGGGCGCACTGGACGAGCTGGTCGCGTGGGCCGACAAGTTGGGCGTGCGCAACGTGATCCTGGCCCTACCAGCGGCGCCGCATGCCGTGCGCCGCCGGCTCGGCGAGGCGTGTGTCAATGCCGGGCTTGCCGTGCAGACGGTACCGGGACTGGACGATCTGATGCACGGCCGGGTGGCGGTGGGCGCGCTGCGCGCGCTCGAACTCGACGACTTGCTGGGCCGCGATCCGGTGCAACTGGACGATTCCGGGCTGGCCGCCTGGCTGGGTCCGCGCTGCGTGCTGGTGACCGGCGCCGGTGGATCCATCGGCTCTGAACTGGCGCGGCAGATCGCGCGCTTTCGGCCGCGGCGTCTGGTGTTGCTGGAACAGTCCGAGTACGCGCTGTACCAACTGCGCCAGGAATTCGAGGCGCGCTATGTCGGCATCGAGTTGGCCTGGGTGATCGGCGACGTCAAGGACGGCGTGCTGATGGAGCGGGTGTTGCAGCAACATCGTCCGGCGCTGGTGTTCCACGCCGCTGCCTACAAGCACGTGCCGCTGATGGAGGAAAACCCGCTCGAAGCGCTCAGGAACAACGTGCTGGGCACCTGGACCTTCGGCCGCGCCGCGGTGGCGGCGGGAGTGGAGAAATTCGTGCTGGTATCGACCGACAAGGCGGTCGAGCCGACTTCCGTGATGGGGGCGTCCAAGCGTCTGGCGGAATTGGTCGGGCAGTCGCTGCAGCGACCGGGCGGCACGCGCTTCGTGGCGGTGCGCTTCGGCAATGTGCTGGGGTCGTCCGGCAGCGTGGTGCCGCGCTTTCGGGCGCAGATCGAGTCCGGTGGCCCGATCACGGTGACCCACCCGGAGGTGACGCGTTACTTCATGTCCATTCCGGAGGCCGCGCAGTTGGTGCTGCAGGCGGGCCTGATGGGCGAAGGCGGCGAGATTTTTCTGCTCGACATGGGCGATCCGGTGAAGATCGTCGACCTGGCGCGGCTCATGCTGCGTCTGGCCGGGCGCAACGAGGCGGAAATCCCCATCGTGTATACCGGCCTGCGGCCTGGCGAGAAGCTGTTCGAGGATCTGCACTCGCCGCGGGCGGGGGTGAGCGGCACGCCGCACCCGAAACTGTGGCGCGTTTCCGAGCCGACCCTGGACGGCGAGCAGGTGGCGCGTCTGCTGCTCGACCTGAAGGCCAGGGTGCAGGCCGGCGACGCGGCTGGCGCGCGCGACTGGGCCTTGGCGCTGGCGAACGGTTCGGCACGGACAGCGGCGGATCCGACTCCGCCGGCCTGGCGCGGGGTGTCTCCGGCGTCGTAATGTCAGTGCATGGAGCCTGGGCGACAATGGCTTCAGGCCGGAGGTGTGAGCGATCACATCCCCGGATTGACCAAAGCCTGTCAGGTTGATCAGGCGTGGGCTTTACGATGTCGTCCTGTGTGCAACTGAAACCCGGAAATCAGTCTCCATGATCATCCCCGTCATCCTGTCCGGCGGCGCCGGCACCCGCCTGTGGCCGCTGTCGCGCGAGCTGTACCCGAAGCAGTTCCTGCCGCTCACCGGCGAGCGCAGCCTGCTGCAGCAGACCGTGCTGCGCTTGCAGGGACTGCCGGACCTGGCGCCGCCGCTGGTGGTGTGCAACGAGGAGCATCGCTTCCTGGTGGCCGAGCAGTTGCGCGCGGTGGGCGTGGCGGGCGGCGAGATTCTGCTGGAGCCGGCCGGGCGCAATACCGCGCCGGCAGTCGCACTGGCGGCGCTGCGGGTAAAGGCGCGCGGCGACGACGACGCGCTGCTGCTGGTGTTGCCGTCGGATCATGTGATTGCCGATGCCGCGGCCTTGCAGCGCGCGGTGAGCGCCGGCGTGGCGGCAGCGCGCGAGGGTGGGCTGGTGACCTTCGGCGTGTTGCCGACGCGGCCGGAGACCGGTTTTGGTTATATCCGCACCGGCGCCGTGCCGGGCGGCGGGCTGTCGGCGCAGCCGGTATTGGCCTTTGTCGAAAAGCCGGATGCCGAGCGCGCCGCGGCCTATGTGGCCAGCGGCGAGTACCTGTGGAACGGCGGCATGTTCCTGTTCGGCGCCGACGCCTATCTGGCCGAGCTGGAACGCCTCGCGCCGGCCATCCTGGCGGCCTGTAGTGCAGCCAGCGAGAACGCGCGGGTGGATATGGATTTCGTGCGCGTGCAGCGCGAGCCGTTCCTGGCCACGCCGAGCGACTCCATCGACTATGCGGTCATGGAACGCACCGACCGCGCCATGGTGGTGCCGCTGGATGCCGGCTGGAGCGACGTCGGTTCCTGGGACGCGTTGCTAGACGTGCAACCGGCAGACGCGCACGGCAATGTCATTTCCGGCGACGTGATGATCGAGGACGTGTCGGGCAGCCTGATCCGCAGTGAAGGCCGGCTGGTGGCGGCGCTGGGGGTGAGCAATCACATCATCGTCGAGACGGCCGACGCGGTGCTGGTGGCCGACCGCGCCCGTGCCCAGGACGTCAAGCGCCTGGTCGAGCGGCTCAAGGCCGAGCGGCGCGACGAGCCGCTGGTGCACCGGCAGGTGTTTCGGCCCTGGGGTTCGTACGAGGGCCTGGTGCAGACCGAGCGTTTTCAGGTCAAGCGCATCATCGTCAAACCCGGCGCCAGCCTGTCGCTGCAGATGCACCACCACCGCGCCGAGCACTGGGTGGTGGTCAAGGGCACCGCGCGCGTGACCTGCGGTGACGATGTGCGCTTGCTGACCGAGGATCAGTCCACGTACATCCCGCTGGGCACTGCCCACCGGTTGGAGAATCCGGGCCGCATCGACCTGGAGATCATCGAGGTGCAATCCGGCAGCTACCTGGGCGAGGATGACATCGTCCGCTTCGAGGATCACTACGGACGCAGCGGCGCCTGATGCCGGCGGTCGAGCAATCGCTGCGGGTGCTGCACCTGTGCCCGGATACCCGTTATCTGACCGAGCTGTTCGCGCTGTATCGGGAGGCGCTGGACCAGCCGCCGTTCCAGAGCACGGTCGTGTTCCTGCGCGGCAAACCGGACGCCGCGCTGGCGCAGCACATGGGCGAACGGGTGCAGTTTCTGAACCTGTCCCGCAACGCCCTGGAAGGCCTGCGCCTGCCGGCCCTGTGGCGACTGTGGCGGTCGTGCCGGGGGCAGCGTTTCGATCTGGTGGTGGCACATCGCTTCAAGGCGCTCACGCTCGGACTGGCCTTGTACCGCTTGCGCGTGGCGCGGCACGTATTCGGTGTGGTGCACGAGATGGGGCAGTTCGACGGCCATCGCCGACGCGTGATCGAGCGGGCGCGCAAGGCGCCGCTGACGCTGATCGGCGTCTCGGATGCGGTGGTGGCCGATCTTGCGGCGCGTTTTCCGAGTTTTCCGACGGCGCGCCTGAAAGCCTTGCCCAACACCGTGGTCGATCACGCCTTGCTGACGCGCGGCCAGGCCTGCGCGGTGCTCCGGCTGGCACCGGATCGCTTCTGGTTCGGGGCCATCGGCCGGCTGGTGTCGGTCAAGGGCTACGACCTGCTGCTGCGCGCCTTCGCGCCACTGGCACATGAAATTCCCCGGCTGGGCCTGGCCCTGGTCGGAACGGGACGCGAGGAAGCGGCATTGCGTGCACTCAGCCACGACCTGGGCATTGAAGAACAGGTCGCCTTCTGCGGTTGGCGGGAGGATGTACGCAGCCTGCTCGGTGCCTTCGAGGTGTGTGTGTTTCCCTCCCGGGAGGAAGGCTTCGGACTGGCGATCGCCGAGGCCATGGTGGCTGAGCGCCCGGTGATTGCATCCGCGGTCGGCGGCGTGCCCGAGTTGCTGGGCGACGAGGCCTTGCTGGTGCCGCCCGATGAACCGGCGGCGCTGACGGCCGCGCTGCGTCGGCTGTACGACGACCCCGCACTGCGTGAGGCGATGGGGGCTGCGCTGCGCGCGCGCTGGCAGGCGCAGTTCTCGCCGACACAGTTTGCGAGGCGCTTGCAGGCATTTGCGCGTGAGGCGGCCGGAGCGGCCAGGTGAGCGTCGCCGGCCGCTGGACCGGCTGGCGCGCGCGCGGACCGGAGCAGCTCGCCGTGACACTCGGCATGTTCCTGGCAGGCTTTTTTCTGCTGCCGTCCGGCAAGGCGTTGAACACGGTCTACTACGCGCTGGTGCTGGCGCCGGCGTTGTTTTTGCTGCGCGTTGCCGACTGGCGCTGGCTGGCCGGCAGCTACACGTGGCGATTGGCCATGCTGCTGTTGACGTATCTGACCCTGAGTGGGCTGTGGTCGGCCGGCTTTACATTCGATGACTGGCTGCACGAGGCCAAGGCCCTGCCGTACCTGGCCGTGTATCTGGCCGTGCTGGCATGCGTTTGCGTGCGAAGGCGCGCGGCGTGGGAACGGCTGCTGCGCGGCGTCGCGGTGGCCGCCGTGGTCGGCACGCTGCTGTCGGTGGCGCTCTACTATCGGGCCGTAGCGTGGCCGGCGCGCCTGGAGTTTCAGGCCGCCGTCTACAACGCCAACGAAGGGGCGACGCTGCTTGCCGGCTGTCTGATGCTGGTGCTGTTTCACATTCTGCCGGCGGCGCGCGGGCGTTGGTGGCAGGCAGGCTGGCTACTGGCGGCCCTGGTGCTGGCGACTGGCATCGTGCTGACCGGCAGTCGCATGCCGCTGGCGGCTGCCGTGGCGTGTACCGCACTGGGATTTGCGCTGCGCGGGCAGTGGCGGCTGCTCGGGCTCCTGGCGGCCGCAGGCGCGCTGGCCCTGGGCCTGTTGCTGGTCGAGGGTGGCCACGGCCGGCCGGCGCTGGAAAGGGGCGACTCCTACCGGCTGGCCATCTGGCAGCAATTTGCCGCGCGGGTGGCCCACAGACCCTGGTTGGGCGAAGGTGTCCTTACCGACGATACGACGCAGATTGCAGCCCGGGATGCCGGCGCGCCACCGCTGACCATGAATCACCCGCACAGCGTGTACCTTGCCACTGCGCTATACGGCGGGCTGCCGGCGCTGGGCCTGCTGGCTGCATTGCTCGCTGCCGCGCTGCGCCAGGGCACCGGTGCGGCGCGGTGCGGCGAGCCGGCCTGGTTGCTTGTGCTGCTGGTCGGGCTGCTGTGCATGCTGACCGACGGCGACCGTTTGCTGCACGCGCCGCGGGGTATCTGGTTTTATTTCTGGCTGCCGGTCGGCGTGCTGATGGCCCGCCAGACGGCCGGCCGCGACCGGCGTTCGTTGACCGCTTGGCCGGCGGCAGGCTATCGCCCAGAATAGTTGGCTGGCCGCAGGCACCGGAACCGAACCGGGCGTCTGCAGGTCACAGTCCGCACGCCGGGCAATGCGAGGCAATGCGAGGCAATGCTGCCCCTGGGCGGTCAGGTTTCCACGAGCACAAGACATCTTCATGACGAGGCCCAGATGCGGGAAAAAATAAGGATCGCGATCATCGGCGTGGGCAACTGCGCCAGCTCCCTGGTACAGGGCATCCACTACTACCGCGGGCGCGATCCGCAGGACGTGATTGGTCTCATGCACTGGGACATCGGCGGTTATGCGCCGGGCGACATCGAGGTCGTGGCCGCCTTCGACATCGACCGGCGCAAGCTGGGCCGCGACGTGGCCGAGGCGATCTTCGCGCCACCCAACTGCACCACCGTGTTCTGCGCCGAGGTGCCGCCAAGCGGCACCGTGGTGCGCATGGGACGCGTGCTGGACGGCTACTCCGAGCACATGGCCGACTACCCCGACGCGCGCACCTTCCTGGTGGCCGACGCGCCGCAGCCGGACCAGGCCGAGGTGGTACGCGTGCTGCGCGAGGCGCGCGCCGACATGGTGCTCAACTACCTGCCGGTGGGCTCCGAGGAGGCCACGCGCTTTTACGCCGAGTGCGCGCTGCAGGCCGGCTGCGGCTTCGTGAACAACATGCCGGTGTTCATCGCCAGCGACCCGGCCTGGGCCAAACGCTTCGAGGCCGCCGGCCTGCCGATCATCGGCGATGACATCAAGGCCCAGTTTGGCGCCACCATCACCCACCGGGCGCTGACCGACCTGTGCCGCAAGCGCGGCGTGACCATCGATCGCACCTATCAGCTGAACACCGGCGGCAACACCGATTTTCTGAACATGCTGAACCTGGCGCGCCTGAAGTCGAAAAAGCGCTCCAAGACCGAGGCCGTGCAGTCGGTGGCGGCCATTCGCTTCGACGACGAGAACATCCACGTCGGCCCGTCCGACTACGTGGCCTGGCAGAACGACAACAAGGTCTGCTTCCTGCGCCTCGAGGGACGCATGTTCGGCGATGTGCCGTTCAACCTGGAATTGCGCCTGTCGGTGGAGGACTCGCCCAACTCGGCCGGCGTGGCCATCGACATGATCCGCTGCTGCAAGCTGGCGCTGGATCGCGGCGAGGGTGGCGTGCTTTATCCGCCATCGGCGTTCTTCTGCAAGCACCCGCCGGTGCAGTACACCGACGACGACGCCTACCGCCTGACCGAGGCTTTCATCGACGGCACCTGGAAGGAAAAACTGGCCGAGGTGGCGGCACAGCGGGCGGCGGCCGGCGGCACCTGACGGCCAGGCCGGGCATCGTTCGGCCCGAGGGCGGGCCTCCCACGGGCGATGCCACATGGGAAGTGATGGCATTCGGTCCGAGCGGGCCTCCAACGGTCGATGTCTCGTGGGAGCGGCGCCCTCGCCGCGAATCTTCCAACCAAACATTCGGCCCGGGGACGGGCCTCCCACGGGGTGCCCATACTTATGGCCCGTCCGCGATGATCGCGTCGGCCTCGATCTCGACCAGGATGTCCGGCTCGAACAAGGCGTTGACGCCGATCAGGCTGCTGGCCGGCGGGTGCTCGGCAAAGGCCTCGCAGTGGGCGCGGGCAACCGCTTCCCATTCCGTGATGTCGACAATGAACACGCGCGTGCGGATCACGTCCGCCAGGCTGCCGCCGACCGCCGCCAGCGCCGTTTGCAGGTTCTCGATCGCCTGGCGGGCCTGGGCGTAGGCGCCGCCCGGCACGATGTGGCCGTCGATGTCGCGTCCGGTACTGCCGGACACCGCCACGTGCGGGCCGCGGCGCACCGCCTGGCAAAAACCGAAGGCCTGCTCGCCAATGCTGCCGACGGCATAACGGCTCAGTTGCATGGCCTCACTCCGGCGGATTGGGCTCGGCCGGATGATAGCGCCGCCGACACAACCGGCCCAGATGGGTCAGCAGCTCGTAGCCGATGGTGCCGGCGGCCGCGGCCAGCGCATCGACGTCGTAGTCCGTGCCCAGCAGTTCCACCTCATCGCCGGGACGCGGCGTGCCGGGCGGCAAGGCACTGACGTCCAGCATCAGCAGGTCCATCGACAGGCGGCCGATCAGCGGCACCCGCCGGCCGCCCACCAGAGCCAGACTGCGGCTGCTGGCGGCGCGCGGGTAGCCGTCCGCATAGCCACAGGCGACCGTTGCGATGCGGCCCGGCGCCCGCATGCGGTAGCTGGCGCCGTAACCGACGCTGGTGTCCTCGCGCACCTCGCGCACCTGCAGCACCGGCGCGCGCAGGCGTACCACCGGGCGCAGCGGATTGGGCTGCTCCGGCTGCGGGTTCAGTCCATACAGGCCGGCACCCGGCCGCACCAGGTCGAAGTGCCAGTCCGAACCGAGCAGCACGCCGGACGAGTTGGCCAGACTCGCCCGCGGCCGGCCGAGCGCCTGCCAGGCGGCGGTGAAGCGCTCCAGTTGCTGGCGATTGAGCGGATGGCCTGGCTGTTCAGCGCAGGCCAGGTGCGACAGCAGCAGCGCGATCGCGCCCGGCTGTCGCCAGCGCGGGCCAAGTGCCGGCAAGTCGCCGGCATCGAGGCCCAGGCGCGTCATGCCACTGTCGATCTGCAGCGCCGCCGGCGTGCCGGCCGGAAAATCCGCCTCGAAGGCCGCCACCTGCGTGGGGTCGTTCAGTACCGGCAGCAGGCGGGCAGCGCGCAGGGCCGGCAATTCCGCCGGCAGGTAGCCGTTCAGGACGTAGATCAGCGCGTCCGGCAGCAGCACGCGCAGCGCCGCGCCCTCGCCCACACTGGCCACGAAAAATTCGCGGCAGCCGGCCTGCCACAGCGTGCGCGCCACCGCCGTCAGGCCCAGGCCATAGGCATCGGCCTTGACGCAGGCGGCGCAGGCGGCAGATCCGGCGCGCTGCGCGAACCAGCGGTAATTGGCAGCGATGGCCGTCACATCGACGTCGAGCGCGGCGGCTCGCAGGCATGGCTCGGCGGGCAGGCTGGAGTTCATGCGCACAGTGGCTCGAACGCTGGAGGTGCCGTCCCGCCCCCCCCGTCCGGGCAAGAACCGTGCGGACAGGCGGCGGAGCGGATCGGATCGGCCCGTGGGCCTTGCCCGGCCGCCTGTTTTCAGGGTCCGGCCGGGGCGAGTACGCGAACGAAATTATACGCACCCGGCTGCATCCGCCCGGGCACGCCGCGCCGGCCGAGCCGCGTCAAACCCCTTCTGCGCTGGCCTGAAAATTCAGCTCCGCGATCACGCCGTTCGGATCGACCGCGAACACTTGGTGCAGGTCCGCGGCACGCATCGACAGTTCGCGGTACGGGATGCCGAGGCTGTTCAGGCGCTCGCGCAGCGCCGGCAAGCCGCTGACCCGAAACGCAAGGTGATCGACGCCCGGGCCTTCCGGGCCGCGCTGCTCGTGCATGGGGTTGTCGAACACGTCGGCGCCGTAGTGCTCGCCGATCTCCATCAGGTGCACGATCGGCCGCCCGCCGGCATACAGCCAGTAGCCGGGCAGGGCCAGCGGCGGCCTGGGGCCGACCTCCAGACCCAGTGCCTCGACGTAGAAGCGGCGGGTTTCTTCCAGGCGCGAGGTGCGGATGGCGCAGTGGTCAAGGGATTCGAGTGCCATGGTGGATTTCTCCTCAAGTAATGACGCTGTCCAGCCGGATACACCGTATCACCGGCCCATGCCTGAATCACCCCGCAGACGCGCCCAGACTCAAGCGCACGACATCATCGCTCCAGCTGGTAAAGCAGATCCGCCGTCTGCGTGAGGCCGGACACCACCTCCAGCAGCCAGCGCTGGGTCAGCGTGTAGCGCAGGGTGACGGCATTGGTCTGCTCGGCCAGCGTCAGACCGTAGCCCACGAACAGGCGCGGCGTCAGATAGCGGCCCAGGGCCAGGTTGGCGCCGCCATTGCCGTCGCCGCCCAGCTGGGCCTCGTCGAAACCCAGCGTCTGACCCAGGCGCTTGACCAGCGTGCCGCCGCCGCGCATGCCGACCGAGGCGGCGGCCTGCATCAGCAGATCGCTCTCGCTGCTCTTGGCCTGCTGCATCGGGCGGCCCAGCACCAGATAGGACAGGATGTCCGACTGCGGCATGGCCGGGGTCGAGTACAGCTGCGTGGTCGGTGCCCTGGCGGTGCCGGTGATGCGCACGCCGGCGTTGACCGTGCCCACCTGGCGCGCGGCGGTGATGCGCAGCGCCGGGTTGTCCGGCGGACCGCCGGCGTAACGCAGCTCGCCTTGCGTCACCGGCAGGCGCTGGCCATAGAAGGTGTACTGGCCTTCGGCCACCTTCACTTGGCCATTCACCGCCGCGGTTCCGTCCTGCCGTTGCCGCAGGCGCACGGCGCCGCCCAGCCGACCCTGAAATCCATAGGCATCCACCCGCACGTCGTCACCCAGCACAACGCGCACGTCGGCCCGCGCCCCCAGCGGCGGCCTGTCGGCGGCCTCGCGCCCCTGCACCACCACATCCGGCGATGCCTGCACCGCCGCCGGCCGGTCCTGGGCGTGGATGCGCGCCTGTGGCACCTTGACTTCACCGCCCACCGTCAGCCGCCCATCGGCGAACGCGATGTCGATGTCCGGATCGACCTTTGCCTGCAGCTGCGCAGTGTCGAACACCTGCACCTGCTCGCCCTGCAGCGCCAGTTGCGCGCGCACACCGCCGGGCAAGCGGCTGCCCTCCCCCTGCAGACGCAAGGTGCCCTCGCCGGAACGCAGGCTGCCGGTCAGACGCAGCGTGTCGCCGGCGGCGGCAATCAGGCGCGCCTGCGCTTCATGCAGCTCGATGCCGAGTTCCGGCACGGCGGCGCGGCCGTCCAGCAGCTTGGCCTCGCCCGTCAGCCGCGGCGCGCCGAGCGTGCCTTCGACCTGCAAGCTGGCCTCGATGCGCCCGGCCAGCCCCGCCAGCTGAGGCAGCCACGCCTCGAACAGGCCGATGTCCGGCAGCTGCGCCGCCACTGTGCCGCGCAGCGGCGCCTGGGCAGCCGCCGGCAGCGGCGGCAGGCGCAAGGTGGCGGAGAGCAGGTCCACCTCGCCCGGGGACGCCGGCGCCAGCTGCACGGACACCTCCCCGCCGCTGGCTTCCAGCCGTCCGTCCACACGCGCGCCGCCGTGGGCGAAGCGACGCCGGCCGCCATCGGGCGTCGGCAGGCGCAGCTCGCCGGCCGGCACGCTGAGGTGCACTTCCCCCAGCAGCGGCCCGGCGTCACGGTGCAGGCGCAGCCGCCCGTCGATTTGTCCGTCCACGGCCACGTCGGCATCGGCCAGGGCGACCAGCGGCGCCAGCGGCAGGGCCTCGACCTGCGCGGCCAAGTCGACCACGCCGGCGGCGTGCCCGCCGTCCGCGCACAGCCGCGCTGCCCCGGCCTGCCAGCAGTGACGGCTGACCGACTGCTGCGTCCGGCGCAGCTCCAGTTCCAGTGGCCCGGCCAGCGTCCACGCCTGTGGCGGCAGGCCGTCCACCGTGCCATCGCTCATGCGCCCGCGCCAGCCGTCGTCCAGCAAGCCACCACGGCCATCCAGCGTGAGCCGTTGACCGTCATGCGCAAGGCTCAGGTGCACGGCGTGATCGGCCGCGCCGCCGTCGGCGGCAAGCTGCAGCGCCAGGCGCCGCTCGCCCAGCCGCACCCCGGCCGCGTCGATCTGCAGCGACAGGCGATCCCGCGGACGGTCGAGGTCCAACTGCGCGCGCAGCGTGTCGGCGGCCTGATCGCCGTAGGCCAGATCGGCGGCCTGCAGCTGCACGCTGGCCTGCGCCCA
Organism: Immundisolibacter cernigliae; assembly: GCF_001697225.1. GTDB lineage: Bacteria > Pseudomonadota > Gammaproteobacteria > Immundisolibacterales > Immundisolibacteraceae > Immundisolibacter > Immundisolibacter cernigliae. The sequence goes on from NZ_CP014671.1 coordinate 1,327,165, forward strand.
ACCGGGCCCGCTGATGTTTAGCTGCGCGTCGAGCCGGCCGCGCGCGCCGGGCAGCAGCTCGCTGGCGGCCGGCACGTTCAGCGTACCGACCAGCGGCGGGCCGGCTCCCAGCACGGTGCCGGACGCGCGCAGGCTGGCTCGCCCCAGGCGCAGATCGACGTCGGACAAGCGCAGTGCCTGCGGCTGCCAGGCCAGCGCGCCCTGGCCGCCGAGCGGCTGGCCGCGCAAGCTGCCGCCGAGACTGGCGATTTGCAGCTCGAGCGCTGCAGCATCCCCGCCGGCGGTGATGTCGACATCCACCCGCCCCGGCCACTGCGGCCACAGCAGGCCGGGATCGAAGCCGCGGGCCCGGGCTGTGACGGCGTAATGCAGTTCCGGCACCCAGCGCAGTTCGCCCTGGCCTTCGAGACTGCCCCCAGCAGCTGCGCGGCAAAGCTTTCCAGCCGTACCTGCCCGGTGTCGCCGCGCGCCTGCGCCGTGAGCTCACCGGTCTGGCCCTGTGCCGCCAAGGCGGCCTGCAGCGTCAGTGCCCAGTCGTCGAGTCGGCCGCTGAACCGGGCGCTGCCGCTCGGTGAGGTCAGCTGCGGCGCCTGGGCACCCAGCGGCCATTGCAGGGCCTGCCAGTCGAGCTGTCCCTGAGCGATGGCCGCGTCCAGATCCAGCCGGCCGGCAAGGTCCATGCGCGCCGACCCGGCCTGCGCATCCGCAGTCACGTCCCACGCCACACCGTCACCCTGCGCCACCAGCCGGCCCTGCACCACGCCGGCCGGCGTCTGCTCCAAGCGGTAGCCGAGGGTGAGCGTGAGGTCGGCGCCGCGGCCGCGGGCACGGCCATCCAGGGCCAGCAGCCAGGGCGGCAGTCCGGCCCGCCAGGCTGCCAGCGGCCCGCGCTCCATCCACAGATGCGCCTGCCAGGGGCCGCCGGCCAGCGGCGTGTCCACACTGGCCACCAGCCGCGCGGCAGCCGGCGCGCGGCTGCGCAGCGCCAGCTGCACGCCATGCGCAAGGCTGCCACCGATGCTGCCGGCCAGTTGCAGCGGCGGACCGTCCGGCTGACGCAGCGTGCCCTGCACAAGCCCGTCCAGAGCGCCGGCACCCGCAAAATCCAGACGCAGCGCGGCGTCCACCGATCCGTGCTCCGCGCGCACCGATACCTGACCGAGCTGCAGGCGGCTGCCGTCCAGACTGCCGGCCAGACTCAGGCTTTCCAGCCGCAGCGGGGCGCCGTCGGCCGGCGTCAGCATCAGGCCCCGCACATCCAGCGCCTGCAGCGTGACGCGGGCCGGCACAGCCAGCGACGGCAGCTGCGGCGGCTCGGTCGCTGGCCCGCCGTCACCTTCCAGTACCACGCGCAGCTCATCGAGCGTGATGCGGCCAAGCGCCACATGGCGGCGCCACAGCCTGCCGTCGCCGGGCCGCCAGTCGATGGCCGCCGCCTGCGCCCGCACGCCGTCCAGACGCAGTTCGACCTGCTGCAGCTGCAGTCCCTGGCGCAGGTTGCCATGCACCGCGCCAATGCTGAGTCGATCCCCGGCCAGCGCCACGGCACCCCGCAGCAAGGCCCGCGCCGCGCCGTCGCTGCCGAGCGCGACATGGCCGGCCAGGCCGACCAGCAACACGGCCAGCAGCAAGCCACGCAGCAGCCCGGCCCGGCGCCTCACAGGTCCGGCCCCACGGTAATGTGCAGGCGCAGCGGCGAACCGGGTTCGGAAATGGCGCTGGCCAGGTCCAGGCGCACGGCGCCGACCGGCGAGCGCCAGCGAAAACCCACGCCGACGCTACGCTCCAGATTCAGCCGCGTGCCGTTGAAGGCGTTGCCGGCGTCGAAGAACAGCGCACCGCCGAAGTTGCCGGCGAACATCCACTCGTACTCCACACTGGCCACCAGCAGGTGCCGGCCGCCAACCACGTCACCGCCGCTGTCGCGCGGCCCGAGCTTCTCGTAGTCGTAGCCGCGCACGCTCTGGTCGCCGCCGGCGAAAAAACGCAGCGAGGCCGGCAGCTCGCCGAAGCCGTCGACCCAGGTGGAGCCCAGATCCAGCCGCCCCAGCAGGCGCTGATCGCGACCGATGCCCTGCACGTACTTGCCGGCCGCCCGCGCCTGCACGAAGGAAAGGTCCGACAGCAGGCCCGCCAGGGCGCCGCGCAGGCTCAGGTCCAGGCGCCAGCCGTGGCGCGGCCACAGCGGGTTGTCGCTGTGGCTGCCCTGCCAGCCGAGCGAGGGAATCAGCAGCGCGGTGGTGGCCTCGTCGCCACCGGTGTCGAAACGCTCGACCAGGTAATCCAGACCCACGCTGCGCCGCCCGATGCCCCAGCCGCGCGTCACCGCGGTCTGCAGGGTCAGGCTGTCGGAACGGGCGCTGGTGGTGTCCTCGCGGCGGGCGACGGCGCCGAAGCTCAGTTGCTCGGTGCGCGGATCGGCCAGCGGCATGCGGTAGTGGGTGCTCAGCTCGCTGTCGCGCGGCGACAGCAGCAGCGTGCTGTCCAGGCCATGGCCGCGCCGGTTCACGTAGCGGCGCTGTTGGCCGGCCCGCAGGCGCGGCCCGCTGTCGGTGGCAAAGCCGACGCCGGCGTTATAGGCACTGCGCGGGCGCGGCGTCAGGCTGACGACGACCGGCACGCTGTGCGCGGCGCGATCGCGGCTGCCCGGCTGCACTTCCACGCCGCTGAAGTAGCCGCTGTCGGCGAGCGCGCTCTGGTAGTCCAGCAGGCGTGCCATTCGGTATGGCTCCCCCGGCTGCGGGGCGCCGTAGCGGCGCAGCAACGACTCGCGCACGACCGTTTCCTGCAGCGACACCTCGCCGAAGCGATAGCGGGCACCGCTGTCGAGCGTCAGCGTCACCTGCGCCGTGTAGGCGTCCAGATCCACCTGCACCTGGTGCGTGGTGAACGCCGCGTCCAGATAGCCGTGCTCGTGCAGGGTTTCCAGCAGCGTCCGCTTGCCGTCCTCGTAACGGGCGTGACGCAGGCGGTTGCCGACCTGCAGCGGAAACGCCGGCAAGGCCGCCTGCAGCGCGGCATTGCTGCCGGCCGGGCCGGTGACGGTCAAATCCAGGGTGGTCACCCGCAGCGGCTCGCCACGCTCGACCCGGTAGTGCGCCTGCCAGCCGTCCTTGCCCTCGCGCAGGCTGGATTCGACCGTCGCCCGGTAATAGCCGCTGGCCTCCAGGGCAGTGCGAATCTGCTGCGGGGCGGCGGTGTGGGCGCGGCGAATGCGCGCCGGCGACACCCGTTCGCGCCGTGCCTCGGCGCCGATGTCCAGCGTGGCCAGCACGCTTTCGGTCAGTGTCGGCGGCAGGCCATCGAGCGCCACCTGCACGGTGGCGGCGTGCGCGCCCGGCAGCAGGAGAAAGAGCAATAGACACAGGGCCAGCCGGCCCACGGCACGCCTCATGAAGTGGATATGCCGCTCCGTTCAGGCGGCCCTGCCGTGGCGTCGACCGCCATCAGGGGCGGGCGCTCGGTCAAATCGGTATGCGGCAAGGCTGCCGCTGACGCACCCGGCCGGCTCGCGGCGGCGCGATTCAGCAGCGGGTTGTCTGTCAGCGCCTTGGGGCCGAGCTCCAGACCCGGCGCCTCGACATGGAAGCGGCGGGCTTCTTCCAGGCGCCAGGTTCGGATGGCGCCGTGGCCCAGGGAATCGGGTGTCATGGGGGATTTCTTCTCAAGCAAAGCCGCTGACCAGCCGAATACACCGTATCACCGGTCCAGGCCCGAATCACGATGCAGACAGCCTTGCCCGAAGCGGCGCTGGAAACCCTCGCAGCGGTGTTTCGCACCATGCCGCATTACCCCCTGCTGGCGGAATCGTCGTCCGCCGCGCTCTACGGCGACTACGAGGCTTGGGCACTGCATCTGCTGACCGGCAGCCCGCCGCCCGGCCTGACGCCGGCGCCGGCATCGCACCGGCAGTGGGGTCAGGCGCAGCTTTTCTTCCGTGAACATCGGGTCGCCGAGCAGGTGCGGGTGCGTCATCGCGAACGTGAATACAGCGCTCTGGCACAGGATCTGCTGGGTGCCTTGCGCGATGCCAGTGCCGCCTCGGGCGAGCTGGAGGGGACGCTCGAAGCCGGCCTGCAGCGTGTTCAGGCGCTGCTGGCCAGCAGCGACGTGGACCGGCTGCGGGCCGAATTTGCGTGCCTGGCGGGCCAGTTGCGCGAGGCGCTGGCCAGCCAGCGGGCCACGCTGGAGCACCAGATCGGCGACCTGCGCGAGCGCCTGCAGGCCGCCGAACAGGCCAGGGCCGAGTCGGAAGGCCGCGCGCGTGAACTGGGAAGCACGGTGGCCGACTTGCGTCAGGCGCTCGACGATGCCCGCCAGCGGATGCAGATCGACCCGCTGACCCGGCTCTACAATCGCGGCGCCTTCGACGCCGCCCTGCGCCGCTACGTCGAGCTCAGTCAGGCCAGTGGGCAGACGCTGGCGCTGGTGGTGTTGGACCTGGATCACTTCAAGGCGGTCAATGACCGTTATGGCCATCCGGCCGGGGACGCGGCGCTGACGGCGTTCGCGGACCTGCTCAGTCGCTCGTTCCTGCGCGCCGATGATTTCGTCGCCCGCTGCGGCGGGGAGGAGTTCGCGGTGCTGCTGTTCGTGGCCGACGCCGCGCAGGTGGTGCGCCTGGTCGAGGCGCTGTTCGAGCGGCTGCGCGGCCTGCGCCTGCCGATGCTGGGGGACGGCGTGCTCACCTGCTCGTGCGGCTACGCCCTGCTGGGGCCGGATGACGATGGCGAGGCGCTGGCACACCGCGCCGACCGGGCGCTGTATCAGGCCAAACGCGACGGGCGCGACCGGCTGCGGGCCGCGGAATGACCATCCGGCAACGGCTGGTTCCGGCGCGTGTTCAGGCCGGCCGCGAACAGTGGTGCAGCAGCACACTGCCGAGTCCGGCGCCAAACTCGGCGCAGGCGGTCTGCCCGGGAAGCAGGGCGTAGGCGCGCGTCAGGCCGCCGGTCAGGACGATCTCGCCGGCCCGCAAACCCTCGCCCCAGGTCGATAAATGCCGGGCCAGCCAGGCCACCGCGGCCAGCGGCGAGCCCAGCGTACTGGCGCCCAGGCCCTGATCCATGACAACCCCGTCGATGCTCAGCAGCACCCCGACCAGCCGCAGGTCGCCCACGTCAGAAAGCGCCCGTGGCGCGCCCAGCAGGTAACGCGCGGCCGAACTGTTATCGGCGATGTTGTCGACCGATTTGAACCGGTAGTCGCGGTAGCGGCTGTCGACGACCTCGATGGCCGGCAGCACGGCGGCGGTCGCGGCCGCCACCTGTTCCGGCGTGAGCTGCGCGCCGTGCAGATCCCGTCCGAGCAGGATGGCGATTTCCGGCTCCACGCGCGGCTGGATCAGCGCCCCTGCCGCCAGCCGCGGTTCGGGCAGGCGCATGTCCGCCAGCAGCACGCCGCTGTTGGGATGATCCACGCCCATCTGCTGGCGCATGGCGGCGCTGGTGAAACCGAGTTTGTAGCCGGCGCGCGGGCCGCCCTGCAGGCGCAGCAGCTCGGCCTGGATGGCGTAGGCATCGGCCTCGGTCAGGCCCGGGTAAGCGTCGCTGAGCGGCGCTGCAGCCTGGGTCCGGGTGGCAGCCTGCTGTAAACGGGCGGCGAGCGTGGCAACCGTGTCGCTGGCAAGCGTCATGACATTCCCCCGGGGTTCGGTTTGCTGGCAGGGAACAGGATAAACGCCACCCGCCGGCGCATCGCGAGCTTGGCAATTCGGGATCACGGACGCCTGACCGCGCCTGGTCGGCGCGGGGCGCGCAGGTGCCGCGGCGCTGGACACGCGCCGGCACTTGCGGCATACAGGGTGCGTCATGCGCCACCTGCAACGCTTCCTGCTGTGTCTGCTGTGCGCCGCGCTGCCCTTGCGGGGTGGCGCGCAGATGCTCGACGTTCCGGCGCCATGCCCGATGTCGCAGGCGATGGCGCCGGCCACCGATACCGCCAGCGTGGATGCCTGCTGTGAACATGGCGACCTGGCCGGCGGGACCGGCACCGCGTGCGAGACCGGGCAGGGCTGCCATTGCGGTGGGCCCGGCATGGCGGTGGTGGCCTTCGCTGCCGCCGTGCAGGGCCCGCGGCCCGCGCTGCAGCCGCTGTCCGCGCGCTTGCTGGTGGCTGCCTGCCATCCCTCCGCCGTCTGGCGACCCCCGACTCTGATCTGACTTCCTGACGACTTCGCGTGTCGCCGCTGCCCGTGCAGCGGCCATCGTGCGGTCGGTGGGCGCGCTTGAGGCGTGCGCACCGCTCGCCCGAATCGACCGGATTCGATTCGATTGGAGTTGGAGCATGTCGTTGCCTATTTCACCTGCCGGCCGGTTCGGCCGCGGGGCGGCGCTTGCGCTCATGGCCGGGTTCGCCGGCCTGGCGGGCGCCGAGCCTTTGTCATTCCTGCGCGCGCTGGACCTGGCCGTTGGCGAAACACCGGCGCTGCGCGCCGATGCGGCGCAGCTGGACGCCGCCCGCCACGCAGTGTTGCCGGCCGGGCAGTTGCCCGATCCGAAGCTTGCCCTGGGTCTGGACAACCTGCCGATAAATGGTCCTGACCGGTACCGGGTCAGCGACGATTTCATGACCATGCGCCGGGTCGGGTTGAGGCAGGAGTTCCCCAACCGGGCCAAGCGCCAGGCGCGCGTGGCGGTGGCCGAGGGCGAGGTGGCAGTTGCCGCAGCGCAGACCGCGATCACCCGCCAGCAGGTGCAGCAGGAAACGGCCCTGGCGTGGATCGCCCGTCATACGGTGGAGCAGCAACTCACGCGAATCGACGCCCTGCGCGCGGAAAACCGGCTGTTCGATGCCGCCGTGCGGGCACGCCTTTCCGGTGGCGGTGGCGCGGCGGCGGACAGCGTGGCGCCACGCCAGGAAGCGGCCGCGATCGACAACCTCCAGGATCGACTCGAGGCCCGCCGCGCGCAGGCCATCGCCCAGCTCGCGCGCTGGATTGGTGATGCGGCGCGTGAGTCCCTTGCGGGCACCGTGCCCGACTGGCCGATCGACCGGGACGCCCTGCTGCATCGCCTGCATGCGCATCCGGATGTGGCCTTGCTGGGCGCTCGTGAGACCGTGGTCCAGGCGGCCATCGCACAGGCACAGGCGGCCAAAAAGTCCGACTGGGCGCTGGCCCTGGCCTATCAGCAGCGTGGCCCGCAGTTCAGTGACATGGCAATGGTGGAGGTCAGTTTCGACCTGCCGCTGTTCACGGCGCGCCGTCAGGATCCGACCATCGCCGCCCGCCGCGCGCAGCGCGATGCGCTCGATGCCCAGCGCGAGGCCACGCTGCGCGAACACGCCGCGGAGCTGGATGCTGATCTGGCCGAGTACCGTCGGCTGGACAAGGCGCTCGCGCGCCAGAACCGGGTGTTGCTGCCCCTGGCGGCGGAAAAGATTGCGTTGGCCAGCGCTGCCTGGCGCGGTGGGCGGGGCAGCCTCGCCGACCTTGTCGCCGCCCGCCGCGAGCGCATCGCCGCAGAACTTGAGGTCATAGCCCTGGAAGGCAAGCGCCAACAGGTGGCCGCACGGCTGCATTACGCCTACACCGACACCGTGCCCGGGGAGCTGCCATGAAATCGCCACGAACCGTTTTGCTGGTGCTCGCGGTGGCGGTCGCCGGCGTCACCGGCGGTGTGCTGGCGGGCCGCTGGTCGGCGTCGCGCACGGCCGAGCCCGCGGTCGTTGCCGTCCCGGCAGGCAGTGCGGCAGGCACGGAACGCAAGGTGCTGTACTGGTACGACCCCATGTACCCGCAGCAGCGTTTCGATCAACCGGGCAAGTCGCCCTTCATGGACATGCAGCTGGTGCCGCGCTACGCCGACGAGGCGACCGACCAGTCCGACAAGCAAGCCGGCGTGAAGATCGATCCGGCCATCGTTCAGAACCTGGGCATGCGGCTGGCCATGGTGCAGCGCGTGCCTGTGAGTACGCGCGTCGAGGCCAGTGGCATCGTCGGTTTGAACGAGCGCGCGGTGGCGGTGCTGCAAAGCCGCGCCACAGGCTTCGTCGAGCGCGTGTGGCCACTGGCGCCGGGCGATGTGGTCGCGGCCGGGCAGCCGCTGGCCCGGCTGCGGGTGCCCGAATGGACGGCGGCGCAGCACGAATTCATCGCCGTGCGCGGCGCGGATGATGCCGCCCTGGCGGCGGCGGCGCGCGAGCGGCTGCTGTCGCTTGGCATGACGCTGACCGAAGTTCGCGCACTGGAGCGAGGTGGTGTCGTACAGGCGCGCCATACGGTGCGGGCGCCCATCGGCGGGGTGCTGGACACGCTGGACGTGCGCGCCGGCATGACCGTGACCGGTGGCCAGACGCTGGCGCGCATCAACGGGCTCGATCCGGTGTGGCTGGAAGTGGCGGTGCCGGAGGCGCAGGCGGGGCAGGTGACGGTCGGCGCCCGCGCGGAGGCCCAGCTCGCCGCCGCGCAGGGACAGACGGTTGTCGGGCGGGTGACCGCGCTGCTGCCGACCCTGAACGACGCCACGCGCAGCCTGCGGGTGCGGGTCGAGCTGCCCAACGCGGATGGCAGGCTGCGGCCCGGCCAGTCGGCGCAGGTGCAGCTGGTCGGCGACGGCGCGGACACGGCGCTCGCGGTGCCGACCGAGGCGGTGATCCGCACTGGTCGGCGGGCGCTGGTGATGGTAGCGAGCGACGGCGGACGTTACCGGCCGCAGGAAGTCACCCTTGGCCCGGAGCTGGGCGACAAAACGGTGATCCGCGCCGGCCTGGACGAGGGCCAGCAAGTCGTTGCCAGCGGCCAGTTCCTGGTCGATTCGGAAGCCAGCCTGCTCGGCATCGGCGTTGGCCCGGCTGCGGACCGGCCAGTGGCTGCGCCACACAGCGGGCATGTTCAGGGGGATGGGGCGGGGGCCGCGCCGTGATCGCCCGCGTCATCCGCTGGTCCGTGGCCAACCGCTTTCTGGTTTTGCTGGCGACGCTGCTGGTCACCGCCTGGGGCATCTGGGCCCTGCGCAGCACGCCCATCGACGCCCTGCCGGACCTGTCCGACGTGCAGGTCATCGTGCGCACCGCGTATCCCGGCCAGGCGCCGCGGGTGGTGGAGGATCAGGTCACCTATCCGCTGACCACCACCCTGCTGTCGGTGCCGGGGGCGAAGACGGTGCGCGGTTTCTCGTTCTTTGGCGACAGCTACGTCTACGTGCTGTTCGAGGACGGCACTGATCTTTACTGGGCGCGCTCGCGGGTGCTGGAGTACCTGAGCCAGGTGCAGTCGCGCCTGCCGCCGGGTGCCCGACCGGCGCTGGGGCCGGATGCCACCGGCGTCGGCTGGATTTACCAGTACGCGCTGGTCGACAAAAGTGGCCGGCACGACCTGTCGCAACTGCGCGCCCTGCAGGACTGGTTCCTGCGCTTCGAGCTGAAAACCCTGCCCAACGTGGCCGAGGTGGCGAGCATAGGCGGTATGGTCAGGCAGTACCAGATCGTGCCCGATCCGGTGAAGCTGGCGGCGCTGGGCATCACTCACCAGGCGCTGCGCGCCGCCATCGAGGGCGCCAACCAGGAGACCGGCGGCGCCGTGCTGACGCTGGGCGAGGCTGAATTCATGGTGCGCGCCAGCGGCTACCTGAAGACGCTGGAGGATTTTCGCGCCATCCCGCTGCAGCTCGTCGGCGGCGTGCCGGTCACCCTGGGCGACGTGGCGCAGGTTCAGCTCGGCCCGGAAATGCGCCGCGGCGTGGCGGAACTCGACGGCGAGGGCGAAGTCGTCGGCGGCGTGGTGATTCTGCGTTCCGGCAAGGACGTGCGCAGCACGCTGACCGCCGTACACAAAAAGATCGATGAACTGCGCACCGGCCTGCCGCCGGGCATCCAGATCGTCACCACCTACGACCGCAGCGGTCTGATCGATCGCGCGGTGGACAACCTCAGCCGCAAGCTGGTGGAGGAATTCATCGTCGTCGCGCTGGTGTGCGGCGTGTTCCTGTGGCATCTGCGCTCGGCCGGCGTGGCCATCGTGGCGCTGCCGCTGGGCGTGCTGATCGCCTTCGGCGTCATGCGCCAGCAGGGCCTGAGCGCCAACATCATGTCCCTGGGCGGCATCGCGATTGCCATCGGCGCCATGGTCGATGCCGCCATCGTGATGATCGAGAACGCGCACAAGAAGATCGAGGCCTGGCAGCACGCGCATCCGCGGCAGACACTGGCTGGCGAGGCGCGCTGGCAGGTGATGACCGAGGCCGCTGCCGAGGTCGGCCCGGCGCTGTTTTTCTCGCTGCTGATCATCACCGTGTCGTTTCTGCCGGTGTTCCTGCTGCAGGCGCAGGAGGGCCGGCTGTTCGGGCCGCTGGCCTTCACTAAAACCTTCGCCATGGCCGCCGCGGCCGGGCTGTCGGTAACGCTGGTGCCGGTGCTGATGGGCTACTGGATTCGCGGCCGGCTGCCGGACGAGACCCGCAATCCCCTGAACCGTGTGCTGATCAGGCTCTATCGGCCGCTGCTCGAAGCCGTTCTGGCCTGGCCGAAGCTCACGCTGGCGGTGGCCGGTTTGATCTTTCTGACCACGCTGTGGCCGCTGGCCCGTCTGGGCGGCGAATTCCTGCCGCCGCTGGACGAGGGCGACCTGCTGTACATGCCAAGCGCCCTGCCGGGGCTGTCGGCGCAGAAGGCGAGTGAGCTTTTGCAGCAGACCGACCGCCTGATCAAAACCGTGCCGGAGGTGGCGCGCGTTTTCGGCAAGGCCGGCCGCGCCGATACCGCCACCGACCCGGCGCCGCTGGAGATGTTCGAGACCACCGTACAGTTCAAGCCGCGCGATCAGTGGCGGCCCGGCATGACGCCGGAAACATTGCAGGCCGAGCTGGACCGCGTGGTGCGGGTGCCGGGCCTGGCCAATATCTGGATCCCGCCCATCCGCAACCGTCTGGACATGCTGGCCACCGGCATCAAGAGCCCGATCGGGGTCAAGATCGCCGGCAACGACCTGGCCGCCATCGACCGGGTGGCGCAGCAGGTCGAGCGCGTCGCCAAGACGGTGCCGGGCGTGAGCTCTGCGCTGGCCGAGCGCCTCACCGGCGGGCGCTATGTGGATATCGACATCGACCGTGCCGCCGCTGCCCGCTACGGCCTGAACATCGCCGATGTGCAGTCGGTGGTGGCCGGCCTGATCGGCGGCGAGACCATCGGCGAGGTCGTCGACGGCCGCGCGCGCTACCCGATCAACCTGCGCTACCCGCGCGCGTGGCGGGGCACCGTGCAGGGCCTGCAAGAACTGCCCTTCGTCACGCCGGCCGGCAGCCAGATCACCCTGGGCATGGTCGCCCGCATCGACATCGGCGATGGGCCGGCCATGCTCAGGAGCGAGAACGCGCGTCCCGGCGGCTGGGTCTACATCGATGCCCATGGCCGCGACCTGGCCGCGGTGGTCGGCGATCTGCGGCGCGCCATCGGGCGGCAGGTGCGGCTCGAACCGGGCATGAGCCTGGCCTATTCGGGGCAGTTCGAGTTCCTGGAACGCGCCAACGCCCGCCTCAGGCTGCTGGTGCCGGCGACATTGCTGGTCATCTTCGTGCTGCTGTACCTGAGCTTTGGCCGTTTCGGCGAGGCGCTGCTGATCATGGCCACGCTGCCGTTCGCACTCACCGGTGGCGTGTGGTTTCTGTACCTGCTCGGCTACAACCTGTCGGTGGCCACCGGCGTCGGCTTCATCGCGCTGGCCGGGGTCGCGGCCGAGTTTGGCGTGATCATGCTGCTTTACTTGAAAAACGCCTGGGGCGAGCGCCTGCAGCGGGGCCAATCGAGCGAAGCGGACCTGTGTGATGCCATCCGCGAGGGCGCCGTGCTGCGCGTGCGGCCCAAGGCCATGACTGTGGCGGTGATCGTCGCCGGCCTGCTGCCCATCTTTTGGGGCGAGGGCGCCGGCAGCGAGATCATGCGCCGCATCGCCGCGCCCATGGTGGGCGGCATGCTGACGGCGCCGCTGCTGTCCCTGTTCGTGATCCCGGCCGCCTACCGGCTGCTGCGGCGCCGTGATCGCGGCGCTTCGACGTCACCTGGGTTGTTCGCCGTGGAGGAATCGCCATGACCGTGAACGAACTGGCCCGCACCGCCGGCGTGCCGGCGGCCAAGGTGCGCTACTACGCCCGGCGCGGACTGCTGCCGGCCCGCCGCGATGCGGGCAACGGCTACCGCTGTTTCGGTTGGCCGGCGCTGGTGCGGCTGCGCTTCATCGTCGCCGCCCGGGCGCTGGGCTTTACGCTGCGCGACATCGCCCGCTTGCTGCACGAGGCCGACGCCGGCCGTTCGCCTTGTCCGGGCGTGCGCGAGCTGCTCGACCGGCGGCTGGCCGACATCGCTGCGCAGCGCCGCGCGCTGGCACGCAAGCAGGCCCGACTGAAGGCACTTCGGGCGCGCTGGCAGGCCGCACCGGACGGCCAGCCGGACCCGCAGCGGCTGTGCCCGCTGCTCGACAGCGTTCCGGTCGATGTTCTGAACGGGGTCGGCGACGCCTGAACGCCGCATCACGCACTGTCATGGGGGACACGACATGAGGGTATTTTCGAAGCTTGGTGCGCGGCCGCTGGGCCGAACGCTCGGCGTGCTGGCCATCGGCGCCGCGTTGATGCTGGTGGCCGGCTGGCTGCCCGGTGGGGCCAAGGCGACGCCACCGGCAGTGACGGTCTACAAGACCGCCAGCTGCGGCTGCTGCGGCGCCTGGGTCGCGCACCTGCGGGGGGCGGGTTTCGTGACCCAGGTGCACGACGTGGCGGACCTGCAGGCGGTCAAGACGCGCCTGGGCGTGCCGCAGTCGCTGGGCTCCTGCCACACGGCCACAGTCGGCGGCTATGTCATCGAAGGCCACGTGCCGGCGACCGACATCGCCCGTCTGCTCGAGCAGCGGCCGGCGGCAAAGGGGCTGGCGGTGCCGGGCATGCCGCTGGGCTCGCCCGGCATGGAGCATGGCGATCGGCAGGAACCCTACCGGGTGCTGCTGTGGGGCACGGGTGCGCCGCGGACCTTCGCCGAGTACCCGGCGGCCGGGCGCTGAGGGCGTGCCCGGCGCCTCGGCACCGGCCGCTTGACTTGTGTCCTGGTGCCAGGTCCGAGCATGACTGCATATGCCGCACGGCGTGAGGTGCCCGGCCGCACCGGGCGGAGGTGAATCGTGATCAAGCAGCTTCTGATGGGCGTCGTCCTGGGCCTGCTGCTGATGCTGGCGGGCGGGCTTGCCATGGTCCTGGGCGGGCTGCCGAACGTCGCCGCCGGCTGGCGCGATCCGCCCATCCTGGCCTGGCTGCTGCACACCACCTACGAGCGCTCGGTGGCCCGGCGCGCCGCCGCCATCGCGGTGCCGCCCGCCGATCCGGGCCAGGCGCCCGCCGGCGCGCGCGCCTTCGAGGAGATGTGCGCGATCTGCCACACCCCGCCCGGGCGGGAGCCGACGGTGCAAAGCGCAGGCCTGAACCCGCCGCCGCCGGCGCTCGCCGAGCTCGCCACGCGGCGCACGCCCGAGGAGGCGTTCTGGGTGATCCAAAACGGCGTGCGCATGACCGCCATGCCGGCCTTCGGCCCGACCCACACGGACGCCGAGCTGTGGCAGCTCGTGACCTTTCTGTGGCGGGCCCGGGGGCTCGACGGCGCCGGCTACGACGCGCTGCTTGCACGCGCCCGCCGCCTGCCTGCCGGCGACGGCCACGCCCACCGCCACGGCCCGGACGGCGCTGATCCGCCCGACCAGGCGCCCGCCGCCGCACCGGCGCCCAGCGGTCACGACCACCACCAAGGAGACGACGCCCATGCGCACTGACCGTACCCGCCGGCGCGTGCTCGCTGGCTTGGCCGCTGGCGGCACGCTCGCGGGTCTCGACTTGCTGGCGCCGGCGTGGGCGCGGCCGATCGGCGGGGCGGTCGGCGCCCGTCAGCCCGGTCCGTCGGAGTACGACATCCGCATCGCGCGCACGCGCATCCCGATCGCGGGGCGCGAGGCCTACGCCCACACCCTGAACGGCACCGTGCCGGGGCCACTCATCGAGCTGCACGAGGGCCACGAGGCGCGGCTGCGGGTGCACAACACGCTCGACGAGCCCACCTCCATTCACTGGCACGGCCTCCTGCTGCCGTTCGAGATGGACGGCGTGCCGGGCGTGACCTTTCCCGGCATCGCGCCGGGGCAGAGCTTCGAGGCGCGCTTTCCGGTGCGTCAGGCCGGCACCTACTGGTACCACAGCCACTCCGGCTTTCAGGAACAGACCGGCGTGTACGGCCCGCTGGTGATCCACCCCGCCGGCGGCTACGCCGAGCCCTTCGAGCGCGACTACGTGGTGATTCTGTCGGACTGGACCTTCGAGGACCCGTGGGCCGTGATGAAGAAGCTCAAGAAGCAGAGCGACTACTACAACTTCCAGCAGGTGACCTTGCCCGAGGTGATCGCCGGCGGCGCGGCGGGCTGGCGCGACTGGCTTGCCTGGGGCGCGATGCGCATGAGCCCGGCGGATATCGCCGACATCACCGGCTACACGTACACCTACCTGCTGAACGGCCTGCACCCGGACGGCAACTGGACCGGCCTGTTCCGCCCGGGCGAGCGCGTGCGGCTGCGCTTCATCAACGCCTCGGCGATGACGTACTTCAACGTGCGCATCCCCGGGTTGCCGATGACGGTGGTGCAGGCCGACGGGCAGGACGTCGAGCCGGTGGAGACGGATGAGTTCCAGATCGCCGTGGCCGAGACCTACGACGTGCTCGTCACCCCCGGCGAGGACCGTGCCTACACCGTGTTCGCCGAGGCCATGGACCGCAGCGGCTACGCGCGCGGCACGCTCGCCCCGCGGCCGGGCATGGCAGCGGCGGTGCCGGCGCTGCGCAAACCGGTGCGCCGCACGATGGTGGACATGGGCATGGACCATGGCGCCGGCGGCCACGCAGGCCACGGCGGTGGCGGGTCGGCCGCGGCCGCCATGCCCGGCATGGACCACGCGGCGATGGGTCACGCCATGCCGCCCCCAGCGCCGGCCGGTGCGAGCGCAGCCGACCACGCCGCCATGGGCCACGGCCCGCCGGCCGGCGGCGCGGCCCAAGCCGGCCACGGCGGTTACGAGCCGGCCGCGCCGCCCCGCGGCGTGCTGGGCGGCAGCGACCACGCGCCGCATGGCGCGCACGCCGCGCCCATCGACCTCACGCCCGGACGCGTGCGCAGCGCGCGCACCGGCCGCGAGCGCGCCGCGCCGGGGCCGGTGGCCGGCCAGCACGACGCCGACACGCACGGCGCCGGCAACCAGGCGGTGGCGATGGTGCAGCGCGACCGCACCGCCGAGGCCGGCACCGGGCTCGGCGAGGCAGAGCATCGCGTGCTGGTCTACGCCGACCTGCGCGGCCGCCGCCAGGGGGCCGATCCGCGACCGCCTGAGCGCACGCTCGAGCTGCACCTCACCGGCCACATGGAGCGCTTCATGTGGTCCTTCGACGGCAAGAAGTTCTCGGAGGTGAAGGCGCCGATCGAGGTGCGCTACGGCGAACGCCTGCGCATCGTGCTGGTCAACGACACCATGATGGAACACCCTATCCACCTGCACGGCATGTTCGTCGAGCTCGACAACGGCCAGGGCGAGTTCCGCCCGCGCAAGCACACCTTGAACGTGCGCCCGGCCGAGCGCATGACACTGCTGCTCACCGCCGACGAGCCGGGCCGCTGGGCCTGGCACTGCCATCTGCTCTACCACATGCACATGGGTATGTTCCGCGTCATGGAGGTGGTGTCATGAAGCCCATTATCGGAGGCATCGGCGCGGCGCTGCTGGGCCTGGTCGGCGCGGCGGTTCACGGGGCGGAACCCGGCGCCGGCGCACCGGCGGATTTCCCGCACGTGCACGAAGACGATCATCCCTTCGGGCTGGCCCTGATCGACCGCCTCGAATACCGCGACGACGAGGGGCCGAACCACCTGCTGTGGGACGCGCAGGGCTGGTACGGCGGCGACTACAACCGCCTATGGCTGAAAACCGAAGGCGAAAGCCCGGTCTCGGACAGCAACGGCGAGTTCGAAGCGCAGGCGCTGTACGGCCGCCTGGTGGCGCCGTACTGGGACCTGCAGGCCGGCCTGCGCTACGACCGCACCTTCGGCAGCGGGCCGGACCGCGACCGCGCCTTCGGCGTGCTGGCCGTGCAGGGCCTGGCGCCGTACCGCTTCGAGACCGATCTGGCCCTGTTCGTGAGTGAGGCCGGCGACCTGAGCGCGCGCGCCCAGTTCGAGTACGACCTGCTGCTCACGCAGCGCCTGGTCCTGCAGCCGCGGGTCGAGGTCAATGCCGCCGCGCAGCAGGTGAAAAGCTGGGGTGTCGGCAGCGGCCTGAACGACCTGCAACTGGGCCTGCGCCTGCGCTACGAAATCCGCCGCGAATTCGCGCCCTACGTGGGCGTCGAGTGGGTCAGGAAGCTCGGCGACACCGCCGACTTCGCCCGCGCGGAAGGGGAGGACACCGGCAACCTCGGTCTGGTGGCCGGGTTGCGGCTGTGGTTTTGATGGCGCTACAAGAGCGATGCGTTACGTTGCGCGTAACCAATCTGTCCCATCCCATTGGGCTTGTAAAGACGGCAACCGTAAGTGTTAGGAATTTTTACACCCTCGCAGAGGAAGCCAACGAAAGTCACAGGAACAAAATTAACGTAATAATTCAAAATGACTTAGTTATTTATGAGGTTTATGGCGCGCTTCTTGCATGTTCGTGAATCAAGCACGAAGTGCTTGATTCACGGGCCCATTGCGGGCATGTACTGCGCCGCCGCAAGCTGAAAAATGTCCCGGACGGGTTTTGCAGGGCGGTTTCAAGTCCCGAGTGCAACACGGGGTTAATGGACTGAGGTTGAGGCGGGGTGAGCATTGGCCAGGGCGTGGGCGAAGACCTGCAGCGGCGTTTGCCAGTTGTGAGTGGCCCGGGGCCGGGTGTTGAGGCTATCGGCGATGGCGTCCAAGGCGTCCTGGGTGTACCCGGACAGGTCGGTGCCCTTGGGCAGGTACTGGCGAATCAGGCCGTTGGTGTTCTCGCAGGTGCCGCGCTGCCAGGGACTGTGGGGGTCGCAGAAGTAGACCTTGACGCCGGTCTGGGTGGTCAGGTCGCCATGACGGGCCATCTCCTTGCCCTGATCGTAGGTCAGGGTCTGGCGCAGGGGCGCGGCGATGGACTGGAGCTTGGCGGTGAAGGCCCTCAACGCCGAGGCGGCGGTCGCATCGTCCATCCTGGCCAGCAGCACCAGCCGGCTGGTGCGCTCGACCAGCACGCCCACGGCGGAGGCGTTGCCGGCGCCCTTGATCAGGTCGCCCTCCCAGTGGCCGGGCATCAGCCGGTCGTGGACCTCGGGCGGGCGCAGGTGGATGCTGATCCGGCCTGGGAGTTGGCCGCGCCGGTCGGTGCCGCCCGTGCGTGGCCGGCGGGTGCTGCGGCCCTGGCGCAGGCAGGCGATCAACTGGCGGCGCAGCTCCCCGCGCGGCTGGGCGTAGATCGCCGTGTAGATGGTTTCGTGCGACACGTGGCGTTGCGGCTCGTCGGGGTAGACGCGTTTGAGGGGAGCTTACGTCTGCTGCGGCGACCATTTCCAGTCCAGCAGGGTGCGTAGCACACCCCAGGACACGCTGTGGATACCAAGCTTGCGAGGCGGCCGGGCGGCGGCCCGCCGGGCACCCGCCAGGCCATGGGCGGTCTGGCTGGCGTAGCCCCCACCCGGCGAGCGATTGCGGGCCCGTTCGCGGCTGATCGTCGAGGGCGAGCGATCCAACGTGCGGGCAATGGCCCGCACACTGGCCCTCGGGCAGGCCCGGGCGGCGTGGTCAGGGTGTTGCCGGCCAGCGCCGTGTCCGGCCAGTCGAACAGGCGGGCGTGGACGTAGCGGGCCGGAAAGCGCAAGGGATGCTCTGCACCGCCTCGCTGATGCGCGACAATACGCTGCATTGAATTTCAGCATGGACGACAGCCGATGATGAAGCAACGCAGTCTTGCCGAGAGTGGGTGTGAGCGCCGGCCGAAGGCGACGAAGCGACAGCGCTTTCTGGCGGAAATGGACGCGGTGATGCCCTGGTCTCGCTTGATTGCGCTGGTCGATCCGGTGCAGCCGAAGGCGGGATCGCGCGGGGGCCGGACATCGTTTCCGGCGGAAACGATGCTGCGGATTCACTTCATGCAGCAGTGGTTTGCCTTGTCCGATCCGGGCATGGAAGAAGCGCTGCACGATATTCCGACGCTGCGCGCGTTTGCACGGCTGGACGCCGGCACTGACCTGATTCCGGATGAGAGTTCGATCCTGCGCTTTCGGCATCGGCTGGAGCAGCAGGGTCTGGCAGAGCGTCTGCTGACCGAGGTCAACGCGCTGCTGGTCGAACGGGGTCTGCTGCTGCGCCAGGGCACGATTGTCGATGCCACGCTGATCAGCGCGCCCTGCTCGACGAAGAACCAGGATCGCGAACGCGATCCGGAAATGCACCAGACGAAGAAAGGCAATCAGTGGTTCTTCGGCATGAAGGCGCATATCGGTGTTGATGCCGAGTCGGGACTGACGCATACCGTTGTAACGACCCCCGCCAACGTCAACGACGTGACGCAGGCGCACGCCTGCCTGCATGGCGAAGAAACGGATGTCGTTGGCGACGCCGGTTATCAGGGTGTGGCCAAGCGCCCCGAGAACCGCGACCGGGCAGTGACCTGGCACGTCGCCATGAAGCCGGGCCAGCGCAAGGCGCTGCCGGACACGACGTGGGGCCGGTTGCTCGAACAGATCGAGCATGCCAAGGCCAGCATCCGCGCCAAAGTCGAGCACCCGTTCCGCATCATCAAGCGGCAGTTTGGATTTCTGAAGACGCGCTATCGTGGCCTGAAGAAGAACACCGCGCAGCTCGTCACGCTGTTTGCGCTGGCGAACCTGTTTCAGGCGCGACATCGATTGATGCCGGCAGGAGCGGTGCGCCCATGTGCCGCAGAATGAGCGCAGAATGGTGGAAAACCGCTATTGAAGACGCTTCAGAACCCTGAACGCATCCTCAACGACGGCGGCTTTCCCGAATCGCTGCTCGTGCACATCCGCCGATTCTAGAATCGGCATCAGTGCAGAGCATCCCAAGGTGAACCAGAAACCGCGCCCTACGGGGGAGTCCCGCCTGAAGCCGCTTGATTACCTGGTGCCGGGAATTTCCATGCACGTTTTAAGAACGGCACAGAATCCCAATCGCCTGTGACGGGCCATCGAAACGATGTGCAGAGAAACCAGCACGGGATTTTATTCCTGATGCAGAATCCAATCTATCCGCAACCCGATTCGACTGGCGTCGCCAGCCGCAGTCCGCCCTTCAAGTCGCGGTCGATGCCGGAGGGCAAGCCCCAACCTGCCGCTCCGTGAGGTGAGGAGCCCCTGGAACCGAGGCACATGAGCATGGCCACCAACAAGCACGACGGGCGCTGGAGCCACCGGCTGGGCCGGGGGGTTGGCCGTGCCTGGCGTGGACACCTGCGCCGCGAACAGCGTGTCGCCGGCTGGCTGGTGACGCGCGGAGTGCCCGCGGGCGCGGCGACGGCGGTGCTCTGGATCGTCAAGCTGGCCGTGCTTGGCATGCTGCTCTACGCCGTATCCTGGCTCGTCCTGCTGCTGGCCTTTGCAATGACTGCTGCATGGCTCGTGCAGCACGACGATCTTGATCGAGAGGCGCCGCAACCCGAGTGGAGGGAAGGCCCCAACGGCTTCGGGCTTTATGACAAGAGCGACTGGCGCATTGACCCCCATGTGATCGACGACGACTGAAGGGCGGTCACTTCTTCGATACGGCGCTCATTGCGATGCCAGCGCCACGTCCCCCAGCGTCTTTGGCGTCCGAGGTGGCAGTGGACAACCCCTGCACGATATTTCCCGTGCGCACGCCTGCCCAGGCCAATGCCATGACCCAGAACGTCGGCAGCACGATGAACATCATCGCCATGACGAAGTTGAGCAGCATGTCGCCAAAGGCGTTGTTCAAGCCAATCAGCGGATCGAAGTTCGTGTGCGGCCTGTCCGCGCCAAACCCCCAGCCGTAGAGCGCGTCCAGGATCGTGCTGTCGATCCAGCGCGCGAGCTGGAACCAGAAGTCCACGAAGAACAGCGCGAACTGGACGCAGCTCACGGTCACCATCGTCTTCAGGTCGTAGGTGCCAATCAGCAGCACCAGCGGGATGCAGATGACGAGCGCCATCTTGAGCATCGTCAGCACCATCGGCAGCGCCTGGCGCACCACATCCATCGCGGGAAAGAAGGCCAGCGAGCCCACGGTCAGCCCCAGGTCGGCCGCGCCGCGCGTGACGATGTTCGGCAGCGTCTTGTCGATCTGGCCGCCGTAGTCGGTGTAGACGGCGCCCTGGTTCATCTTCTGCTGCCGCGGTGAGACGACCGCGCGGATCACCGAGTCATTGACCTCGCTCTGCGACAGGAAGCCCGCCCAGCGCCCGATGCGGGTCAGCAGGTCCGGGTCGACCTGTGCCAGCAGCCGGCCGCGCAGCCCTTGGTCGCCATCGGCCCACCACTGCCGGCAGGACGGATAGCCGCCGCCGCTGTCCACCTGTGCCAGCCCCGCATCGCGGGTCGCGTCGTAGGGCCAGGCCGTGCGTGGGGTCTTGGAGCGATAGGTGTCGTAGAAGCCGGCCGTGTCGAGGAAGTAGCTCGACCCGATCCAGGTGACGTCGTTCATCTGTTCGTCGGAGAGCGTCGGCCGGTTCATGAACAGCTTGGCGCGCGACGGCCCATAGCAGTCGTGCGTGAAGTCGGCGACCTCCTGTGCCAGCACCGGATCGTCGATGCGCGTGGCATCGACTTCCATGCGAATCTGACGCAGGTCGGTGCCGCAGGGAATCGCCGCCACCGCCGCGCCCGTGACCGCCTTCGAGATGGCGTGCATGAAGAACCACCACACCGGCACCAGCGCGCTCTGGTCGTTGAGGGTGGTGTAGACGTTGGCCCAGCCCGTGTCGCTGGGCAGCGGGACGCTGACCTGGCATTGCGCGGAGCGCGTGGTGTCGAACCTGATCGTGGCCAGATCCACCGGGATGAACGGGATGCCGGCGAACAGGATGACCACGATCGCTACCCACACCCGGTTCTCGATGCGCATCGATGACAGCACGCCCTTGTTGCCCTCGTCCGCGCCTTCGCTGCGGGCCTTGAGCCATTCCTGGATGACGATGGCCACGAACGGCAGCGCGAACACGCCGCTGGCCACGAGGATGCTCCAGATGCCGTTGTTGACCACCCAGGCCACCAGGGTCAGGTAATACTCCAGGTAGTCCGTGGTGTAGAGCGTCATGCCTGCCTCGCGGTCTCAGCCGTGCCGCAGCAGTTGGCTGGCTTCCAGCGCGACCACGGCGATCACGGCCGCGATCTGCATGCGCAGCAGGCGCTGACGCGCCTCGCGGGACGGCTCCCGCCGCAGCAGGCGCCGGCGCATCCACCACCAGCCGTAGGCCGTCGCTCCGTAGAGGCACAGCCGCCACAGGAAGAAATGGCCGGCGTGCGCCTGCAGCCAGTGCTGCCAGCCCTCGACGCCGCCGACCACGTCGATGCCGGCGATGTTCACCACCGCCGCGGCGGCGACCACCAGCACGGTCCACAGCAGCGCCACGCCGACGCGGCGGTTGAACAGCCATGGCAGCCGCAGCCAGGCCAGGCGGCTCATGGCGTACCGCGCCGCGGCTTCTGGACCTCCCGCAGACGGTCGCGCGTGGTGTCGCCCTCGAAGATGCCGCGCGAGCCGGCAGCGCGGGTGCCGTGGCGCTGGATGATCGCCATCGCCGAGTTGCCGGCCAGCGTGCGCCGCAGCTCCAGCTCGGTCTTGAGGTTGTCGATCTCCTGCTCCAGCGCGCTGTTCTCCTGGTCGACCGCCTGCACGGCCAGCTCGTTGGCGGCGACGTTGGGCTCCTTCTTGCCGGTCAGCAGCGTGCGTTGCAGCAGCAGGGCCTTCTCCAGCACGCTGGACAGCGCCGCCTCGGACGCCAGGCGCTTGCCCAGCAGGTCCTGGTCGGGTTCGTCGCGCAGGGCCTCGATCACGCCGCGGGTGATCGGCAGCGAGCGGCTGCCGGCCGCGTCGAGATCGGCCGGCGTCGTCGGCCGGGCGCCCGTCACGAGCTCCTGCAGCGCCTGCAGCCTGGTCTCGTATTCTTCCTGGATCAGGGGCGTCAGCCCGACGCCGGGCGTGGTCCGGGTCTTCATGCAGTTCTCGCAGGTGCGTTGCTCGCGTTCGCCCAGCACGCGGGTCGCAAAGGCCGCGGCCGCGCCAGGCGACGACCAGGCCTGGCAGGTCAGGCGGTTGCCGCAGGCGCTGCGCGCGATCGACGAGGTATCGGTGACGCTGCGCCCGTTGAGCAGGTTGTAGCCCGCGCGCGTCACATCGCCGACCACCTTGATCGAACTCTGACCGGAGCCGCCCGCGTTGCCGCCGCCCACCCAGGGCACGCCGTTGTTCCCCTTGTTGGACTCGGCCTGCTCGATGGCGGAGACGGCATCGGTGCTGCCGACTGCGTCCCGCAGCGCCATCCCCTCGGCGAGCTGGTCCCAGCCGGCCTGGCCGCCGGCCATGTCCGCCATCCGATTGGCGATGGCCCGGCAGGTCATCTTCGAGCGGTCGAAGTCCAGGCGCGCCTGCAGGATGCCGTTGGTCAGCAGGTTGTACAGGCCCGGGTCGGCGCGCTGGATGATCAGGGCCGGCAGCGAGGCCACGGCGCTGGTGGCGCTCTGTATCACGCTGCTCATGATCGTCTGGAAGCCGTTGGTGATGCCGTTGAGCTGGTTCTGCAGCGTCGTGGTGATGCTCATGTCGCCGCAGATCAGGTTGCTGTTCCAGCCGATGCCCACGCCGATGCTGTGCATGTTGCCGGCACCCCCCATCGACACGGCCCGGCCGCCGCCGATGCTGTAGAGCACGTCGTCGCCGATCACGCTGCCGCTGACGTTCACGCCATTGGGGTCGATGCGCGTCTGCGCCCAGGCGGCGCCGACGGCCGGCGTGACGGCCGCCACGAGCAGCGTGGCCCGCAGGCACGGCTTCGCGCGGCGCAGGAAGTCAGTGAGGAAGGCCTTCATCGTCGGTTCCTCACATGAAATCGACGCTGCCGAGGAAGACCTGGCCACGGCGCCGGCAGCAGGAGTACGGCCGCCACAAGGCCCAGGCGTAGCCGCCCTGCTGGGCCTGCACGCGGGTGCGGCCGTGCGGGAAGACCACGCAACTGTTCGAGAGCGTGGGCGTCAGCTCCTGCCACTTGCCCGTCGATGCGTCGGTCTCCATCAGCGCGCCGGCCGGCCAGTAGCCGTCGCGGGCGTTGGCCAGCAGGGGCTGGTACACGTGAATCTGGTTGCGGCGCGTCACGATGTCGCCCGCGCGCTGCGCGACCACGGCGCCGCTCTTGTGGTCGTCGGTCTGGTGCAGGAAGCCACCGCGGGGATACACGTTGCCCCAGAGGTTCAGGCCGGTGCGCGTACCGATTTCGCGCCGGCCGGGGATGAGCGCTTCGGGGTAGAACGCCTCCGGAATGTTGTAGCGCCAGCCGATCGTGTCGAGCGTGCTCAGCAGATACGGCATGAAGGCCGTGCCAGCGCCTTCGCAGGTGTAGCCGGCGGCGCTGGCGAACCGGCTGAACACCATCCCGGCCGGATGGCCGATGACATCGGCGTTCTTGAACCTGGCGAGGTTGTTCTCGTTGTCGTGATTGGTCGTGCCGTCACCGCCCGCCTTGGCGGTCGCGTTCGGCATGCTCATTGCCCTGACTTCCAGCCACGGGTTCTCGCCGGTGTTCGAGTAGCTCGACACCACCGCATCGGGGACGTAGTGGCGCACCTTGACGGAGGTGCGAACCGAGCAGCCGAAGGGCGTGCAGTACAGCCAGTGGCAGATGCCGACCACGCGGTATTCAAGGCAGTCGGGGGACAGCGCCGACGACACGATGGTGGCGGTGTCCAGGGCGAACGTCGACGTGGCCGCGCCGAGCAGCAGCGAGGCGGCGGTGGCGCGCAGGCGCCGGGATGCCCGTAGGAGGTTCACGGCTGCCTGGTCCGGTAGGCGTCGATGCGCGCGGCGGCGCGGTGCACGTCGGGCTCGCCGTAGACCACGTAGCGTCGATCGACCACCACGGCGGGAATCTTGGCGATGCCCAGCCCCCAGGCGTCTGCGACACCCTGATAGGCATGGCCGATGCGGCGCTGCAGGGCCTCGCCGCCGTCATGCAACCGCTGCTGCACTACGGCTGCGGCCTGTTGCGGGTCGGCCGGCAGGTGTGCGGCGAGTTCGACCTCAATGCGCGCGGCTTGGTCCAGCTCGATGACCCGCACGCCGGCCGGGGCCTGCACCGGATGACGGCTGTCGGTGACGACGAGCACGTCGGCTGCTGCAGTCTGGGTGAACATGAACAGCACTGCCCACAGTCCGGGCGCAATGCGGATGGTCGGCAGCCGGGGCGAAGCCTTGAAGACGGGGACCGGCATATCGGGCGTCCTTGGAGTCGATCAAAGTCACAGTCGACTTCAAGTGCCGATCTGGCGCGACAAAGAAACCGCATCCGGCCCTTGCCGGTTTCATGCCCTATGCCGTTGTGGGCGTTGTGTTTGCCTCCTGCCGGAGGCGGAGATCAGGTGCGGGACGCTGGGGTGCCAGCGAACCCAAGAAACGCATGATGTAAGCGAATCGGCATCGACGGCTTGGAGCGTGCATGTAGGCTCTGCCAAGTCCCGTCACTGATGTCGCTCGGGGCGAGGCGATCTACCGAGCGCGAAACTCTTCTCAGGTAAGCGTTGACGCCATCCGCGGATTCCGAAGGCGAGCCGGAGAGAACATAGCCCACCATGAAGCCGATTGCGTGGTTCTCTCCGTACTTCTCCCGGACGAATCGATCCATGCCTTCGACCACGTACTCGCGGCACAGGTGGGTGTCCGACCCGGCAATGCGCTTGCATTCGATGACTGCATGCGGGTCATGCTCCTGCGTGCGGAGGAAGACTTCGATCAACATCAGAGGAATATCGGTGCGCCCGTCCGGCAACACCACGCTTGCTTTGGATCGCGACTCAGTTCCCGGCAGCACGATCAGCTTCCATGGGGAGTTTCTTAGCACTCCACGCATTCCATCGCGCAGGCGCTCCGTCATGAGCACCTCGCCAGCGTTGGCATTCACGTCCTCGGCTGCGCATGCTCGCTGCCAACCTGCGGCCAGTGTCAGCAGAATGACCGCCACGACCTCGGGCTGAATTTCAATGAACTCTCTGCCCAATGCAGGAGGTGTCTCATAGGGGATCCTCAAACATTTCCCCCTGAAAAGCTCTCCGCGACCACTGCATCGGCATCTTCCAGTGCCGCTATGCCCATCCAGTAGCGCCGCGCTGATGGCTTGATAATCACGACTTCGTTGCGTCCGTGTACACGCAATTCCCGCTCTGCACTGAGCGCGGTCGCGATCTTGACTTTCAGGCGCCTGCCGATACGTACTAGTACGTCGCCCAATTCGCCTTGTGGCGCCACGACGCTCACACTCGCATTGCCCGGTCCCTCTTCCAAGACAAAGCGCACGACACGCAAGGCCGAACTGCTTGGCAAGTCAAGCACTTCGGCGCGCATGTGCCGCTTATTGCGAACGGAAAGCCAACCCTCGATAACGGACAGGAACGTCCTGGCATACGCTGCAATGTCGGTACGGCTATCCGAGGGTTCCACTGACGACTCGCGGCCGGTTTCCCATTGCCACCCGGCGCGTAGAAGCCCGTCTCGAATGACAACTCGGTTGGCATCGTTCAGTTCGTACAGATCGAAGACAGCTTCGTCTAGATCAGCCCATCCTCTCGCGCCGGCGCCGTGGGCACGCAAGTTCTTCTCAATCTGCAGCAGGCGCTGGCCAGCCTCAGATTTCACTGCGCTCACGAAGTCAGGCACAGGCAGGAAGCTGAGGTCGCGAGCCAGCAGCTTCCTCTTGTAGATTCCAAACTCTGAAGCGGTCAGATAGAAGAACCATGTCGCAAAAGCAGAACTCAACACGGTAGCAAGCAAATGTGCCGTCCGCGTGTGCTCTCTCGGAAGGGACACTGCGAAGTATGAGTTCGTGAAAACGAGATCCCGCTCGGAGACGGCCGCCAAGACGCGCGGACTCCCCAGAAGCATTTCCTTCACGATGAGAAGCGGGGCTTGATATATCTCCCGTGATCTTGGCCATTGTGCCTTCGATTGGCTGAAGGTCGGCAGAGCATCGGGAATGTTGAAGTGCTGCATGTCTTTGACTTGCAGTACCTCCAGCCCTCTTAGCGGGCGAGCATCGCGCGTCTGGTTTTCTGAGGCCCCTCGAATCAATCCAACCTGGAAGGTAGTGTCGAGTAGTGAGAGTTGCTCGCCCAGACTTCTGTGGTCCAACGTCAACTCATCCAACAATAGAAGGTCACGGCGTCGGCCAATGGCTGCTGCCTTAAGCTTCAACGGCTGTTCTTGGATTTCGCCGAGCGTCAAAGTGATGACGTCACTCGGCGCCACCTCGAACGAATGAGTCCTTGCACCGCTGGGCGTCCACGGGATCTGAACGACCGTGACCTGATCCGTTCGCTGCGTCGGCCGATGACGGGCAAAGAGAACCACTGCAGGCATGGCTGCAGTCGCGAAGAGCCAACTGCACAAATTGGACAGATTGACCAAGGTGATCGGAGCCAGGGCTCGCATCACATGCTGAGCTGCTGCCATGCCGGTGCCGCTGCGGCTGAAGAACGGCATCGCGCTAAGAATGATGCCGAAGCGAGTCTTCTCATGTGAGAACTCGGCCGCACGCAACACGAAATCCAGGCCTTCACCACGCGGTTGCGCGGGTACGCCCGCAACCCTGGTCTTGCGCCGCGCTTCGGTTCCTGTCTGCCCTTTAAAGCTCCAAGGGGGATTGCCTACGATCAGGTCGAACTGCTTCAGTCCCGCCGGCGTCGCCAGCACGGCCTTGCCATTTCCGTCACGTTCGACCGTACGAGCGTCACCGACGAGCAATGTCCTGCCGATCAATGGCTGGAACTTCAGGGACTGCGGTGGCTGCGGGTCAGGGTCCAGCTCAAGCGCAGCCAGGTATAGGCTGAACGCAGCGACGCGAATCGCGGCTTCGCTGATGTCCACGCCATAGACTTGCCCATAGAGTGTCGAGCGTATCACCTCCCTCGTGGGCGGCTGACCTTGCGATCGAAGATGAACCAAGCGCCGCAACGCTTCGACCAGGAAGACACCAGAGCCGCACGTCAAATCCAGCACCGACTCCCGTCCAGATAGGCCATCCATGACCTCATCAAGGATCAGCGAGACGACGGACAGCCGCGTGTAATGCACGCCGTTTCGCAACGCTTCTGTGCGCTTTCCGTTTGTCCGCGGCTCAGCGTGCGCGAACTGCTCATAGATCGAGCTGATAAGTTCGACCGGAATTACGTCGAACTGGTAGGGGAAGAAGCTGAGCTGCCCGCTTTCAGGATCGGCAGCCTCCAGGAACTCCGCAACCCGCGTCAAGTGGTGTGCGGCTGGTGTCGTTTTCACCGACGAAGGCGGAAACATATCGCCGTTGAAGGTCTGGGCCAGCCATGTGAACAGCTTGCTGGTCGCTGGCCGGTCGCGCAGTATCGCCGGCAACGCCGTGTGGCCGCATACCCGCTTCAACCGCGTCGCACTGACGATCTCGCGGTCAATCAGGTACTGCGTGAAGATCACGCGCCCGATCAAGGCCTGCGCCGCGTCGCGCGCGAGATTGCCTGCGACCAAATCGCGTTCGAGACATCCAAGGTCGGACAGAAGCTTCTGATCGACGCTGGTCTTGCGATCGATGGCCGGCACCTGGACCCAGAACTGGCCCGTCTCGATCGCCAGCCGGCCGGCGAACTCGTCCAGTTCATGAAGCGAAGCTTCGATGTTCTCGAAACGCCGAAGCAAATGTTTCTGGGCATCGCCTTCTTTCATGGGCGTGCCGAAACCGTTGTACAGGTCGATACGCTGCGGCGAGATCACCCACAGCAACGGCGCGAACCCCTCGTTCCAGACCTCTCGTCGCCACTGGCTGACCAGATCGTCTGCAGGCGCGCTTTGCTCAAACTTGAAGTAGACGGTCAACGACGACGCGCTGCGCCACAATGCGTCCGGAACAAAAACGCGGCCGTGGCGCGAGGACTGCGCCTCAGCCCCCAATCGAAGGCCTGGCGCGGGTCGCCCGTCCGGCAGGTAGCCGGTTGCTGCGAGCACATGTTCCAGCGTGGCTGTGTTCACGCCCTGCTCCGGATAGCTTCCGGCGGAAACGGCAACGCTGCCTGGTTCGGCGCCGGGATGATCGGCAGCATGTGCTGCTGAAGCCGCGTGATCAACGGATCGAGCGGGATCACGAGAGTCGGTTGCGTCGGCGCCGGCGCAACCCCCTCGGGGCCGATATCGCACAGGGTCGCCGAAGTGGGCGTCACGAACGCCACGGACCCATTCAGCACCAACGCGCTACTGGTGCCCAGCAACCTAAAGAGCGTGTCCACGCCGACGCTGACGGTGGCGATGTGCACGCCCAATGAGCTGACCAGCTCATTGGTAACGGCCAAGCCAAGGAGATCGGCGAAGGTGAACCGGGCAGCCTTCCCGGTCTTGGACGCCAAGTAAGGCACGGTCTTGCGCCAATGCCGCACCGTCTCGACGGACACGCCGGTTAGCGTGCGCATCTGATCCTGAGTGTACTGGATGGCGGTGACGGCAGACATTCGCGTTGCTTACAACTAGAAAATGCGTACATTCTGCCACGTAAAGGTGTGCTTCTCAACCGGTAAAGGCCGGCTCAGCCGCCTATCCCGCAAGCTTTCAAGCTTCCGAAGATCGTGACCATCAGAATGCGTCGCGAACGTGGCAACCGGAACGTTCCATGGCAGTTCTAGTGGAGGCAAGAGGAACAGGCGCCCCGGAAGGGACGCCTGCGGTGCGGACTACAACAAGCCGGCTTCGGCGAACGAGTACGGGCGGCCCTTGCCGACGATGAAGTGATCCAGCACCCGGACATCGACGGTGGCCAGGGCGCTCTTCAGCCGCTCGGTGATCGCACGATCAGCGGCCGATGGTTCGGTGGTCCCCGAGGGGTGCTGATGCGCCAGGATCAGCGCCGAAGCGTTGAGCGCCAGCGCACGCTGGACCACCACCCTCGGATACACCGAAGTCTGGTCGACCGTGCCCTTGAACAGCGGCTCAAAGGCGAGCACGTGGTGCTGGTTGTCGAGAAACACGACGGCGAAAATTTCGTTCGGCTCCGCGACCAGTTTCAGGCGCAGGTAATCGCGCACGGCGGCGGGACCGCCCAGCGCCGGACCGGCCCTGAACACGCGATTCTCCAGCAGGGTGATGGCCTGCTGGATGATCCAGTCTTCGTGCTGGGCGGCGATCAGGGTGAGCGACTCCGGGCGGGAATCGGCGATGACTAGAGACATGGCGAACCTCCAAGGGATGAGATCGGAGGGCGCCTGCCCCCGGGAGGGCAAACCCTCCTGGGGACGATGGGAATGGAACAGGCGACGAGCGGGCATCCACCACCGCGGATGCGGTGGCCGTTCGCGTCAGGGATGCGATGCGAACGGGTTTCGATCAGCGCGGACGAGCCGCGCCGCAGCCTTGAAGATCGATGGCTACCTGGGCATGTCACCGGCAACGCCGGCGGGCATGTCTGGGGGATGGGCGGGCTCGGCTGCGGTCGTGCTGCCGGCGGCGAGCAGGTCGATGGCCGACAGCAGGGCATCGCCTTCGACGGGGCCGTGCAGCAGGAGGGTCTTGCCGGACTCGCGGTCGCGCAGTTGCAGGGCCGGCGTGGCCGCGATGCCCTGCCGTGCCGCTTCCACCGCCTGGGCATGGATGACGGCATCGGGGCGCTCGCTGTCGAGACAAGCCTGCATGGCTGGCGTGAGGGCGGGATAGCGCAGGCCCTCCGGCAGGCCCTGGCCGTCGCCACGGGTGTTCGCGTAGAGCCACGCCACGGCCTGCCAGAACGCGGCATGTCCGCCGGCTTCGCCGGCGCACTCGGCCAGGCGTGCCCCGTCGGTCGCGGCCGGCATGTGCATGGGCAGCGGCAGGTGGTGCCACTGCCAGTTCACCTCGGGATGGGCGTCGATCCAGCCCTTGAGCACGGGGAAGTAGGCCCGGCAGTACGGACACTCCAGGTCGGCGTACCCGACCACCGTAAAGCGCGCATCGGCACGGCCATTCAGCCAGGGCGGGCCAGCCGGTTTGGGCGCTTCGGACCCGGCAGCGGCCGGGGACATGGACTCGGTTGCCGGATGCGGCGCGCGCAGCAGCATCCACGAGGCAACCCCAATCGTCGCCACGATCAGCAAACCGATCCTCGGATGACGGCGGGCGAATGAGGGCATGCGCATCGTGTCGCGCCCGTCAGGCCAAGGTGTCCAGCGCCAGAGGTTCGATGCCGCGCGCACGGTCGATCTTCTCGGCCACGCGCAACGCGGCGTCCAGCTCGCTGATGCCATGCCGCTGCATCAACTGGAAGCGTTCGGCCTTCTCCTCGGGCTCGGTCATGGCCATCGCCAGGTAGAGGCTGGGCGGCACGGCGCGGAACAGCACCTCCATCGACTTAGACAGGATGACGCCTTCGGAGAACTTGCCGGCCTCCTTGCGGGCCGAGAGCATCAGCGCCTTCTGCGACGCGTTGAGTTCGCGGAAGCGCGCGATCTTCTCCACTTCATCGGGCGGCATTGACAGGCAGATCCACCACTCGATCATGTTGAGCATGGGCTCGGCCGCTTTCGGCAGATCGTCCAGGTTCTGCGTGGCGAGCCAGAACCAGGCGCCGAGCTTGCGCCACATCTTGGTGATCTTGACCACGTAGGGCGCGAGCAGCGGGTTCTTCGTGATGATGTGGCCTTCGTCCGTCACGTTGATGATCGGGCGGCCCAGGAACTGGTCGCGCTCGGCGATGTTGTTGACGGTGTTGATGAGCGAGATGTAGGCAATCGAGAGTTGGGCGTTATAGCCCTCGCGCGCGAAGGTGGCCAGGTCCACGATGGTGATGTCCGCCTCGGGCCACGGCGTGCCGGGCCGGTCGAACATCTCGCCGTCCACGCCCTGGCAGAACATGTCCATGGCGTCGGCCATCTCCAGCAGCCGTGCGCGCCGCATCTCCGGCAGCGTGGCGTCGCGGGCGCGCTCGCGCAGCGCGTCGCGCACATCGCGCGTGAGCACCGTGCGTCTATCTGCCACGCAATGCTGGGCCGCATCGAGAATGCACTGCCGGATCAGGCTGCGGTCGGCGCGCGTCATGCGCGCTTCTTCCTTGTCCTCGCCGCCGGTGATCATCAGTCGCGCAGTGATCTCCAGCTCGCCGAGGACGTCGCGCTGCTCGTCGCCTTCCACGGCCATGCCGGCATCGGGCTGGTCTTCGTCGAGCGCATCGGCGTCCAGCGTCTGTACCTGGCTCGGCGTATCGACCAGCCGCCGGGCGTCGGCGAACGGCGCCAGACTGACGCCCGCGCCCGGCGCGAGCTTCACCCGATGCACGGTGAGGCCCAGCCGTGCCGCGAAGTCGCCGAACAGGCCGAAGCTGTTGCCCGCCTCGACGATGAACAGGCGCGGCCGATAGATCGCCGTCACCTGATTCAGGATGTTGTTGAGCGTCGCGCTCTTGCCCGAACCCGTGGGGCCGAACAGGAACAGATGCGCGTTCATCTGCCGGTCGAGGCGGTTCAACGGATCGAAGGTGATCGGACCGCCGCCGCGGTTGAAGAACGTGATGCCCGGATGCCCCGTGCCCTGGCTGCGGCCCCAGACCGGCGCCAGGTTCGCCGCGTGTTGCGCGAACATGAGCTGGGTGTACCACTGGCGCTTGTCGGCAGCCGGATCGAACACGCATGGCAGCCAGCGCAGATAGCTGTTCAGCGGCGCCACCTCGTCCTGTTCGCGTACCGGTTGCAGGCCGGCGTTGAGCATCACGTTGACGAGTTGCAGGCCGCGCGCATCGAGCTGGACCTGGTCACGGCCGCGCAGGTAGAACGCCAGTGCGCCGCGGTAGAGCTTGTGCGCGCTGCCGATCAGGCCGCGCGCATGTTGCACGTCCTGCCGGGTCTGCTCCGAGGCCAGGGTCTCGCCGACGGCCTTCCTGGCGAGGTGGTTGAGGTGCGCCTCCAGCACGTCCTGGGGCGTGGCGACCAGCGTCAGGCACATCACCGTATCCTCGGGCATCTGGTCGAACAGCGCGTTCATGGCATCGCCGCCCTTGCGCGTCTCGCCCGTCAGATGGCCCGTCACGGGCGGCGTGCGCAGGCGATCCATCACGATCACCCGATGCGGCATGCCGTCGAAGAACCAAAGGCCGTTGGGCACGTCCGAGCGGGGCTGTCCGAAGAACAGGCGCTGCGCGAAGTCGGTGCCGCTGGCGAGTTCGATCTCGCCCTCCTGCCGCTCTTCCGGGTAGCGGGTCAGCGCGTAGAAGCGTTCCCGGTCTTCGGCGGTGGCGCCGAGCAGGGTCGGGTTCGGGTTGAACCAGCGCAGCAGCCAGGCGTGGATGTCCGCCGCGCCGAGACGCCGAGCTTTCACGCCGGCATTCGCCAGCCCGCCGACCAGGCGGTCGCAGGTCGTGGTCAGCGCCTGCTCGGGCGACTGGCCGCGCCGCGGGGCCGCGGACGTGCGGCGATAGACCACCATGCGCACGCGCCGGACCTGGCCGCGCCACGGCAGGCGCGTCACCGTGGTGTCCTCGAACAAGCCGCCCGGCTTGGCGATGGCCTGCAGGTGATGGGCGAAGAAGCGCAGGTAGAAGTCGCTGAACGCGCTGCCCTGCGCACGCGGCTGCAGATAGTTCGCCAGTGAACGCAGATAGTTGTCCCAGTCGGCCTCGTCCTGGGCGTAGAGCTGCACCACCCAGGGGTTGTCGTCCAACTCGTCGAAGGCGTCCTGCAGGGCGTTCTCCAGCGCATCGCGCGCCTGCCACAGCCAGGCCATCTCGCGGCCCTCGGTGCCGACCGGCGCCAGCTCGAAGAAGGCCGCCACCGACTGGCCATCTTCCAGCAACATGCACTTGCTGCCGGGTAGGTACTCGACCCAGGGCAGCAAGTCCGCGAACGACGGCGCGACGCCATAGAGCGCATCGTGGTCGGCCTGGGTGGCCGGCCTGCGCCGGCCCCGGCCGAGCGCGCTGCCCGGCTCGGCGACGCCCTGTGCCGCCAGGGCAGTCACGTGCCGTGCCCAGGCATCATCGGCCGCATCCACGGCGTCGGCAGGCGATGCGTCGGGTTTGCGCGGCCACGGCAGCGACCAGGCCATCAGTAGTCCTCCACGCGCTCGCCCGGCATCGCGTACTGCACGCGCTGGTAGAGCGGGAACACCGTGCTGTAGCCGGGCACCGGCGCCGGATCGGTGCCGGCCAGATGCGGGAACACGTACATCACCAGGTCGGGGTTCGGCAGGCGATGGAACTGGCGGTAGATCTCGTTCTGCGCGGTACGGGTGTAGCGCGCCTGCACGCCGGGCGCCGCCTGCACATCGGCCTCGGTCAGCGGCCGGCGCAGGCCCTGGCGCGCATCGAGCAGTTGCCGCGCGGCCTGGCCGCCGCCCGCGCTGCCGCCGGTCTCCTGATGCCAGATGTCGAGCATGGTGCTGTCGCCGTGCGGCAGCAGCTTCTCCTTGCTGGTGGCGCAGCCGCCGAGCAGGGCGGCCGCCAGCAGCACGGCGGCCGCGTCAATCCAGATCCGGGGCATGGGCTTCTCCGGTGCGGTGATGGACCCGACGCCCCTTGGCGTCGTGGTCGATGTCGAGCGGCTGCTCCAGATGCACGGCCACCTTGGCGCCGGGCTGCACGTAGACCGCCGCGAAAGCCTGGCCGTAGAGCTTGTTGACCCAATCGGCCATGTCGCGCGCGCCGCCCGCGAGGATGCGGCCCATCGCTTCGTTGCCGCTGATGCCGACGGTGCCCAGCGAGCCGTTGCTGTTGGCGACCACGGCCACGCTGCCGTTGTCGGACTTGATGAGCGAGGCCCCGCCGGCGCCGGCCGCGGTGATGAGCGCCTGGCTGCCCAGGTACTGCTGGGCGTTGCTGCGCCGCTCGCCGCTGACGCAGGGAATGCCGTAGGGGTCGCTGATCCAGCCCAGGCCGCCTTGGATGCTGGCGCCGTTGTAGCCCGGGTTGCCGCCGCCGCTGTCGCCCTTGCCGCTGTCCTCCGGCACCGTGCGGATGGTGCCGTCCTGGAACACGAACGTGACCGAGCGGATTTGCCCGCGCACGCACGAGAGCGTCCAGTCGCCCGAGGCCGTGCCGCTGACCACCGCCCCGGCCACGTCGGGGATGTCGATGCCGTTGGCCGTGAGGTTGTCCGGGCCGATCAGCACCTTGAATGGGTACGGGTCGTTGACCGTTCCGTCGATCGGTACGCGCCCGATCAGCGCCGTCATGGCAACCGATCCCATGAGCGTCGAGTTCGACGGCACCGTGTAGACGGCCTTGGTGGATGCGGCCGCGGCGGAGTCGTCGACGTTCGTGGCGGAATCCACTGCGGCCGAGAGGCTTTTCTGGGCCGGCCCGAAGCTCGGAGGAAAGCCCGGCTCCTTGCTGCCGCCCCTGGCGTCGGCCTTGGCATCGTCGGGCTCGATCCACTGCGTGCCATCGGCGCCGCGCTCGAAGCGCTGGCCGTCACCCTCTTCCAGCCCTAGTCCGACCGGCAGGTCGGACGGGCCGCCCTTGCCGGCAAGGCCATCCAGCTGCCGCTGCAGATCCTGCAGCAGCCCCTGCGTCTGCTGCCGGTCGCTGGCCACCCGGTTGCGCTCCTGCTCCAGGCGGCTGCGTTCGTCTTCGAGCGCGCTGTGGATGCGCTGGTCGATCGCGCTTTCCCGCGCCCGCAGGCGCGCGTTCTCGGCCTTGTGCTGCCTGTTGTCGGCGAGTGCGGCCTGCAGCTCGGTGCGCACCTGCTTCACCTGGGCCACCAGCGTGGCGACGGTATCGCGCGGCGTGTCGCCGGCGATGCCAAGGGCCTTCATCTCCTCGGGCGTGAGCGTACTGGCCGCGCCCTGGGGGGTGGGCTGGCCGCCGGGGGCGCCGGAGAACAGCCTGATGCCGACGAACACCAGCAGCAGCGCCATCGGGATCAGCAGCCACTTGAGCAGCGGATTACTTCTCATCGCGCGCTCCTGCGGTCGAGCCGGCCGCGGCGGCCGGCGGCAGGTTCACGCTGGCGTCGATCGGGCTCAGCGCCGGCAGCAGCGACTCGGCCAGGCCGTGGCCGCGCGTGACCAGGTAGAGCACCGTGGTGTCGGACGGGGTGCCGGCCGGCCCCAGGTTCGGATGCTGGAAGGTCGCCGCCACGAAGTTCCCCTGCAGGGCGCGCGGGTCGAGGTCGAGCCAGCGCGCCGAGGTGTTGGTGAGTCGCACGGCCGTCACCCATTGGTCTTCCAGGCGCCACGCGGCCAGTGCCCGCGCGCGCACCGGCAGCGTCGGCAGCAAGGTGTCCAGCGCGAGGTCGCGACGCAGGTTCACGCGCCCGATGCCGGCGACCGGCTCGACGGTGCGCAGCGGCGCGTACAGGCTCTGTGCGGCATGGCGCGTCAGCACGACCGGTACCGGCGTTTCGCGCCGGGGAACGGATTCGTCCGCGGGCGCATCGGCCTGCTCATCCGCGACGCTTGCCGCGCCGCCGCCATAGCGCTTCGCGGGGGCTTCCGCTTCCACGATGCGCACCGGCTCCAGCGCCGCCTGGCCGTCCCTTGCCGGCTCGGCGGCGATGTCGAGCAGGATCAGCGCGCCGGATTCCACGTCCTGCAGTTGCAGCCGCGTGGGCGGAATCGGCTCGCTCGCCCGCAGGTAGATCGCGCCGCCCGCACTCTGCACGCGCAGCTGGTCGCCGACGCCGGCCGGCACGCCGACGCGCACGTTGCGGTCGATGAAGACCACGCGCTCCTGACCGACCACCAGCGGCAC
Organism: Immundisolibacter cernigliae; assembly: GCF_001697225.1. GTDB lineage: Bacteria > Pseudomonadota > Gammaproteobacteria > Immundisolibacterales > Immundisolibacteraceae > Immundisolibacter > Immundisolibacter cernigliae. The sequence goes on from NZ_CP014671.1 coordinate 1,363,020, forward strand.
CGGCAGGGGCAGGCGCTCCCAGCGCAGGATTTCCACGGCCTGGCTGGCCGGCACGAAACCGAGGGTCAGCAGGACGCCGGCCAGGGCCGACGAGGCAGCATGCTTCATGGAAAGCCCCCCGGCAGGTGGCCGGAGGCCTTGGCGGGCGCGCCGGCCTGGGGCGGCGCCGGCGGCGGTTCGATGCGCTGGGGCGCGCCGGCGTAGCAGTCCAGCGCCAGACCGAAGGGGTTGCGCTCGGGGTCGATGTCCAGCCGGACGACCTTGATGGGGTAGCGCACCAGGGCGCGCTTGACCTGCTCGGAGTCGTAGTATTCGTCCGCGCTCACGTCGAGCGTGACGATCCAGTCGCGGGCCGAGACCACCTTGACGCGCGTGGCCGGATCGTCGCCGTAGCCGCGGCCGGGAATCTCGTAGATGCCGCGCACGCGCCGACGCAGCTCGCCACTGGCGCGCCGGTACTCGTAGTCCTGCTGGAGGAAGGCTCGGCAGCTCGGCGTCAGGTAGGCCGACAGCGCGCGCAGGTTGCGCGGGTAGTCTTCCTCGCCGTTCGTGGGCCAGCGCTGCACCTGCTGCCAGATGTAGAACGAGAAGGCGTACACGCTCTCGGGCGGCACGTCCCACCACTTGCGCGTGCTGCCCGAGCGCAGGTCCGGCGGCACATGGATGGTGAGACTCTTCGGTGCACTCCACCAACCGAAGCCGAGCAGCAGCGCCACCACGAACAGCGCGCCGGCCCCCAGACGCAGCGTCTTCACGTGCGCCTGCAGGTGCGCAACCTCGTTCCTGAAACGGCTCATGGCGCACCTCGATCGGTGCTGCGCCGGGTCGTCCAGCAGCCCGAGCGGGTGATGAGGCGCTGCCCGTCCAGGAGCGCTGCCAGCGCCGGATGCCGCAGGGCCAGCCGCCACTGGAGCTGCCGGTACAGCCACGTGTCGGGCCGGCCGCGCTTCTGCGCGCGCAGGAAGCCGCCGCCGACGAAGACGCCCAGCGCGATGCCGGCGACGATCAGCGTGGGCACCATGGCGATGCTGTGCGTGAGCCAGGCCAGCGGCAGGCCGAGCGCGAACCCGGCTGCGGCCGACAGGCCGGCGCAGATCCACAGCTCGTCGGCGGTCAGCCCGCGCACGACCACCGGCTGGCGGTTCAGCCGGTGCGGCAGGAAGGTCACCAGCGTGTCGCCCGGGGTCTCCGACGGGACGGCCATCGCTTGCCCCCTCACAGCACGCCGGTGGCCTCGGTGAGCAGCCAGATGCCGACCACCAGCAGGAGCGCGCCCACGGCGACCGTCAGGCCGAACTGGCCCCAGGTGGCGCGGCCGGTGTGGATCTCCGAGTAGCGCGCATAGGCGTGATAGCAGACACCGACGAACATCGAGGCGACCACCAGCAGCGCGATCAGCAGCACGATGTCGTAGCCGTAGTTCTGCAAGGTCTGGAGGATGCCGCTGCCCTGGCCGCGCGATGGGTCTTCCATGGTCGGCAGGCCCTGCGCGAAGACCGACAGCGGCAGGCCCGCGAGCGCCAGCGGCAGCAGCGGTGCGGCGATGCGGGACGGAATGCGATAGGGTGTCGGTCGCATGTTCATGGCGTATGGCCTTTCGTGACGGTCAGGACAGGAGGAAGAAGGTCAGCACCAGATACATCGCCACGAAGCGCACGACGACGGCGAGGAACTGACGTTCGGTGATGCGGTGCTCGGCCCAGCCGACGTAGGCGGTGCGCATGGCCCACACGCCCCACAGCAGCACCACGGCGAACACGAAGCCCAGCACCACGGCGGAGACGGCCGAAGGCGCAAAGCCGCCGTTGGCCTGGAATGCGGCGACCTGATCGGCAGAGGGCGTCATGGCGACGGCTCCTCGTCGTCGGCGCGGTCGCGGCGGACGTAATCGCCGGCCAGCGGGACGGGATCGCGCGGCTGGGCGCGCTGGGGCACGAGGTAGTCCTGCACGCCGGCGCGAACGCGGTTCAGGTCGGCGCGCAGCCGGGCGTAGTCGAAGTGGTAGCGAACGCGTTCCTGCGGAGCGGTATTGGCGGCGTGCTCGGCGAGGCGGTCCATCAGGTCGAGTTGGCGGGCGAGCGCGGCGAGCTGCTCACGCTCCGGGGTGTCGTCGGCGATGGCGGGTTGCATGGCCGAGAGCAACACGGCAAGCGCAGGCCATGCGGATGTGCGGCGGCTGGTCTGTCCCATCGTGCCTCTTCCCTTGATGCGGATGGCACGATGCTGCGGCGGGCTCTCTCTTTACGCCGCAGGGAATGGGAACCACGGCATGACCGGATTTCCCAGGCGATCTGCTATCAACCGTGCAAAGCTCCCGCGATCACGATTGGCCACGTCTATCGCAACTTGGTAGTATTGGCCAAACTTGGCAACGGTAGTTCTCACAAGGGCAGATCGGATGGGTTCCGGATGATGACTGACTTCGAAAGCGAGATCATCACGCTCGAGGAGGTCTCGGCCTACCTTAAGGCCGGGAAACGGACCGTCTATCGCCTTGCTCAGAAAGGAAAGATTCCGGCGTTCAAGCTTGGAGGCACTTGGCGCTTCCGCCGCTTAGAGCTGGATCGGTGGATCGCCGAAAGCATCACCAAGACGAAGCGGGGGGCGAAGTGACACTGCATCGAATCGGCGCGCGAATCACATCCGGGAAAAAACTCGGTGGAGAACCGCTGGCGTGCCAGTTCCCATAATTGACCTCTTTGCTGGCCCAGGAGGACTCGGGGAAGGGTTTGCTTCCCTGCGGGGGCACAAGGGGAAGCCGTTCTTCGAAATCGCCCTTTCAATCGAACGGGATCCTGTCGCACATCGCACGCTGACGCTTAGGGCAGTGTTCAGGCGTCTGCGTGGCACCGAGGACGTCAGGCACTACTACCGCTACATACGGGGCGAGATAGACGAGGCCGCTTTCCGCAGGATCCCGGCCGTGGCCAGCGCATTCGAGCATGCTGCCACCGAGGCGAGGTGCCTAGAGCTTGGCAAGTCCGATGAGGCCAGTATCGACAGGGAAATTCGTGCTGCACTCAAGGGGCAGGAAACCTGGGTGCTGATCGGCGGCCCGCCGTGTCAGGCGTACTCACTGGCGGGGCGCTCCCGGCGCACCAACGACAAGGACTTTCACAAGGATGAAAAGCACCTCCTCTACAGGGAGTACCTGCGAATCATCCACGTGCACAAGCCTACTCTCTTCGTGATGGAAAATGTCAAGGGTCTGCTTTCCTCAAAGCACTCCGGCGACCCGATGTTCGAGAAGATCATTGGGGATCTTTCGATGCCGACCGAGGGGCTCGAATATGAGATCCGATCCTTCACCAAGAAGGGCGACGGCAGTGCGCTGGTCCCCACCGATTATCTCATCCAATCGGAGCGTCATGGGATCCCGCAAAGCAGGCATCGCGTTATCCTGCTCGGAGTGAGAAAGGCGCTCCACATGCCTCAACACCAGTTGCTGGCACCAGTAGCAAGGGCCGTCACGGTCAGGCAGGCCATCGACGACCTTCCCCGAATCCGCAGCAAGCTGTCGCGTGGCGATTCAGTGGAGGCATGGCGCAAGGCTGTTCAGGCTGCCCCTTCTTACGTCAAGGGATGGAGGGCGGAAAGCGAGTCTGTCGTGATCGAGACAATGCGCGCCTTCGCCGCTGCGGCAACCAGCACAACGACCGGCAGCGCCTTCATTTTGCGACGCTACAGAGGACCGAAAAGGCGGACCGAGCTTCAGCGATGGGTGCACGATCGAAGCGTCGGTGGCGTCTGTCAGCATGAAGGGCGTGCGCACATGGAATCGGATCTCGCCCGCTACCTTTTCTCAGCAAGTTTCGCGCATTTATGGGGATATTGTCCACGGCTGGATGTGTTCCCTCCCAAGCTTTTGCCCGATCATCTGAATGTGCGTTTCGCCGGGGACTTTGATGCCATCCCGTTCAAGGATCGCTTCCGCGTGCAATGCAGGGACGAACCGTCAACCACAGTGGTCGCTCACATTGCCAAGGACGGGCACTACTACATCCACTACGACGCCTCCCAATGCAGGAGTCTCACCGTCAGGGAAGCAGCACGGCTCCAGACGTTTCCCGACAACTATGTCTTCGCGGGCACCCGCACGGAGCAGTACACCCAGGTCGGGAACGCGGTGCCTCCGTTGCTTGCCCACAAACTGGCCAAGATCGTTCGTAGCCTTCTGAACGAGATGAGCAGGGGCACGCGGAGGCAGGCTGGTGATGCCGTACAGAAGATGCCTGCAGGAAGCGTGCCGCGAAACCTGCCGGAACAGTTTCCGGTGCTTGCCGAAGCGGGCTAGTCAGTGCTCTGACCAATCACCAGGACATCCTGATCGCCATGCAGCCACTCCCCAACCGCTTGCGCAGTCTCCTCGACCGAGTGCTTCAAGGCGCACTCCCAGACGACCGCCACACGCCAGCCGACAGCATGGAGCATCTCCGCATGGCGCCTGTCGCGAGCGGCATTTCCCTGGAATTTCTGCCGCCAGAATTCTTCATTGGTCTTGGGGGTGGTTGTGTAGCGACAGCCTTCATGTCGGTGCCAGAAGCAGCCATGGACGAACACCACTGCTCTGCGCTTCGGGAACACAAGGTCGGGGGACCCGGGCAGCCCCCGCACATGAAGTCGATATCGAAAGCCCCTGGCGAAAAGAAGGGAGCGAAGTATCCGTTCCGGCCGGGTGTTCTTTCCGCGAATGCTCGACATCACGCGGCTGCGCTGCGGAGTGGTCGGAACGCGCATGGTCTTGAAGAGCTTCCGCCTGAATGTCTGCAGAAATGGCAGTTCCGCGCGCCTGCTTCGCAATGCGAACTGACGAAGACGCCCGAAGCAGCAACCCGGAGCTTACCATGCGCTTGACTCACGGGACGACGCAAGGGGACGCCGATGGCTCGTGATCGCAGTCATCCGCCGAGCGCGGCATGCCTATCCGAATCGATGCGGGACCTTGGGTACTCGCTCGAAACTGCGATTGCCGATCTGGTCGACAACAGCATTTCCGCTGGCGCGGACACCATCGACATCATTTGCGACGTGTCTGGTGAGCATCCTGTGATGGTCGTCCTCGACAACGGCAGGGGGATGACGGAAGACCAACTGCTCGATGCGATGCGTCATGGGACCGGCAACCCCAGGCAGCATCGGTCGCCGCAGGATCTTGGGCGCTTCGGCCTCGGCCTGAAGACAGCCTCGTTTTCGCAATGCCGCTCGCTGACCGTCGTGAGCACACGCGATGGAACTGGCTGCGGGGCCGAATGGAATCTGGATCGCATCGATGCTGCCGATGACTGGCTTCTGTCCATCCTGGACGATGCGGACATCCATGGGCTGCCTTATGTCGAGCGGCTCGGCGGCCGGGGCACGGCCGTTATCTGGCGAGAGCTCGACCGATTGATGGAGGACGAGGCCGGGGATCGTCGAGACGAGATCGTCAATGAGAAGCTTGAGGCCGTGGGCAGACATCTGTCACTTGTCTTTCACCGCTTTCTCTCGGGTGAGATCAAGGGACATTCCAAGATTTCTCTCACCGTCAATGGTCGTCCGATTCCGGCATTCGATCCTTTCTGCAGGAAGAATCCTGCCACCCAAGTGCTTCCAGAGGAGATCGTCCGGATCGGCGAGGCCGAGGTGCGCCTTCAGCCCTACGTGCTTCCGCACCACAGTCGTCTGTCCGCGTCCGAGTACGACTACTACCAAGATCGCAGTGACTTCATCTCCAATCAGGGGGGTTACGTCTATCGAAACGGCCGCCTGATGGTCTGGGGTGACTGGTTCAGACTCGTGCCGAAGGGCGAGGCCACCAAGTTGGCGCGGGTACAGATCGACTTTCCCAACAGTCTGGACGAAGCTTGGACCATCGACATCAAGAAGTCCCGCGCCCGCCCGCCGCATGGAGTGCGGGAGCGGCTGCGTCAGATCATCAACAGGATCACTGCCCGCAGCGTGACGGTGCATCGGGCACGCGGGCAAAAGCTTTTTCAGGAAAGCCAAGCCCCGTTCTGGGAGCGCTACGCCGACCACGGCGGCATCCGTTTCGGAATCAACGCGCAGCACCCGCTCATTGCATCTTTGGACACAAGACTCTCGGCCGAGGATGCGGATCTGCTTCGTGTCCTGCTGGATTCGATTGCTGCCTCCCTGCCGGTGGAGATGATCTACTCCGATTACTCGACCCATCCGCGCGAGATCAACCAGAGGGTGGTGGATGAAGGCCAAACTCTGGAGCGCCTGAAGAGTCTCAGAAAGGTGCTCTACGGCGACGGGCCGGGCGATCCGAATGCCTTCCTCCAGATCGCGCGCTCGACGCACCTTTTCAATAGCCAGATTGAACTGGTCGAAAAATTCATCAGGGAGACCTTTGCATGAGTCTCACAGTCATCACGGAAGAACGAAACATTGCCAACGCGCTCATCTCGGGCCTTGCCAACCTGCCTGAGACGCCAACGCGGGAGCAGGTGGAGGACAAGGCGAGACAGATCGCCTCGATCTTCGGCTATACGGGCGATCTCCGCAATATCGTCACCGAGGCGATGATCTCGATCGACACGCGTATGGGGGCAGGTGTTTCGCTGGTGGATGTCACCGCGAAGCATGATGATCAGTGGGTCCACAAGCGTGAGGATGTCGCCTGGACGTATGCGGAATCCTATGGAAACTTTCTCCTCAAGGAGGGTTGGCCACCGCAGATGGTCCAGTCGCTGAGTGATGTGACGACCCGCATTCTTGGCCACCTGCAGGATCCGTTGAGCGAGGGCACAACCTGGAACCGTCGCGGCCTCGTCATCGGTCATGTGCAGTCGGGCAAGACGGCCAACTACACGGGCCTGATAGCACGCGCCGCCGACGCCGGCTACAAGTTCATCGTCGTCATTGCCGGCATTCACAACAATCTGCGCAAGCAGACGCAGCAGCGAATAGACGAAGCGTTTATTGGCCGGTCAAGCGATCCTGTAGATGGACGAAAAAAAATAGGTGTGGGTCTCGGTCACGGATACCCACATCCGGCAACACTGACAAACGTTAACAGCGACTTCAACAAGAAGACAGCAACTGAGAGTGGTTGGGAGCTCAATGATTTCAGCAAGCCCATCATCTTGGTCATCAAGAAGAACGTCAGTACTCTGACAGCGCTTCATCGCTGGCTAAGGGAGCTGAATACTGCCGGAGATGGGCAGATCCGCGACGTGCCCATGTTGCTGATCGATGATGAGGCTGACAACGCTTCGATAAATACAAATAAGGACGATATTGATCCAACCAAGACCAATGCAAGGATCAGAGAAATACTCAGTCTTTTCGCGAAGTCGTGCTATGTTGGCTATACGGCAACCCCGTTTGCCAACATCTTCATCAATCCTGACGCTTATGATCCGGATGTGCGCGACGATCTGTTCCCTCGGGACTTCATCTATTGCCTGGATGCGCCGACGACGTATTTTGGCGCGGAGAAGGTGTTCCTTGACGACGAGACGAGCCAGTCCATCGTGAAGCCGATCGACGACTGCGAGGACTTTATCCCCTACAACCACAAGCGGGACGACGCGGTCCACGAGTTGCCCCCCAGCCTCTATCGCGCACTCGACGAGTTCGTCATCGCTCGCGCCATCCGAAACCTGCGCGGGCAAACCGGCAGTCATTGCTCAATGATGGTCAACGTGTCGCGCTTCGTGCCCGTTCAGAAGGCCGTGCGTGACTTCCTGAGTCTCAGGGAGAAGAAGATCAGGGAAGCGGTTCTCGCCAACTACGCGATGCAGGAAGAGGTTTCCTCAAGAAACACGTACATGCAGGGCCTGAAGCGCGCCTTCGATGCCGAGTACGCCGATGCTGGGCTTACTTGGGCGGAAGTGAAGGCTGCCCTCAGCGGCGTCTTCGAGCACCTCCACCTCTATGTCATCAACAGCAAGAGTGACGAGGTGCTCGACTACGCCCGCTACGCGAAGGAAGGAGTCGGGTTGACCGCGGTCGCGGTCGGTGGTCTGAGCCTCTCCCGAGGCCTGACCATCGAGGGGTTGACCGTCAGCTACATGTACCGCAACACGAAAATGTACGACACCCTCATGCAGATGGGCCGCTGGTTCGGTTACCGGCCGGGCTTCGAGGACCTCTGCCGCGTCCATCTCTCCCGCGATTCGATCAACTGGTACTCCCACATCGCCGATGCCGCCGAGGAGCTTGTACAGCAGGTCAAGCGCATGCGGCGCGATCGCCTCAGCCCGAAGGATTTTGGCCTGTACGTCCGCTCGCATCCGGACAGCCTGCTGATCACGGCGGCGAACAAGATGCGATCCGGCCAGGAGGTCACGGTCGAGCAGAGTTTCAGTGGGCGATTGCGGGAGAGCTACATTGTCTCCACCGACCCCGACGTGAATGCTAGGAACCTTGCGCTGATCGGCGATCACTGGCGAAGTGGATTCGGCGGGCGACCGGAGGAGTCCACCGAAAAGGGCGTCATCTTCAGGGACGTGCCTGTCGAGGTGATCGACGACTTCCTCACCCGGTTCGAATGCCATTCGACCTTTGCCGGACAGAAGTCGGACGTGGTGAGCTATCTCGAACGGATCGCGACGAAGCGCCCGCTGGCCGATGTTCTGCTGATTTCGCCTTCGGGTGGCTCAGGGGGTGAACATCCGTTCACCCTGAGGAATCAGGTGCGCGTCGTCGGGAAGGATCAGCCGAACGGCACTTCGTGGCGCCTGAACAAGGACAGGGTTGCCTCGCGTGGCGACGAGAAGCTCGGGCTCAGCGACGCACAACGCAATGAGGCCAGGACGCTGGCTGGCGGCGAAGATGGCTTAGGAGCGGTATCCGACGCGCATTACCGCATGGTCCGGAACAAGCCGCTCCTCATGATTCACAGCCTGGAGCCCAAGGGCGAGGCCGTGACGGGACCGATCGCCGCCTTTGGCGTCAGCTTTCCCTACGGGGACTATTCGACGACCATCAACGTCGTCGTGAACAAGGTCTGGCTGCAGCAGATGCAGGGTTACGCCGACGATCCTGACGACGAGGATGACTACGATGCCTGAGTCTTCTCCGTGGGATGACATCGCCGTTCCGGGAGCGGACTTCAATGTCCGCCAGGTTGCGGTGGGAACGGCCGTGCCCTGTTTCTGGGGACGCGATGCCGGTGGCGCCTGCCTGTTCATCGTGGAGCTTCAGGGCGACCACGCAGCCCAGTATCGGAAGAGCGCGGTCACTGTGAACGGCATCGATGTCGATCTTCGTGCCGGAGATCAGGGGCAGCAACACTTGGTCCTCGCCCTTGAAAGGCAGGTCGACCGCGATCTCTTCGAAGGACTGTGCCGCACCCTTGCATCGTCGCTGGAGCACGCCACCGACTCGGCGAGTTCTCTCGCGGTCTCTCTGGCACACATCCGCCGTTGGAAGACCTTCCTGTCAGGCCGGAGTCAGCACCTGTCCATCGAGGAAGTGCGCGGTCTCTTCGCCGAAATCGTCTTCCTGACGGAACTGATCGATCGGCAGATGTCGAGCGGTGCCGCCGTCGGAGCCTGGCTCGGTCCGGAGCGATCACATCAGGATTTCATGTTCGGCAACACAGCCGTCGAGGTCAAATCGCTCTCGGGGGCAGAGCGGAGTAGCATCCGCATTTCGTCAGAAGACCAGCTTGAATCCCTGAACGATGCGTTGTTCCTGCGCGTGTACAGGCTGAGCAGCTTGGCCGACGCGGCAGGAGCCCGATCGCTCAACGAGATCGTCGCTGCAGTCCAGGCGCGTCTCGGCGAGGCGGACGCCGTCGAGGCCTTTGACAGGAAGCTGGTTGCGCACGGCTATGCCCCGCTCCCTGACTACGATGAGCCTCGCTTTGTCGTCAGCGACGTGTGCAGCTATCGTGTCGGTGACGGTTTTCCGCGTCTCATGCGGTCGCAACTGCCGACAGGGATTGCCAACGTGGCCTACGACATCAGGCTGGAAACGATTGCTCCCTGCGAGTGTGACGAAGCAGCTATCTTCGGGGAGGATTGATGGAGCAGACCGACGAAGATTTCTTCCACGACTTCCGACAGGAACTGTTGGCGGGCGCCGAAGCCAATGGCAGCTTCCAGCTTTCCGAATTCATGGAGGCCATCGCGAACGACCTTGTCGAGACAGGGTTCACGGAAGGTTTTGAATTCTGCCATTTCCGGGCGCAGCGTGGCATGCGCGTGGACGGCTACTGGTTCAGTGACGAAGGAGTTCTGGATCTCTTCATCGCGGACTTCGACTCCCGAAACGAGCTGGCATCGCTCACCAGAACGGAAGTGGCCGCGGCATTCAAGCGTGTTGCCAACTTCTTCGAGGCCAGTGCCAACAAGGGCTTGGCCGGCGAACTGGAGGTCACATCGCCGGAGTACGGCCTTGCCAGGCAGATTGCGGATCGCAAGGACGCCATTCGGCAGGTCAACCTGGTTCTCTTCTCCGAGCGCACGCTCAGCGAGAAGATTCAGGCCCTTCCCGATACGGAAGTGGCAGGTGTTCCGGCTGCTCACCACATCTGGGACATCTCACGACTTCATCGTCAACGAAGCTCCCGCAGCCACAAGGAGCCACTCGACCTCGACTTCGAGCAGATGTTCGGCAAGGGTATCGCATGCCTTCCCGCACACTTGGGGACCGACGCCTATCAATCCTATCTCATGGTCATGCCTGCCGAGGTGCTGGCGACCCTGTACGAGAGATTCGGAGCGCGTTTGCTTGAGCAGAACGTCCGAACATTCCTGCAGGCCCGCGGCAATGTGAACCAGGGAATAAGGGCAACGATCCTGAACGAGCCGGGAATGTTCTTTGCGTACAACAACGGGATCACGGCCACTGCGCAGAGTGTCGAGACCGCGACGACGGATTTCGGTCTGGCGATCACAAGGGTTGTCGACCTTCAAATCGTCAATGGGGGCCAGACCACGGCATCGCTGTTCCATACACGGAAGCGGGACAAGGCAGATCTTTCCCAGATATTCGTCCAGTTGAAGCTGTCTGTCATCGATAGCCAACAGAGCGAAACGGTCGTTCCAAGGATATCGGAGTACGCGAACACCCAGAATCGGGTGAATGCCGCCGACTTCTTCTCGAACCACCCGTTCCATGTGCGGATGGAAGGGTTTTCCCGGCGGATCTGGGCGCCGGCGCAGAAGGGCGCCCCGCGCGAGACGAGGTGGTTTTATGAGCGCGCACGCGGCCAGTATGCCGATGCACAGTCGAAGCTCACACCTGCGGAGCAGCGTCGATTCAAGGCGGAGCATCCCAAGCCACAGATGTTCACGAAGACGGACCTTGCGAAGTTCGAGAATGTCTGGGATGACCACCCCAAGTGGGTGAATCTTGGCTCCCAGAAGAACTTTGCGCGCTACGCCGCCCGAATCGGCAGCGAGTGGGAAAAATCTTCCGACGCGTTCAATGAGTTCTATTTCAAGAGGGCTGTCGCGCGCGGGCTGATCTTCCGCGCCACGGAGCGCATTGTTTCTGCGCAGCCTTGGTACAACGGCGGATACCGAGCAAATATCGTGGCCTACACGTTGGCGGTACTCGGTGACATCACGAAGCGCAGGAAGGAGAGCATCGACTTTCTGGGCATCTGGAATGCACAGAAGGTCGACCCAGTGCTCGAAAGTGCCATCGCTGTCGTGTCAGGGGTCGTGAACGACGCCATCATCCACCCGCCGCAAGGCGTTTCCAACATTTCCGAGTGGTGCAAGAAGGAGGCGTGCTGGACGAGGATACAGGCTCGTAGCGAAGCGATCGCCAATCTCCTACCGTCCGAGTTCTACGATCGACTTGTACCGCAGGATGATCAGGCAGCGATCGTGAAGGCTGCGAAGCAGACGCAGAGGATCGACAACGGCATCGAGGCGCAACGAAAAGTGCTGACCGTTCCCGCTGCGGAATGGGCTCGCATCCATCAGTCGTTGCTTGAGAAGGGTCTGCTCACGCCGAAGGAAGACGGCGTGCTCAGAGTTGCCATGCAGGGTCGCTCCAAGCTCCCGACAGAAAAGCAGAGTGTGGTGTTGCTGGAGATTCTCGACAAGGGGCGGCTGGAAGGCGTGGTTGTGAGTGATCCCTGACCGAAGGATTGAAGAGTCCCTAATCCTGCGTGAAGCTACCCACAGCGATGTTTACTGCCAGCGCGAGCAGCATCAGCAGTGGTGCAGGGACGCCTGTAGCGCAAGATGGCCCACTTGGTTGGCCTATTCGATCTCCGTTGGCACCATCTCACGGGGGAACTAAAAATGGAGTGCTTCCGGATTGACGAGAGCGGCTACACAGGTTTCGATCTGCTAAACCCGGAACAACGCTTTCAAGGCGCCACGGCAATCGCGATCAGCGATGACGAAGCAGCACGCCTGATCCGAGAGCATTTCCCCAAACTGCAGGCGCCCGAACTCAAGTACCGGTCACTCGCGCGCCGCCCCAGCTACCGACAGCCACTCTTAGACCTGCAGCGCCTCGTGCTGTCCCGACATAAGTGTGTGACCTACGTCTGCGACAAGCGCTTCCTGCTGCTGTTGATGTTCCTGGATTACGCCGTCGAACCCTTCTACTACGAGCGCGGACTGGACGTCTATGAGGATGGCCAGAACTACTCGCTGGCTTCGCTGCTCTACACCGCCGGTCCAACCTTGCTTGGCAAGGAGGCATTCGAGGCCTTACTGATCGCTTTCCAGCGCGCAGTCAAGGAGAAAACCGAGGATGCCCTGCGTGAGCTTGTGTTGGCGGCCAGTCGCCTCAATTGGCGCGAGTTGCCCGAGGCTCTGGTGCCGCTGGTGCAGGCATCACCAGAATGTCTGTCTGCCATCGCCACCCCTGGCGTCACGACCGATGCGGCGATCGTAGTGTTGCAGGCCCTAATCAGCCGGATGGAGCTGATGGCTGATGGAGCGTATCGGGTCGAACATGACCAGTCGAAGAACCTGCTTGTCTATCACGACCTGCTCCAGCGCTACATCGACCACCAGCACGGGGTCGAGTTCAGGCAGACCCAGATCGCGAGCATCCAGTTCCCCCTCAAGCTGTCTTCCGTCAGTCAGGTCGACTCGAAGGCCAGTTCAGCGGTGCAGGTCGCCGACGTCATGATCGGCGCTGCCATTGAGGCCGCCAACGGACTGACGGGCCTGCGCCCGCCGTTGCTGGAGCCGCAGGCGGTGATGTCGCTGTATGCGGATGATCAGTTCATCCACTTGGTGCCGTCGATCGACTTCACTGAGCAGAAAGAATTTCGGCAAGGCACGCAGGCGGCACAGATGATCGACTATTTCGCCAAGCACTTCGGCACGAAACCTTCGTGAGGCCATCACGAGACGCAGACCACTGAAGAGACAGCGCATGGCAAGGATCAGAAAAATCGAGATCGCCAACTTCCGCGGCATCCAGCTGCTGGCCTGGTGCCCGACGCCTGGCATCAACTGCCTGATCGGCCCGGGTGACAGTGGCAAGTCCACGGTACTGGACGCGATCGATCTATGCCTGGGGGCCAGGCGCAATGTCCAGTTCTCGGATGCGGACTTCTTCGGCCTGGACATCACGATCCCAATCAGCATCACGCTGACGCTCGGCGACCTTGATGACAGCATGAGGACGCTGGAGGGCTTCGGTGCATTTCTGCGCGGATACCACGCCAACACTGGCGTCGTCGAGGACGAACCCTCGGCCGGCGTGGAGGTTGTGCTCTGCCTGAACCTGACGGTCGCCAGTGACCTGGAGCCCTCGTGGACCCTTGTCTCCGACCGCGCCGCACAGCAAGGCATCGTCAAGACGCTCGCATGGAAGGATCGCGTCGCCCTGGCGCCCACTCGCATCGGTGCACTGGCGGACTTCCACTTGGGATGGCAGCGCGGCTCCGTACTGAACCGCATCTCGGAGGAGCGAGCCGACGCTTCAGCCGCTCTGGTCCAGGCCGCAAGGGATGCGCGCAGTGCCTTCGGAGACCAGGCCGAACAACAGTTGGGAGAAGCGCTGGGGATCGTCACCACCGCTGCTCAGGAGCTGGGCGTCAACATCGGCGCCAAGGCCAAGGCGCTGCTGGATTCGCATTCGGTGTCGTTCGGTGGCGGTACCATCTCCCTACACAACGAAAGCGGCATCCCCCTTCGCAGCCTGGGCGTCGGTTCCACGCGTCTGCTTGTCGCCGGCCTGCAGCGCAAGGCGGCCGGTCAGGCGTCGATCGTGCTCTCGGACGAACTGGAGTACGGGCTGGAGCCGCACCGCATCGCGCGGTTCCTGGGCTCCCTCGGTGCCAAGGAGGCCGCTGCTCCGCTGCAGGTGTTCCTCACTACCCACTCACCCGTGGCGCTGAGAGAACTGTCGGGCGGCCAGCTCTTCGTGCTGCGCCGTGGTCCCCAGGGCCACGAGGTTCGCTTGGTCGGCGGCGACAATGATATCCAGAGCACGATCCGCCTCTATCCCGAGGCCTTCTTGGCTGGTTCCGTGGTCGTGTGCGAGGGAGCCAGCGAGATCGGCCTGTTGCGCGGCCTAGACTTGTACAGGCTTGACCAGGGGAATGCGTCACTGGCTGCATTGGGTGTGGCCCTCATTGACTGCGGTGGCGGGGAGCCGGACCGACCATATGCCCGCGCTGCAGCGTTCCAGTCTCTGGGCTACCGGGTGATGGTGCTGCGCGACGACGACAAGAAGCCCACACCTGCTATCGAGCAGGCATTTGTCCAGAACGGTGGCGCCGTCGTTGCCTACCGAGCGGGTCGGGCGCTGGAGGACGAACTGTTCGGCAGTCTCACGCCGGCTGCCTGCCAGAGGCTGATCGGCTACGCCAACGAATTGCATGGCGACCTGATCGTCGAACACCTGCGCACTGTCTCGAACAACACGCTCACCTTCCAGCAGATCTGGGACGAAATCCAGAACACCGGCCTCCTGTCGGCCGAACGCAGGGCCATCCTTGGTCAGGCAGCGCGCATCCGAAAGGCTGGCTGGTTCAAGCAAATCTCGTGGATGGAGGATGTGGCGAGGACCATCGTTGCACCGGACCTGCATCTTTGCGATCAGGGCTTCCGTGCGCTGATGGACCAGGTATTCGGGTGGGCCGCTGATGGACCACGTTGAAATCGACCTTCGTGCAATCGAACGCGGAACGGTCACCGCACCGGCCGGCTGCGGCAAGACACAGTTGATTGCCCACGCGCTTGCGGGTCATCGGGGCAACAAGCCCATCCTCGTGCTGACACACACGAACGCCGGGGTCGCGGCCCTGCGTGGCCGGCTGGACCGCGCCGGTGTACCAGCCAGCGCCTATCGATTGAGCACGATCGATGGCTGGGCCATCCGGCTCATCTCGACCTTTCCCAGCCGCAGCGCCCACGATCCGGAGATTCTGCGGCTGGCTGCACCTTCGCGGGACTACCCGGCAATCCGCGACGCCGCCTGGAAGCTGCTGCAAGCCGGGCACGTCAGTGAGGTGCTGAAAGCCTCATACGTGCATCTGATCGTGGATGAGTACCAGGATTGTTTGGTGCCTCAGCACTACATCGTCTATTTCCTCTCGTTGATCTTGCCGACCTGCGTGCTGGGCGACCCCATGCAGGCGATCTTCGGGTTCCGGGGCAATGCGCTGGCCGACTGGAACCAGCACGTGTGCGCGCATTTTCCTGTCGTCGGGGAACTGGCAACGCCCTGGCGATGGCGCAACGCCGGCGCGGAAGCGCTGGGACAATGGTTGCTGGAGGCTCGCCGGTTGTTGGCGGCGGGGCAGTCGGTGGATCTACGTAGTGGGCCACCGGAGCATGTGATCTGGAGGGAGGCCGTACCGCCCAACGACCATGCTCAGCGCCTAGCCGCTGCGAGGACGGCATCGCCAACCGCTGACGGGCGCGTGCTCATCATCGCCGATAGCCGCAACCGAACAGCTCAGCAGAACTTTGCGAGCCAGACGCCGGGCGCTTCGACGGTCGAGGCCGTCGATCTGCAAGACCTCATCGCCTTCGCCAGCAACTTTGATGCGGGGACACCGAATGCCCTCGCGCAGTTACTGGCGCTGGCGCAGAGCGTCATGACCAATGTGGGCGTGGCGGAGTTGACGCGGCGCCTGGAGTCGTTGGCAAAGGGAACTGCAAGGAATCCTCCGAACGAGGCGGAAAGCCGCGCACTGGCGTTCGGGCGCGCGCCCTCTCTCGCTACGGCCACCGCCTTGTTGTCGGAACTGAGGGCACTGCCGAACGTGCGTGTGCATCGGCCGACCATCCTCTACGGCGCGCTCAAGGCGCTCCGAGAAGCCTCGTCGGGGACCGTCCCTCTGGCAGAAGCGGCCCGGCGCGTGCGGGAAGAGAACCGGCTGTTGGGGCGCCCGCTACCAAAACGCGCGGTCGGCAGCACGCTGTTGCTCAAGGGGCTGGAAGCGGAAGTGGCGGTGGTGCTGAATGTCGAGGATATGAGCGCACAGAACCTCTACGTCGCCATGACCAGGGGGTTGAACCGCCCCGGTAACCCCGGAGACTCGTTGGTGTGAGTCACGCCGCCGTGGCGAGCTCGCAGGTCTGCTGATAGTAGTTCGCTTCGGCTTCGGCCGGGGGGATGTCGCCGATCGGCCCCAGCAAGCGCTTGTGGTTGAACCAGTCCACCCAATCGAGCGTGGCCAGTTCGACGTCCTGCGGGGTCCGCCAGGACCGCCGATGGATGACTTCGGCCTTGTACAGCCCGTTGATCGTCTCGGCCAAGGCGTTGTCGTAGGAGTCGCCGACGCTACCGACCGAGGGTTCAATGCCGGCCTCGGCCAGCCGCTCGGTGTAGCGGATCGACACGTACTGCACGCCGCGGTCGCTGTGGTGGATCAGCCCGCCTTGCGTCGGTCGGCGCGCGTGCAGGGCTTGCTCCAGCGCATCCAGGACGAAGTCGGTGCGCGCCGAACTGGACACCTTCCAGCCCACAATCCGGCGGGCGTACACGTCGATCACGAACGCCACGTAGACGAAGCCCTGCCAGGTCGAGACGTAGGTGAAGTCGCTGACCCACAGCGCGTTCGGGCGCTCGGCGCGGAACTGCCGGTTGACCTTGTCCAGCGGGCACGGCGTGGCCTTGTCGCTGACCGTGGTCTTGACTGTCCTGCCGCGGATCACGCCCCGCAGTCCAAGCCGCCGCATCAGCCGCTCCACCGTGCAGCGCGCCACCTGATAACCCTCCCGACGCAGCTGTTTCCAGACCTTGCGCACGCCGTAAACCTGCTGGTTCTCATCCCAGACCCGGCGGACCTCCTGGCACAAGACATCGTCTCGCCAGGCGCGATTCGGCCGCAGCTGCGGATCGGCGCGCCGCGCCGCCTGCGTGTAGTACGTCGACGGAGCGATCGGCAGCACCTTGCAGATCGGCTCGACCCCGTAGACGTCGCGGTGTTCGTCGATGAACGCCGTCATGGCTTGAACCGGCGGTCGAGCTCCGCCTGGGCAAAATACGCGCTGGCCTTGCGCAGGATCTCGTTGGCCTGTCGCAACTCGCGGTTCTCGCGCTCCAGCTGCTTCAGGCGCTCGGCCTCGGCGGTCGTGGTGCCAGGCCGCAGGCCCCGGTCACGCTCCGCCTGTCGCACCCAGCGCCGCAGCGTCTCGGCCGTACAGCCGAACTTGGCACTGATCGAACTGATCGCCGCCCACTGCGAACCGTGCTCGCCCTGGTGCTCCAGCACCATCCGGACTGCTCGCTCCTGTACCTCAGGGGAAAACTTCGCTGACTTTCTCATGGCTCTATCCTCTCAAGGGAATGAGCCTCCGGGAAAGCCGGGGCGGTTCAGGTCGATGAAGCTCGTAGTGTGTAGCGCCAGTTCCGTGATCGGCTAGAGATACTTCTTGAACGTCGCCGCCGCAATGCACACCGCCACGCCGAGCAATGTGGCGCTGGGCAGCAGGATCAGCAGCGGGTTCACGCTGACCGGCAGTGCCAGGTAAGTCACCCACGGCAGTACGGCCAGCGGGATCAGGCTGGCCCTGGCGCGGTGATAGATGAACCCCGACTCGCGTCCCGCGCCGAAGCGGCGGATGTCCCGGCGCACCAGGCCGTCGACCAGCCCGACGAAGGCGGCCATCAGGAACAGCGGCAGGGTCAGGCAGAGCACCAGCAGCCGCACGAGGAAGACCAGCGTCGTGTAGGCCGAGGCGATCAGGTAGCTCTCCACGTTCACGTAGACCAAGCCGATGTAGTGGCGGAAATCCTTGGTCGGGCGGTGGCTGCCGGCGCTGGCCTGCGTCGAGGCGTCGCGTATCCAGTCCAGCAGACCGCTGCGCACGAACAGCCAGTCGTAGCCCTGCGCGACCAGCCGGAGCGCGGTGCGCCCCGGCTCCTGCACCAGCGCGCTGCGCGTGAAATGCGTGGAGAGCTGATCCAGCTCGTGGTGCAGCATGCCCTGCGCGTGGCGCCAGCCCTGCTCGGGCCAGAAGAAGTGCATGCCGACGCATTCGATCAGGATGCACAGCAGCAGCGCGCCGCACAGCACGCCGAAGAAGCGGAACGGCAGCGTGACCAGGCCGGCGATCAGCCCCTGCTGTCGTTGCTGCTGGCGCTGGGCCGCGACGGCCGGATCGCTCATGCATCGGCCTCTTCAGCCGCGGCCATCTGCTTGAAGTCGTCCAGCAGGTCGTCGGGCAGCGCCTTGTCCTGCAGGCCGGGGATGCCCTGGTTCTCCCACCAGTCTCCCGCCTCGACGTAGTGCTGTCGCATGTAGCCGGCCAGCTCCTGCAGATCCTTCGGCATGGCTTCGTCGGGGTCGGGCGCCGGCAGCGGCATGCGGACTTTCCAGAGGTTGCCGCCCTCGGTCAGCGCGAAGCACTGCCCCTTGGGCAGCGCCACCACATGCGCGGGCTCGATCAGCGGCACGCTGTTGCTGCTGATGCGGTCCTGGGTGTTGGACGTGAACGCGGTATTGCCGTGCGGGTCGGAGCTGTCGGTGGCGCCGCTCATGATCGCGGTGGCATGGACATCGACCTTGGGCAGTTGTCGCGTCAGCAGTTCGGCGGTGGCGGTCTCGCGCACGCGCAGCATGAATAGATTGTTGAAGTTGCCGACCACCTGGCCGGCCTTGGCGCGGTTGCCGATGCGCGCTTCGATGTCGCTGAGCGTCTGCGTGTAGGCCGTCACCTGCACGCCGGCACCGCCGCCCTTGTTGACCATCGGGATGAACTCGTCGCCCATGAGTTCATTGAATTCGTCGGCGTGGACGTTGATCGGGATCCTGGCGCCCACCGTTGCGCCGGGTAGCCCGTCGTCGATGCCGAACTTGTAGATGTGGCCGGCGACCGAGACCAGGTCGCTGAACATCGAGTTGCCCACCGCCGCCGCGACTTCGGCGTCGGACAGAGCATCCAGCCCCACGTAGACCACCGCGCGTTTGCGGATGACCTGCATCCAGTCGAAGATCGGCCGCCGGTCGGACAGGTCGGAATAGTTCGGTGCAAGCAGTTGCGCGATCTTGCCGGTGGTGAGCTTCTCCAGCAGCGGCAGCAGCGAAGCGACGATCTTGTCGAAGTACGTCCGGTCGTAGCGCACGGCGCTGCGCAGGCCGTCGAGCACCGGGTCATAGATGCGCACCTGGGACAGGTACTGTTCGAGGGCCACCACGCGCTTCTCGCGCCCGATCATGTTGCGCGGGATGTTCTTGTCGTTCAGCCTGGCTTCGAGCTGGACGATGACCTCCCAGGCCTTCGGCTCGCTCTTGGCGAAGTAGTGCTGGGCGTACTCGATGAACAGCGCGTCGATGTTGATGACGTGGCGCTGGATCAGCAGGTAGTCCGGCCGCTGCCCCAGCTCGACCAGGGCGCGCGCGATGATGTTGACGAAGCGCCAGGCGAATTCGCGGAACGCGGCGCTGTTGCCTTCGCCCGAGAGCTGTCCGGCGATGCGCGTGGCCACCTCGGAGATCCGCCCGAACCGGCCGACGGCGTTGTAGCGCGCCGAGATGTCCGGCCAGCCCAGATGGAAGACGTAGAACTCGCCTTCGCGCCCGGCGCGCCTGGCTTCCACGTACACGCGCTTGAGCAGGTCCGCATCGCCCTTGGGGTCGAAGACGATCACCACCTCGTGCTCGCCGCGGACCTTGCGGCGGATGTCTTGCGTGATGAACAACTCGGCCAGCCGCGTCTTGCCCACGCGCGTGGTGCCCAGCACCAGCGAATGGCCGACCCGTTCGCCCAGCGGCAGGGTGACATCGACCTCATGCGGCTCGATGCCATGCAGGCGCGGCATTCCGCCGACGGGCGGCAGCGGCCGCGCCGGGTTTAGCGGGCTGTCCCAGGCCAGCGCGCGCGCCAGCTTCGAGACCGGAAACGGCGCGAACTCAAGCCGTTCCTCCAGCCGCCGTGCGGCCCGGTGGATCGCCGTCGGCTCGACATAGCGGCGGAACTCCGGCCGGTAGGTCTGCATCAGCCGGTGCGTATGCCGCTGCTCCCAGCGAAAGCCACGGCCGACGAACAGCCGTTGCTGACTCACCGGCACGTCGCGGCTGGTCATCACGTAGCGCGGCAGGCGGCGGATGTTGCGGCGATAGCGCAGGATCGCCCAGGCATCGCGCAGGCGAATCGCGCCGAAGGTCAGGAAGGCCAGTGCCGAGCCCAGGCCGAGCAGCGGATTCAGCGCGAGCGACCACGGTGCCACCAGGCACAGAATCGCGGCGCCGGTGCAGACCGCCACGGTATGAAGCTCCACCGCTGGCCGCAGCAGCACCTCGACCGCATGCGGTTGGGCCATTTGCGCACCTACTGCTCGATGCCGGTGGACGTGATGAGCACCGGGTAGTGGCGCAGGCCCAGGCGCTGGCCCAGGTCGTCGCCGGAGGCCGGCGAGAGGGTCAGGCCGGGAGCCAGCCTGCGCAGCGCCGTCAGCGCGGCCATCGACTCCACGTTGACCACCAGGCCCACGGCCTGCAGCTCTCGCAGCGCCGCCTGCCGCTGCCGCAGCCAGGCGCGCGAACGCTCGTCGTCGCCGATCAGGAACAGCGCCGTCAGGCCCGGCGCCCGGATGACGCGGCGCTGCACCTCGCCCGGCGACAGTTGCGTCGAGCACACCGGCAGCATGGCGGCTTCGGCGTCGGCCGCGTTGCCCGCGCGAAGGGCTGGCATCGGGGCCGGCGGCGTGGCCTGATCCGGCTGAGGATTCAGCGACTGGTAGTACGGCAGCGCGGAGTCGCCGCCGCGGTCTTCGACGACGATCAGCGGCGCGGAGACGGTGGTCGTGGACAGCAGCCCGATGGCGGCGATGAGGACGGTGTGGTTCATGGCGTGGTGGCCTGGAGGGTTGGAACGGGAACGCCGGGGTCGATCACGCGGGTCAGGTGCCGATGCACACTGCGCCGGTAGCGCGCCGCGGGTGCCCCGCCGGCGGGCCGGTGGTAGCGGCCGATGGCAAGCAGCCAGTCCTCGCCCGGCGTGTGCTGTTCGCGCAGGATTTCCGCAGCGATGGCGAGGTTGCGGTACGGGTCCAGCAGATCGCAGGGCTGCGTGTAGCGATGCGTGTGGTAGCCGAGATTGACTTGGCCAAGGCCGGCGTCGATGCGATTGGCCGGCGTGTGGGCGAACGCACGGTGCAGCCCCGCGCAGGCCTCGGCGCGGGTGGCATAGCGCTGCGGTGTGCCGGCGACGTTGAGCGTCCACGGCCAGGGGATCAGGCGCCCGCGCAGCATGGCGCCGCTCTCCTGCAAGGCCACCGCGTACAGCACCGCCGCCGGCACGTCTGCACGATGCGCCGCCAGTTGATAGGCCGGCGGCGGGACTTCCCGCGCCAGGGCGGCCAACGCCCAGCCGCCGGTGGTGAGCAGCAGCACGGCGCTGGCGCAGCGGATGGCGACGCGGGACGGCCGACGCTCCCGGCCCGGAGCACCTATTGCCGCTGCCATTGGCCGTTCACCTCGCGCACCACGGCCGGCAGCTCGCCGGGCAGGCCGAGCGACAGCCAGCGCCCCGCATCGTGGTTGAGCGTGATGGTGCGGGCGCGCACCCTGGCGGTGTCGATGCCCGCCCGGGTGGCCCACTGCCGGATGCGCGCGTCGTCCTGACGGCTGCCGACCATGTAGAGGTCGAAGGCCGTGCCGGCCGCCTGCAACTGCCGCACGCGCTGCGCGCACGGTGCGCAGTCGGCCTTGACGAAGACCGCCAGGCGCCCGGAGCCGGTGTTGCCGGCACCCGGCACCTTGGCGCCGGGAAGGCTCACGCGCGGCTGGCCGGGAAACAGGCGCTGCCACGCCGCGTCATAGGCCCGCTGGTAGGCCAGCGTCTTGCCGACGCGCCGGGCCTCGGCCTGCACCTGGAGTTCGGCGTAGCGCCTGCGCTCCTCCTCGCTGCGGGCCTCGATGCCCAGCGCCGTGAGCGGATCGAGCCGGGGCGAATAGACCCCGAGCGGCCCCTGCATCAGTTGCCGGTAACGCGCCCACTCCTCGGAGCGAAGCCCCCACTCACGCGCCTGCCTCTCGTCGAGCGCGGCATCCGCGCCCGGCTGCACCTGGGCGGGCACCATGCGCGAGTTCGTCACCGCGGCCGGCTGGGCGGATGCGCCGAAAGCGGCGAACAGGACGACGGCAGCGAGCAACGACCGCAGGTTCATGGCGACCTCCTACGGCACCGCGATGCGCTGCGTCTCGCCGTTCACCTGGAACACGCCCGCCTGCGCCTCGATGGACTGCAGTTGCCAGTCGCCCTCGACATCGCCCTCGCGCAGCAGCCGGGCGCCCGCGAGCGAGGCCGCGGCGGTGGAGGTGATCGACAGAAAGCGCTCGCCTCCCCGCAGCTCCACGCCGAGCACCCGGAACGGCGGCTCCGGCACCTTGGGCTTCGTCGCAACCGGAGCACTCGGGCGAGCGGCTGATGCCATCTGCCGGGTCTTCTCCAGGCGGGTCTCGATTCCGTTCACGCGCGCCTGCAGCGTCTGCAGGTCGACGGCCAGGGCCCTCGTCTGGTCGGCCGCTTCGAGGCGCGTCATCCGTTCGTCCAGCGCCTGCCGCGCGGTGGCGAATTCGGCCTGGCTGATCGGCGCCGGCCGGCGCTTGTCCGCATCGGTCTGTCGTTCGAGATCGGCCACGCGCAGGGCCAGCGCATTGACCTGCGCATCCTGTGCGCTGCCCTGGGTCTGCTCAGCGAGCCGCGACAGGCCGACGCTGTTGATGAGTGCCACGGCACTGATGAGCAGCAGCCAGAAGGCCGCGGCGACCTTGAGCCAACGCGTGCGGGAATTGCGCTCGGATGGCGCCTGGGGAAAGGTCATGGCTGCATCTCCTCGGGCCGGTCGACGTCCGGCACGGGCGTGGCGGCGCCGGGCGGGTTGGCGGAAAGGAAGGTGGGAGCACCGTGCCGGCTGAAGCAGACCTGGCGGGTGACGTCATCCACCGACAGCTCCCAGGCGGGGCCGGCAAGGGTCAGCAAGGCATCGCACAGCATCAGCGGACCCAGGCGCAGGTGTGCGGCAGGCAGCGGCAGCGCGTAGAGCGTGGCGGCCTCGGGCGCATCGCAGAGCCGGTAGCCGGAGCGCAGTAACACGTGGCGCATGGCATCGCCCACGCTGGCATCGAGCATGGGCGGAATCGAGACCTCCACCGCCTGCTGCAAGAGATCACGCTGCGCGGGCTCCGGCACCAGCTCGACCAGCGTGTAGCGGCCGTAGCGGGCCACGGGTACCAGTCGCTGCTCCGAAGCTGGCTCGGCGGGCGGCGCTTCTATGTGGTCAGGGGTGGCCGGTGTCGTCGTGCAGCCGGACAGCAGGCCGCCAAGCACGGCGAAGATGCAGAGGAAACGAGGCAAAGACGGCGGCATGTGGCACCCCACGGTGGCGGGATGCCTTCACCTTTGCAGAAACGTGCTGCGCGGGATGCCGGAAATCCGAAACGCGCGGCGCCCCATTTCCCAAGGGAGGGGCACATATCAATCAGCCAGCATGACTGGCTCGCTGCTGGGCGGGAACTGCGACGATGGATCTATAGCGGCTGGAAAGTGCTGCCGGGGCTGGTAGCTCGGCGGGAGGCAGGGCAACGTTCTTTCTCACATAGACGGAAGACAGCTGTCATCGAATCATCGCCAAGAGGCCAATGGCGACAACGACGCCAATGACGCCTGAAACAGCGAGAGCTCATGCGGTCGGCGGGGTCGATTCGGTGCGGGCCTGGCGGGCATCGCCGAGGATTTCGACGGCTTCCTTGATCACGTACAGGCCGATCAGCGTGCCGATGAAGAAGTCGGGGTATGGCGAGCCGAGCCAGAGCACCAGGATGCCGGCGAGGATGACACCGAAGTTGGCCACGACGTCGGCGCGGGTGAACAGCCAGGTCGCGCGCAAATGTACTTCGCCCGACTTCAAGGGCGAGAGCATGCGCAGCACGGTCACGTTGACCGCCAGCGACAGTAGCGCCGTGCCGATCATCCAGCCGCTGAGTGGCTCGGCGCCGTGGATCACTCGTCTGCCCACTTCCACCAGCACGCCGAGGCCCAACACCAGCAGCACGCTGCCGCTCAGCCACGCGGCGTTGGCTTTGAAGCGGGTGGTCCGGCCGATGGCAATCAAGCCGATCGCATACGCGGTGGCGTCGGACAGCATGTCCAGTGCATCGGCAAGCAGGCCCGTGGATTGCGCAATCCAACCGGCTATGCCGCCGATGATGGCCATCGCGGCATTGAGCGCTAATGCGATACGCAGTACGCGCTGCTCCTGCGCGTTCTTCGCCTCGTGGTGGCAGCCGCAATCGCTCATCAAGTGTTCTCCAGATACGGGCGCAGTTCGGGAGAAATGGGCATGATGCGCAGCGCGCCGACACGAGCCCCGCCCGTGTTGCCCCGGGGCATGCACAACCAGGTGAACAGCGCAGCGGCTAGCAGGCGTGGGACCTGGCCGACCATCTCACGCCGATCACCAAAGCGGAGGCCCCAGCGCAGGAATGCCCAATGGCTGCGCACGTGGGCGTTCGTGCGCGACTGCGCCAGGACATGGGCTTGCTCGAACAACGTGTAGGCATGCTCGGCTTGGCCGGCATGGAGCGTGCGATATCCCTCGGCCAAGCGCCCGGCGAAAGCCCGCTTTCGGGCGTCGGCTGGCGTTGCGAACGGCCACAGCAATTGCGCGGCATAGCCGAGCGGCATCGTTTCTTCGCGCAGACCCACGGCATCGGCCGGCCAGCAGCGCCAGATTGGCCAGGCCGTGCAGGACATCGGCGCGCAGGTCGCCGTGATCGCGCAGCCAGTCGCGCTCGTAGGGCTGCAGCCGTTCGAGCAGCGCGACGATGGCGATGCCCACCGCCGCTATCGCCGCCAGCGTGGGCCATGCCGGCAGCGCGCCGTACGCGACCGCACCGGCCGCACCGGCCGCACCGGCCGCGCCGACCGTTGGCAGCATCACCGCAGGGTAGCTGCCGTATCGGATCCATTGGTCAAGTTGCATGTCAGGTTCCTTCTCGAACATTGCACCGTTTCGCGCCTGCGTCACGCGGGATCGCGTCGGGCGTCGCATGCCAGTCGCGCCATGCGCCTGTCAGCACGTGCGTGGCCGTCTGCAGGAACAGCACGGCGATCAGCGCGCCGATGACGAGATCCGGCCAGGCGCTGTCGAGCCAGGCGACTAGGCCGGCCGCGACGATCACGCCGGGGTCATTGACCAGATCGTTTGAGGAAGACTGCGCCACTGCGCTGGCGCAGGCTCCCGCCGATGACCCACAGACTCAGGGCGTACACCAGCGCGTCACCGAGGCTGTCGAGCGAGTCGGCCTGCAATGCACTCGAATCGGCCCACCAACCCGCGCCGAACTCGCCGGCAAACAGCAGCACATTGATCGCTAGCACGATCCACAGCACCCGGCGACGGGCGTTGTCGCTGTTCCGGCTCAGCGATGTGGCTGTGTGATCGCAGTTGCATCCGCTCATGCTCGGCTCCCTTATTTCAACTTCGTTGGCTTGACCGCATGCGCCAGCACCTGCGCAGAGCGCGTGTTGACGATGAAGCAGACGATCGCCACCGTCGCCACTAACAATTGCGCCAGCAACGATTGCCAAGACGGATAGACACCGAGCCACTCGATACGCGGCACGGCGATCAACGCTTGTGGCACCCAGCCGGCCTCCTGCAGCGCCGCCACGCCCTTGCCGACCAGCACCACCGCCAGCACGGCGATCAGGATCGAACTGACCGAAAAGAAGCGGCTGATCGGGAGGCGCCTGCTTATGCGCAGCAGCCAGTACGCCACACCAGCCAGTACCACGATGCCCGCCACCAGACCCGCCACGATTGCGGTAGCGGCGGCGGGACTCCACATCGCGATATAGAACAGCATGGTCTCGAAGACCTCGCGATAGACCGCGACGAAGGCCAGCAGGAACAGGAAGATCGCCGAGCGACGCGTCAGTGCCGCCGACACCCTGGCGTGCAGGTACTGCTGCCAGCGCCCCGCCAGGCTCTTGCCGTGCATCCAGATGCCCACGCTGAGCAGCACCGCGGCGGCGAACAGCCCCGACACACCCTCGGTGACCTCGCGGTTGGCGCCGCTGATGTCGACCAGATAAGTCGCCACCGCCCAGGTCGCGGCACCAGCCAGCAGGGCGACCACCCAGCCGGCATGCACGTAGGGCAGCACTTCCTGGCGTTCGGCCTTGCGCAGGAACGCGATCATGCCGATCACGATCAGCAGCGCTTCCAGACCCTCGCGCAGCAGGATGGTGAAGCTTCCGAGGAAGGCCGTCACGGGATCCGTGTGCGTGGCCTGCAGCACGGCCTCGGCACGATCGAACAACGCGGTGACCACCTCGGCTTGCGCCGACACCGCGGCGGCCGGTTCACGGCGCCCGATCTGCGCGCGGAACTGGGCCATCGCCGTTTCCAGCTCGCGCAGCAGGGGAGCATCGCGCGTGGCCAACGTGGGCTCGACGGGCTCGATGCCATCCAGATATGCCGACAGTGCCAGCGACTGCGCCCCTGCCGCATCGCCGGAGATGTAGGCGCGCAGACTGACGGCCAGGCGCTGCCGCGCCAGTGCCAGGGGCGCCGCGGCTTGGCCAGACGCCTCCGTGATCGCCTGCGGTTGCGATCGCACATATGCCAACAACTCCCGGGCTTGCGTGGCGCCCACCGTTCGGGCCAACTCGGCTTCGCGGGTGCGGGTGAGCACCTCCGGCGTCGGGATCTGGTCGCGCAGTTGGGCGTTTTGCCGCCACCGCGTCTCTCCGGCGCGGCGAATTTGGGGCGAATACGCCATGCCGCCGACATAGAAAGCGAGTGCCCAGCGGTCGGCTTCGGACAACTGCGGAAACCCCGCCATGGCCGTGCCAGCGACTCCCTGTGAGATCACCTCGTACAGGGCCAGTGGTGTGCGCTGCGCGGCGCGGTCGGCGTCGGTGAATGCGATCGGCGGCGGGTCGAGGCCGGCGGCCGCTGGACCATCGCCGTGCCCCGTTGAGCCGTGGCAGGCCGCGCATTGTTGGGCATACAGGGGAGCCGCTCGGGCCGGGCTGGGTGGCGAGGCCGGTACCGCGCCGATCGGGTAATTCGCAAGCAGACCGTCGGCCAGTTGGCGGGCGAGCGACGCGACCTGCGCGGGCTCGGCCTTGGCGGCGATCGCCGCACCCAGCCGGTCGGCCTCTGCCTGCAGCACCGGCTGTTCCGGCGTAACCGGCAGTGCCGCCAACTGGGACCGCACCGCGGTGGCGAACTCCTGCATCTCGGCGTATTCGCCGGCGTCGGCGATCCGGCCAGCCTGCACCGCGCCGGCATAGTCCACTGCGATGTAGTCGAGCATCTGCCAGGTTTGGCGCGGGTCCGCCGCCGCAGGCTCGGCCGCGCCCGCTGGCGCCAGCCCCGAGAGGATGGAGAACAGGCAAAAACGCATCAGGGCAGCGAGCCACGGCATACAGACGACATCCGGAAAGACCGGTTTGCACCGACGAAAATGTCAGCGTAACGTCCGTAGCAGCTACAGAGTCAAGGGGATGCGAATGAAAATCAGTGACGCGGCAGCCGCGAGCGGCTGCCACTTGGAAACCATTCGTTACTACGAGCGCGTCGGGCTCATGCCGCGACCGGCGCGCACGGCCAGCGGCTATCGGGCCTACAGCCCGACCGACGTCGATCGCCTGCACTTCATCAGCCGCGGCCGCAATCTAGGGTTCAGCCTCGAGGAAATCCGCAGCCTGCTGCGCTTGGACGACGATCCGTCGATGAGCTGCAGCGATGTGGATGCGATCGCGCGCAGCCATCTGTCCGATATTCAGTGCCGCGTCACGGAGTTGCAGCGCATGGCGGCGGAACTGGAACGGGTCATCGCCCAATGCGCCGGCGGCGAACGCGGTACCTGCACGATCCTGGGGGCTCTGAAGCAGAGCGGCGGTGAGAGATCGGGTTGCAGCGGTCCGGGGGCCTGCGCATGACGATCGCGCAATGTCTGGAGGCCGCCACCCGAGTGAACACTCAGCGCAGCTATGCCTCCGCGCTGCGGCATTTCAAGGTCGAATGGGGGCGGTCACTTGCCAGCAGCGCCGGACAGCGTTCTGCCTTCGGCTTCCTTCAGATTTCACCTCGCGGTGAACACCCTTGCCGGGTGAGTAGAGGACTTTCACCTCCGGGTGAGTGCGCCCTGCCGGGCGTACGAACGAAAAGCCCGCGGGCTTTGCTGAAGAAAGAAGCGGCCCCCGGAAGGGCCGCCAAGTCCAGCAACGCTCAATGCACCAACTGCCGGGCCAGTGCCACCTCCACCGAGTCGCCGTCCTGGTTCAGGATATCGAGTCCGGATTCGGGCACGTCGCCCGATGTGCTCTGCGACACCATGATCTTCTTGGCCATCAACCCCAGGCAGGTCATCTGCGAGGAGTTGGCATAGCCGAGGTAGACCACGCGCACCGGCTGCTTCTGGCCGATGCGCCATGAGCGCCGGGCGGCCTGCTGCAACGAATACACGTTATAGCCCGACTGGAGGAACACGATGGTCGGGAACTCCAACAGGTCCAGGCCGGTTTTCACCAGCTCGGGATTGGTGATGAGCACGTCGATGCCACGGTCCAACTGCTCGGCGATCCAGTCCTCACGGCGGGAGGCATCCACGCTCGCGCGCAGCACCGCCACCTTGAAGCCTTCCTGCTCCAGCAGCACCTTCAAACGCGACGTGGTGTCGCGCGTGCCGGTGTAGACCGAATAGACCAGGGTCTTGCGACCTTCTGCCTTCTCCTGCCGGCAGATCTCGATCAGCTCGCGCTCCTTGGGCATCACCTCCAGCTCGTTGAACTGAGCCGGCACGAACGCCAAGGTGTTGCGCGTGCGCGGATGCACCACCGTTTCCGACCGGAAGCAGCAGTCCGGCCAGGCCAGCAGCACGTTGAGGACCACACCGAGCAGCGTCGTGTCGCGCTTCGCCAGGGCCTGCTTCAGCTCCTGGGTCAGGCGACCCGCCAGATCGCGGTAGGCCGCAGCTTGCGCCGCGTCCATCGCGACTTCGCGGAACTCCTCGTCGTAGGGCGGCAGCACGTTGCCGCCGATGTCCTTCAACTTGAGGAAGACCGTGAACGGCAGGACGCAGCGCAGCACGCCCTTCGGGCCGAAGCCCGGCGCCTTGACCGTGCGCACCGATACCTTGGTGCCCCTGGCCGTCTTGTGCGCCGTGCCGGTGCTCTCGGAGTAGATGTCCTTGAGCACGCCGTGATCGCGCATGAACGCCATCGCGGCCGAGGTCATGCTGCCGCTCTTGGTCGGCCGGTATCCGTCTTCGATCATCCGCCCCGGCAGGGCTCGGAACAGCAGGTGGAACAGGTCGTCGCCGTACCCGCCCATCAAGGTGCCGGTCAGCAGCAGCGTCTTGCGTACCTTCGAGGCCAGCACGCCCATCGCTTGTCCCTGGGCGGAACCCGCGTTTTTGTACTCGTGCGCCTCGTCGGCGATGAGCAGGTCGAACGTGCCTTGCGGCAGATAGCGTTTGACGTACTCCGAAGGCTGGTAGCCGCCTTCTCCGAAGCCGAACTCCATGTTGGCCATCGCACGTTCCATGCGATGGGCTTGCCGGTCCGAGAAGACCAGCTCGCCATTGCCGTCCATCAGGTTGATGAACTCGTGGATGTTGTCCCCGAGCATCGACGCGAGGAAGGCGTCGCCGAACTTCTGCATCAGCTTCTGCGCGGTGACTTCGCCGATGGTGGGAATACGCTTCAGGGCCTTGAGCACGGCCGAGGACTGGTCGCTGGCGGACAGCCCCCTGGGACGAATCAGCGTCCACAGTGCGGAGGCGCAGCGGCCGCACTTGCGGCGGGTTTCCTCCGCTTCGAGTTCGATGGGATTGATCGGCTCGCCGTCGAGATCGGTGATGACGGTCCCGCAATGCGGGCACGCCCCCACGTCACCGTGACGGGTGCGATGCTGCGCGAACACCGGCTTCCAGTGAAAACCCATGCGCATGCGCACACGCCCGAGGACGAAGAACTCCTGGCCCTGGGGCGGAACACCCAACTGCTCGCGCAGCTTGATGAGCTTGACCAGGGTGTCCGGGCCGTTGAGCACCCAGACCTTGGCGCCGGCCACCGTCTCCTGGATTTCGCGCCGCCACTTGTAGACCAGGTGGGGTGGCGAGAGGACCAGGGTACGGCGATAGCCTTCGGCGTTGAGCACGGCGGCCGTGGCGATGCCGACGGTCGTTTTGCCGCAGCCCATCTCGCCATTGACGACGGCGCTACGTTCCCCGCGATCGACCAACAGCGCGGTGACGGCATGGACCACTTCGGCCTGGGCGGGAAACAACTGCCGCTTCAGGCCGGCCAGGATGACCTGGCGATGCGGCCGCGGTTGGCCGGTGTAGACCGGCGGGTTGGCGCGGTTGAGGGAATCGAGCAACTCGTCGCCGAACTGCGAAACGAAGTCCTGCAGGCTGATCGTAAGAGGAGAAGCAGCCGCTTCGGGCAGATCGCCGTGCGCGGCGGTATCGGGAACAGTATCGAGATCGAGGGACATGGTGATGCTCCTGAGAAACCGGGGCATGCACCTCCCCCGATGGGGCGGTGACATGCCCCAGGGGTGGGAAGAAACGCGACGGTCAACCGTCGTGGAACGAACGGATCAATACTCGCTGGGCAGCAACAGCGTGGTGACGCTGCGATCCCATTCGGTGATGATCCAGAGCTTCAGGTCGGGAGCGAGCTGGTAGGATGAGAACAGCCGATCCTCGCCCGACTTCAATGCAGCATCGTTCTGTCGCTTGTCGTCATCGCAAAGATCGCCCCAATCGCCAGCGAGATGACGTCGGAGATAAGGCACGGGATCGAGTGCACCCCGTTGAACCAAGTCGTTCACGCCCGCGGTCATGACCAGTTGGCCGGCCTGGAAGCGTGGTTGAGAAAGGACTGCGAGTGCCATGGTGATTGCCTCTCGAAATGAAGGGGCCACGGCACCCTGCGGGGTGACTGGACCCCGATGGGTGGATGAAAACGACGGCGAACCGTCAGGGAAACGCGATCAGCGAATGGTCAACACCTCCCCCCGCGTCGGGGAGCCGGGCGTCAGGTCCCACGCGCGGATCACGGGGACGAAGCGATCGGTGAGGATGCGCGTCTCGGCGACCGAGCCGTCATCCCGTTCCGTGTACTCCGTCGTCAAGGATTTCTCCTTGTGGGTATCGCCCTTGACCACCAGCACCTTGCCGGTCTTGGAGGTCACGACGCCCGAGATCGCGCCCGCGGCCAAGGCCAGAGCGAGATGCCAGTGCGACAAGGCCCGCGCCGGTGGCCGCAGCGATTGCTGCGCGGCTCCCAGGTGCGCATCGAGCGCCGGCCACAGCCCCTGCAGGCGCTGCACCTCGTCGGCGAACTGCTCGGGTTCGAGCGTGACGCGATAGAAGTGCTCCGGCTCGGTGGCAGATACCGGGACCCTGTACGGCAGGAACGGCCATGCGTCCGGCAGTTCCTCGGCCTCGATTTCGCCTTGACCGAGTTGCAGCAGCAGGGTGCGCGCCGCCTTGGCGTCGTCCGATAACTGCTCGGGCTGACGAACACGCCGGCCGAAGATCACCACCTGCCTGAACTGCGTATCCACCGCCCGGTAGATGCGCAGGTCGGCGAAGTGGCGCGTCAGCCAGCCGACGAACTCGGCGTCGAGCACGTAGAACGGGATGATGAGCACCAGCACGCCGTCGTACTGCAACAGCGGGATGCTGCGCTGATAGAACAGCTTCTCCAGCCGCGGGCGGCCCTGTCCTTGATAACCGATGTTGCCATCGACACCCCGGGTCAGATCGCCGTAGGGCGGATTGAGAAACAGCAGCCCGAAGGACTGCCGGGAAATCAGCGCGTCCATCAGGTCGCCGTGCAGACAACGATCGACGAGTCCGCGCGCATGGGCCGCGCGCTCCGCGTCGTACTCGACGGCAAACGCCTTCACCTGCTCGCGCCCGAGGGCATGAGCGGCTTCGGCAATCGCCACGCCTTCGCCGGCGCAGGGATCGAGGATGCACATGGGGCCGCAGGACGGCGCCAGTGCGGACAGGAGTCTCTCCAACGTGGGTTCGTCCGTCGGGAAGTAGCCGTTGCGTATGAAGTTGCGCGCCAGGCGCGGAAACATGAGAGCCATGGGAATCTCCGGTGAAGAAGTGGGATGAATGCGCGCATGCCCGGTGGTCCGGCTTCAGGCCACCCGCCGCAGCGGTTTGCCCGCGGCGAGTTCGTATTGCGAAACACCCAGCGTTCCATTGCGGATCAGTTCGCCCAGCGCCGGGGTCAGCGCCGGAACGTCCAGGGCCAGCCGATGACCTTCCAGCGGCCCGAGGGCGAATGGAAGGCGGGTCAGCATGTCCCGCAACCGCAACAGCGTCAGCACGTCGTCGCGCCAGTGGTCGAGCAGTGGCAGCGGGCAGGTTTCCCGCACCAGGGTCCACAGCCGTTCGGTGGGGTTGGATACCATCCTGGGCAGCAGCGCCAGCGCACTGGCGTTGGCCTTGTCGGGCTTCACGCAGCGCTTGTCGAACAGCCACAGATGGACCATGGAACCGAACAGCGTGCGCCGGAAGGCGCGCGTGGTGCGTTTCTCCAGGGCCTCGACGTTGCCGACGAAGACCGGGATCGACGCCTGATCGGTGACGAGATGGAACTGATCCAGTCCCTGCTCAGACCGACCGAGGGTCAGGCGGGCCAGGAACTCCTGAACGGCGGTATCGCGCGCCCAGACGGATAGAAAGACCAGGTTGCCGTGCTCGTCACCGATGCAGCCGTCGGCCATCAGGTCGGGGCATTCGTCGATGCGATACAGCGGTTGCGCGGATGAGTGCGTGGGCATGGTGATGTCCTCTTGAGTAGGAGAGGCACCCGTGCCCCATCGGGGCGAACGAGTGCCCCGGTTCGGGTGGATGAAAAACCGTGTCAGACAGTCGACGGCATGGCGGACGCGCGCCTCGTACGGCGCTGTTCGTGATGGATGCGCACCCCTTCACGCCACTCGCCGGATCGCACGGGCGCCATGTCGAGATAGCGCAGCGGGCACGAGTAGTAGTAGGGATGCATGGATTCATCCAGGGGCTTGTGGCCCCATTCGCCACCCGAGCCTTGCAGCAGGTCGCAGCGGATGAAAGTCGTGGATTCGCCTTCGGTGACGTCGAGCACGCCCGCCTGCCTGGCGGTCACGCGCACCACGGACCACAGCACATTGCCGCGCAGGGCGTGGGCGATGACCTCCGAGCGAGCGCGTTCGCTCTCCTGCGGTTGGATCAGTTCACGGATCAGTTGGTCGCGGGTTTGCCGCGAGAAGTACCAGCCCATGGGAGTTCTCCTGTGAAAAAAGCCGGAGCACTCCCCACCAGGGAAGTACCCCGGCGGGTGGTTGAAACGTCGCCGGAGGCGACGACTGGATCAGGCTGAGACCAGGTGCCAGTCCTGGGACAGCGGAGCGAACTCGTAGCCCAGGACACCGAGACGGTCGCGCTGTTGACGCAGCACACGACGATCGACGGTGGCATCGAGCTTCACGATGTCACCCAAGGGCCAGAGCGCGCCGAACAGCGTGGCGTCCTCATCCTGCGCCGTCTGCGTGGCAGCCGGCGTGGGAGGAACGTCCGCGCCGAACGGTGCGGTGTCGACCAGGGGATCGCTGGATGCCGGAGCCTTCGCTTCGACGGGGGTCGAGGCGACGGCAGGCGCCGGTGTCTGCGCTTCCTCGTCGATCGGATCGACCTCTTGCGGGCTCAGCCGGTTGGCTTCGTCCCTGCTCAGAGGATCGATGTTCGATAGCGTCATTCCGCCCAGGTGAGCGCGGATCTCGATGACCATGCGGCCGCTGGTGTTGTACGTGGAAGGACGAATCTCGGTGATGACGAAATCGCCCTCGTACTTGCCTTCGCGGTACTGGTCCAGCTCGGCGTTCTTGATGACGAACTCGCCGATGGAAGTGGCGAGGCGGCCGACGTTGAAGTCGCCGTTCCTGCCGTGGATGGTCCTGATGGCCAACTGGCCAGGGAGTGTGATCATGGGTCAGCTCCTTACGATGATGAATGGGAGGCTCCGGCCGCATGGGTCGGGGTCTCGATGGAGAGAAGGAAAGCAAGGCCCCGGTGAGGGGGCCTCGTGGGTCAGGCCGTTTCGGCCAGCGCCGGCTCCTCGACGGTGCCAGTGCCGGAAACCGCCTCGTCGGCCGCGGGTACGGTCGGGGCGGCGGGCTCGCGCGAAGCAGCAGTCTTTTCATCCTTGGCTTCGGCTTTGTAAACGAGCTGACCGTCGACCTTGATCCAACCGACGAACAGCAGGCGGGCCTTGAGGCTCACCCCCTGCTCGCCGGCACGCTTGCCCTTGGAGTAGGTGAAGGTGTCGGTCCACAGGTCGCCCAGGCGGAACCCGATCATCACCTTCTTCTCGGTGTCGACCGCCTGAATGCAGCGGCGCACCAGGTGCTGCGCTTCCGATCCCGATACGCGCGTGTCGAAGCGCACATACGAGACGTCATCGCTGGGACCGTTCAGAGCCGCGATGTCGCAGGCCAGGAATGCATCGCCTTTCTTGGGCTTCACTTCGCGGATGCGATTGAGATACCCGAGGCCGGTGATGTGCAGATCGAAGTAGGATTTTTCGTTGGAAGTGGTCATGGTGAATCTCCTGAGAACAATGAGGCGGAGACACACCCGACCCAAGGCGGGGAAGGTGTGGAACCCCCGCGTGGGTCGATGGAACAGCTTGGTGGCATCGCCATCGAGAGCCGATGGCCGTTCGCGCATGGATGCCGGTGCGAACTGGAGTGATCAACGCGGTCGGAACCGCGTCGCAGCCTTGAAGATCGTGGCTGCCTGGGCATGTCGCTGACGGACGTCAGCGGAACATGGCCGGAAGCGTGGCGCCAGGGCGGCGCACATGCGAGCGGCAATCGGCACGCGCGGCCGTCCGCATTGCCGGGCACAAAGCGGCCCCCGGAGCGGGGGCGAGGGATGGGCGGTCAGTTGCCGCCGGGCGTGGAAGGAGTCGCCAGCAGCGACAGGTGTGTCGCGGTGGCGGACACGTCGAGGTCGTCCTCGCTGTGCAGGATGCGCGCAAACACGCCCTCCTGCGGATCGAAGAACTCGCCAAAGTCATCGCCGCCGAACTCGACGCGCGCCAGCCCCCACCAGTCGTCTAAGGCATCGACATCCGGGTTGCAGCCGGCGGCATAGGCGATGGTCTTCTGGCGACCATCGGGCCGGCGCTCGCCGCGCTCGGCCAGGAAGTACACGCCCTGATCCTTGACCAGGATGACGCGGCATTGATTCGCCACCGCTTCGGCGAGCACGGGCCGCAGCTCCGTGCCTTTGAATCGAACAGTCATGGGTGTGATCTCCAGGGAGGCAGGAAGAGAGGCTTCCCGCCGCGAGGGCGGGAAGCTGCTGGAATGTCAATGCCGGGCAGCCTTGCGACCCGACAGGCACTGCACGCGGATGCGTCTCCAGCTCCCGTCGTC
This sequence comes from Immundisolibacter cernigliae, assembly GCF_001697225.1. Classification (GTDB taxonomy): domain Bacteria; phylum Pseudomonadota; class Gammaproteobacteria; order Immundisolibacterales; family Immundisolibacteraceae; genus Immundisolibacter; species Immundisolibacter cernigliae. The sequence goes on from NZ_CP014671.1 coordinate 1,398,825, forward strand.
GATCAGCCGTTCCAGCGTCTCGCCGAGGGTGTCGAAGAACACCTCATCGACCCGTTCGATCGGCTCGCCGTCGCGGCGCAGCTCCACCGCGTAGATGTCGAGGCCACGCTCGTACAGCACGGTGACGCGACCCTGGAACTTCATCGTGGCGACGGTGAAGCCGATGGCCGGCGGCGTGCGGATGATGTCGGCGGGCAGCGGATCGGCCCAGCTGAAGTCCCGCGCACCTGCATCCACCAGCATGTGGGTGATGCGCCGGAAGCCATCGGGCGCGGGCAACTGCTCCAGTTGGTGGATCAGCTCCTGCAGCTCGGGGCAGCGCGGCTCGGGGATCGGTAGCTTCGCCGGCGCAGAACCGAGCACGAGCGTCTTCACCGTGTAGGGCTGGCCGTCGCCGGTGAACTCGGTGTGCTCCTCGGGCGTGTCCGCCCGCTGACCGTCGAAGCGGCGTCTGACATAGGGTTCGACCTGTACCTTGGTGCCTTCCTCGGGCACCTCGGTCACGAGCGCCCGGTCGAGCACCGCGAACTCGGCTCGCCCCGTCTTGACGACGATGGCCTCGTCGGTGGTGGCGATGACCTTGCCCTCGAAAGGCTTCGGGTCGATGTGAAAGCCCAGCGTCGAAACCTTGGGCTGGCCGTCGAAGATGTTGAACTTGAACGAACGGACGTTGGAAGGCACATGACCGACGACAAGCGTTGGCATCTGTGCACGGATGGCTTGGGTATCCATGGGGAGACTCCTTGTGGCAACCAAGGGACCCCCCGCAAGGGAGGTCGGTCCCTTGAGGGTGGATGGACGCGGCATGCGTCCGGCGAAGGAAACGACCAGCACGGCGAACCGCGCCGCAGTCTCGAAGGTCTCGACCGCCTGGGCATGCTGCCGGCAACGCCAGCGAACATGCGGCCAGCGTGCGGCACATGGCGGCGGCCGTCCGCCGGGAATCGGCAATGCGCCGGCACCGCGTTCCGCGAAAAAGAAGAGCCCCGCTGGGGGGTCAGGAGGGGGTTACTCGTCGTAGAGCGTCAGCCCGTTCAGCACGGGCGCGTCGGAATCGAACACCAGCAGGCGCACGTCGGCGAGCGCGGCCAGGTGGAGCACCTCGACGAGGGACTCCGGCATGCCTTTCCGGCGATGCTCCCGCCACAACCGCTCGGCGGTGATGCCTTCGACCTGTTGCAGGTTCTCGTCCGTCCAAGGCGTGGCGATCAGCTTCACGCCGACCGCCGGGCTGTAGGGAATGCGGAAGGCAACGAACAGGAAACGGGTCGGCGTGTCGATGTCGGCCAGCTTGGCCAGATAGCGGCTGGCCTCCTCGGTGATGTGCGCCGAACTGATTTCCCAGGCACGGCTGTAGAAGCCGGTCTCGAAGCGCAGGCGGCGCACCACCTCGCGCGCGGCCTCCTCGGAGTAGGTATCGCCGACGTGCAGCGGCTTGCCGGCTTCTTCGGCCATGACGGCGTAGACGAGGTTTCGGGCGATGCCGTGGCTGGGGCACTGCGCGTCCAGATCGGACGGCACGTTCTGGCCCTCGGTGATCAGCGCGAAGTCGTCGCAGAAGATGCAGGCATGGCGCTCGACCTGGTTGTCGGGCAGATGCGACTGCGAGACGTGCAGCGGCAGATAGCTCAGCGGGCAGTCGTCGTCGTAGGAAATCGCCAGCAGCCGCTGCGCGGACAGGCCGTCGTAGCCGCGGACGAAGGGGTTGTTGGAATGGGACATGGGATTTCTCCAGCAGGGGCTGGCCGAGGCAATCCCCTGCCGGGGATCGAACCCCAGCGGGTGGATGAAGTGGCAGCCGGTCAGCCGGCCGCGGCGTCGGGCCGCCCTGGTGGCGGGCGGTGCAGGTCAGTGGAAGATGCTGGTTCGGGACATGGCCGCTCCAGCGAAAAGAAGGAGGGACATGGCCCCGAACGGGGACGCATGTCCCTCGTGGGGTGGGATGAAAAGACGGTGGGTTGCCAGGCGCGGCTCACCAGCCGTCGTAGTTCAGCGTGAGGTCGGCGATGACCTTGCGCCGCTCCAGATCGAGACCGCCGAAGTCGGACAGCCCCTCGAAGCCGCAACGCTTGAGCATCGCGCCGCCCTCGCGGGCGTTGTAGAAGCTCACCATCGCGGACAGGAACATGCGTTGACTGCTGCTCAGCACGCCCAGGGCGTCGTTGAGCATCGGCATGTTGGGCCGCAGGCCCCACTTGCTGGTGGCACGCTGCAGACCTTCGCGTGTGCCGTCGCCGAACCACTCGGGGCCGGCGATCTGCGCGCCGCGCTTCCAGGCATTGAAGAAGGCCTGCGGTGCAGCGTCGAAATGCGCTTGTTCCAGCGCCATCCGATCGAGCAGTCTTCGGGCAAAGACAGATTCATGAGAGAACTCCTTGAAGGGTGAGAAATCTGGGTGAGCGCGCTGCGTCCAGGCATCGGTATCCAGGGCGCTGTGCTGTGAGGTGGGTCGGGGAGCACGCATCCCGCAGGGGATGGAGTTCCCCTCGGGTGGTCGAAAAAGGTGCATCGTCGCCAGGCCGACGAACGTCCGCGGTAGGCGATGCGAAGCGGACTGGATCGGTCAGCACGGCGAACCGCGCTGCAGTCTTGAAGACCGAGACTGCCAGGGCATGCCGCTGACGACTGTCAGCAACGCATGGCGTGAGGATGGGCGCGAAGCATGGCTGCCGTCGCAGGGGAAACCGAATCGCGGACGGCCCGCTTAAGGGCAATGGCCCGTGTCACGGGACAAGGCAAAGACCAGGGCGCCGAAGGCCACGCGGGCCTTCGGCTGGAGAGGAAGGAAAACCACCTGTGGGCTGCGTCAGTGCAGGCCGTCGTCAAAGCCGTTCGCTGCGTCAGCAATCGCACCCGGCCCGTTTCGTGGCTGGGGCCGGAAACATATGGCGTGCATCCACACACAAAGGGAGCCCGATGTTTCGCCGGCGGGCACCGGCACGGAACACCCTCGGCCCAAGGGGCCTCCTCACGGCTCGCGCGGCGGCAAGGCGTCAGGAAGCCCCTCGTGACCGAGGCAGGGTCACACCGATCAGGGGAATGGCGGCGGACGCGATTCGTGGAGCAATGACCTTCTCGCCCCGTCGCCCGGTGATGGGCAGACGGGACGCGCACACCGTTGCAGAAGGAGACGCGCGCTGGGGAGTCCCGCCACACGCGGGACGTTTGCCCCGCCGCCAGGAAAGCGGCCGGCGTGGCAGAGGGATGCGTAGGCGTCAGGACGCCTTGGGTACTGCGCGCCGCTTGCGTGGCGCTCCGCGCTTGCTTGCCGAGGACTCGACCGGCAGCGCGCCCTTGCAGTCCGGATGACGGCTGCATGACCAGAACGCGCCGCTCTTGCCGGTACGCTGGCGCATCGGGGCGCCGCACTGCGGGCAGGGCGGCGACGGCGGCAGCGTGATGGAAAGCGTTGCGCCCCGATGCTGCTGCACGAGCTGGGCCACCCAGGCGGATTGCTTGGCGATGAAGGTGTCCAGCGTCATCTGGCCGGCCTCGATCAGGTCGAGCGCCTGCTCCCAGATGGCGGTCATGCCGGGATCGGCGATGGCTGCCGGCACGGCGTCGATGAGCGTGAAGGCCGCATCCGACGCGCGGATGGCGCGGCCCTTCTTCAGCAGGTAGCCGCGATCGAGCAGGCCCTTGATCGTGCTGGCGCGCGTGGCCTCGGTGCCGATGCCCGTCGTCTCCTTCAGCTTCTGCTTCAGACGCGGGTCGTCCACCAGCTTGGCCACACCCTTCATTGCCTTGACCAGTTCGCCCTGGGTGTAGGGCTTCGGCGGCAGCGTTTTCAACGCCTTCAGCTCGACCTGCTCGACCCCGCAGCGCGATCCGCTCGCCAGTGGCGGCAGCACCTGGCTGCGCCGCGCTTCCTCGCCATCGGCAGCGTCCGGCTCCGGTGTCGCCAATACCTGGCGCCAGCCGATCACGGCGATCTGCTTGCCCACCGCCACGAGCGACTGGCCGTCGCAAGCGAGCTGCGCCACCGTGCGATCGAATTCGTGGTGTGGCAGGAACTGCGCGAGGTAATGGGCGCGGATCAGTCGGTAGACGGCCAGCTCCTTGTCGCTCATCGCCGAGAGTTTGGCCGGCTCCAGCGTGGGGATGATGCCGTGGTGGGCCGTCACCTTGCGGTCGTTCCAGGCACGCGAGCGTTGCGTTCGGTCGAGCTTGTCGATCAGCGGGTGCAGGCCGGGATCGGTGGCAAGCAAAGCATCGAGTACCGTCGGCACCTCGGCCAACATGCTTTCGGGCAGGTAGCCCGCGTCGCTGCGTGGATAGGTCGTGGCCTTGTGTACCTCATACAGTGCCTGGGCGATGTCCAGCGTCTCCTGCACGTCGAGCCCCAACCGCTTGGAGCACATTTCTTGGAGCGTTCCCAGGTCGAACGGCAGCGGCGGTGCCTCGCGCACGCGCTCGATGTCCACCGACACGACCTGTGCATCGCGTGCCGCGCGAATACGATCCGCAGCCTGCTGCGCCACCGGCTGCTGAAGGCAGCGACTCGCTGCATCGGTGCTGCCTTTGGGCGGTATCCAGCTCGCGGTGAAGGAGTGGCCGGCATGGGATAGCAGCACGTCCACGGCCCAATACGGCACGGAGACGTACCGTGCGATCTCGCGATCACGATCGACGACCAACTTCAGCGTCGGCGTCTGCACGCGCCCCACCGACAGCACGCCGTTATAGCCGGCCTGGCGCCCCAGCAGTGTGAACAGGCGGCTCAGGTTCATCCCGATCAGCCAGTCGGCGCGCGATCGGGCGAGTGCGGAGAAATACAGCGGCAGCGTCTCGGCGGACGGCTTGAGCGCATCCAGCGCCTTGCGGATCGACGCATCGTTGAGCGCCGACAGCCACAGGCGCTGAATCGGCCCGCGGTAGCCGCATAGGTCGATGATCTCGCGGGCGATCATCTCGCCCTCGCGGTCGGCGTCGGTCGCAATCACCAGCTCGCCCGCGTTGGCGACGAGCTGCTGCACGACCTTGAATTGCGCTGCGGTCGCCGCCTTGGGCTCGACACGCCAACGCTCAGGAAGAATGGGCAATTGCTCGATGGCCCAGCGCTTGTATTGCTCGCCGTAGCCTTCGGGTGGAACCGCCTCCACCAGATGACCGATGCACCAGGTCACGACGACACCCGCGCCGCTGTAGCAGCCGTTGCCGCGTTGGCCGGCACCCAGCACACGGGCGATGTCCTTGCCCTGGGAGGGCTTCTCGCACAGGAACACGCGCATGAAGCCTCCTTGGAAATGTTCGGTTCATCGGATGGGCGTCAGCTTGGCGGGGCCAGAAGATGCCGGCAGCAAGGAAGCCGATTGGTGCAGACACCGCTTTGTGATCGGCAGGCGGTCCGTTGCCGCAGCGGTGCGCATGGACCGCAGGAGCTGGCCCAGCAAAAGCGTCGTTTCGGGAGGGCGGCTGGAACGCCGTGGACGACCTTGGAGCTATCCCCTGGGGATAGCTCGCTGGTGCATCGCGGGCGTATGACGGTTGCTACAGCCGCCCTCGGGGGAGTGGCGATGGGCGAATTACTGTCCGCCGGCCGGCTTGGCGCTCAGCGCCACCGACTCGATGCGGTACGGCAGGATGCCCACGCGCCGGGCCTCGACCTTGAACGTGACGCGCTCGTTCTCGTCGGCGTCCTCCCATTCGTCGCGCACCGTGCGGCCCTCGACCAGCACCCGCATACCTTTCTGGTACAGCGTCTTCCAGTGCTCGGCGTCGCGGTGCCACAGCTCCACCGGCGCCCAGAAGCCGCCGCGATCCTCGTACTCGCCGTCCTTCGTCGGGATCGGGTTGTCAAAATAGACGTTCAGGCGCAGCAGCCGGCGCGGCTCGTCGTTGCCGTTCGGGAATTCGCGGTAGTCTGGCGCAGAACCGATGTTGCCCTCGCCGACGAAGTGCGTGCTCATGGTGACTCCTTGGGGGTGGTGGTGCGGATGGGCGCGGCGTGCCCGTGGACACGCCGCAGGTAAGCTGCTTCGGCCAGTGCGACCTTGTTGGCGCATTCCAGGGCTTGGCGAGCGATGCTGTGGGTCAGGCTGATCTGCATGTTCAGCACGATGCGCTGCAGCTCCATCGCGTACAGATCGTCGATCAGCGAGGCCGGCGTCGCGGGGTCGGTCAGCAGCGCTTCCCACAACGCAACGCCCATACTGGAACGATCGAGGTTGCGCCAGCGCAGGAACATCGTCCCTGCGCCAGTGGCCTGCTGGGCCAGTTGCACGTCGAGCAGACTGAAGGGGTAGGCGCGCGCCTGGGGCAGCACGCGCCGCTGCGCCAGGCCAATCACGTCGTCGCGCAGCGCCGCGCACTGGCTGGCCCAGGTCTCCAGACTCCCCTTACCCTTAAAAGGCTGTAAAAGGCCTTTTAGGTACCCTGCGTGTTCCAGCCGCTGGAAGTCCGCCTGTTCCAGCGCCACGAAGCGCGTGGAGTGGCTGATGGGGGGCGATGCCGTCATGCGTCAGCACCCTCATTACCCATCGCTGGATTGGCTGCGCCGTTCGTGTGAGCCGGCGCATCGGGCTCGATGGCGGGCGCAGCAGGCGGCGTGCCGGGCTTGGTCGTCCGCCGCGCGATCGGTGGCGCGAAGCGCGAGCGGCGCGTGCCTTCCAGCACGTCCTGCGGCAGCTCGCCGAACTTCTCCAGCGCCGCTCGCGCCGCCGCGTTCTTCGCCGCGAAGTCGTCGCGCGTCGTGCCCGAGTAGCGGTACTGCTGGGCCAGCGAGAACAGGCTGCGCAGCGCGTGCGCGCCCTCATCGAGCCAGCGCTCCAACGTGCTGCGGTCGATCAGCGCGGTGTGGTGCGCCAGGATCAGTTTGCGCGCCAGGTCGTCGTAGTCGGCCAGCAGGTATACCGCCATGAAGCCGAGCTGCGCATTCACGAACAGCGGCAGCTTCACCGGCTGCACGTTCAGGTTCTCGCCCAGCGACAGCGCCGGTGGCACGTCGGCCAGCGCCCGGTCGACCTGTTCGCGCAGGGTCTGCAGGCGGGTCCTGGTGTCGGCGAGCTTGTCCTCGATCCGCAACATCCACCAGTCCGAGTACGGGTCGTCCTGCTCGGCGCCGCGCTTCATCCTGTTCATCGCACTGATGAAGCCGTTGAGCCCGATGATGCCGGGGCGTTCTTCGGTCGGCGCGCGGCCGTGCCAGATGCGCGAAGCGTGGTGCGTGTGCAGCGTAAGCGACATCGCGCTGCGCAGCGACCCGAGATTCAGTTGCAGGGATTCGTTGGCCATGGGTGCGACCGGCGATAGGGGAACGAGTCGCCAGCATCGGCATCGGCCGGAAGGCCGTCAGTCAACAAACCGCAGCCCGCGCGCGCCCGGTTTGTTGCGCACGGAAGGCCGTGTGTGCTGGCTATCCCCTGGGGATAGCCTGATGAAATGACAGCCGGTCATGAGCCGAAATCGTCCCGGAATCGGTCGATCTGGTGCATCCGCTCGTGCAGGATGGTCACAATGCCGATGTCGCCATTCGAGAGTCGGCGCCAGTAGACGAAGTGCCGTTCATAGCGGAAGAAGTAGCCTTCGACACCGAACTCGGCCGGGACGGGTCTGGACGATGTCCGGTGCGTGTCGATGCCGTCGAAGGCTTCGAACAGCCCGGCAATGTAGCGATCGGCCTGTTCGGTGCCCCAGCGATCGCGCGTGTAGCGGTAGATCTCGTCCAGCCGCCAGGACGCCGCCTCCTGGACCAGAACCTTGGCCACAACCGTCAGTCTTGGTTGCGCGTGATCACGTCGGCGGCGGTCAGGGGACGATATGAGGTTTCCGGGGCGGCGAAGGCATGGGTCAGCTCGGCCTGCAGCCGGTCGAAGGCTTCCCGCTCCTTGCGTTCCTTGTCGCGGCGGATCAGGTCTCGCATGTACTCGCTGACGTTCTCGTAGTCACCATGCTCGCCCACGTTGGCGGCGACGAAATCGCTCAGCGGTCCGCTGAGGCGAACCGTCATGGTCGTAGTCCGGGGCATGTCTGGCTCCTGCTGCCGTTTTCGTATTCAAAGTACGCAAAAATGAATACGCGGGCAAGCGTCCGGCAGGCTCTTCCTTGCCCGGTCCGGGTCGATCGGAAGACTTCTGTTGCAACCATCCGTTGAGGATGGCGCGATGTGCCGCCGGCATGGCCGCTCCAGCATCGAGCGCAGACGCGTGATGTCAGCCTGTACGAGCTCCGGACCGGTGGCCTTTGACACGGCGGATGCCGGACCGGACATGGCGCGGGCATCGCCTTGCCCGGCCAACGCCTTGAACTCCCCGCCAATCGCCTTCTGGACGATGCCGAACAGGTAGCCGGCCGGGTTGCGTACCGCGCTGTTGCCGCAGCGCGCCGCCCACTCGTCGAGCACGGCCTGCCGCTGGGCCTCGTCCACTTGTTGCAGCGCCACCAGCGCGCCGGCCTGCTGCTCGTCCTTCAAGCGCAGGAAGCGCTCGGGCAGCCGCAGGTCCTGCAAGGCCCCGTGCGCGCGGTACCGTACGTACTTCGTTTATACGATCACTGCGTACTGTACGGCCCTCCTTCGGAATCGGCGCCGCGCTCCATCTTGTTCATCGCACTGATGAAGCCGTTGAGCCCGATGATGCCGGGGCGTCCCTCGGTCGGTGCACGGCCGTGCCAGATGCGCGAGGCGTGGTGCGTGTGCGGCGTCAGCGACATCGCGCTGCGCAGGGATCCGAGATTCAGTTGCCGGGGTTCATTGGCCATCGGTGGCGACCCGCGATAGGGGAGCGAGTCGCCAGCATTGGCATCGGCCGAAAGGCCGTCAGTCAGCAAACCGCGGCCGACGCGCGCCCGGTTTGTTCCGCATGGGAAGGCCGTTTGTGCTGGCCCATCCCCTGGGAATAGCTCAGCGGAGTTCTCCATCCTGGTACGGGAGGACTTGAATGCACAGCATCCGTGGTGCCAACATCACAGGCCAATCGAGCCCGGTGGCCACTGCTCTGTTGCTCCGCTGCCCCTGCCTGTTGTCTGAGCAGAAGCGCCTTGGGCAATCACCGCCGCGTGAATCCGCCGCTTCGTCGGCATCGACCTGGCCTGCGAGGCGGCGCCGGATGCCACCACGCTGCTGAAGTTCCGCCGCCGGCTGGAGGATCACGGTTTGACCGGCGGCTGATCGCCGCCCCGCCGTCGACCAAGAACCGCGACCGGGCGGGCGATCCGGCCATGCATCAGACCAAGAAGAGCAACCAGTGGCACTTTGGCATGAAGGCGCGCATCGGTGAGGAATGACACATGACCGCGAAACGCGGTCTCGGCACAACGGTCCCCATGGACTTCGAGCATGCGGTCGATGTCATCACAGGGTGCTCAAGCAGGACGGCTTCGGCGTGCTCACCGACATCGACGTGGAGACAACCCTGAAGCAGAAGGTCGGCGACGATATGCCACCCTACCGCATCCTCGGCGCCTGCAATCGATCGCTGGTGCACCGGGACGTGCCGCAGCGCAAGGCGAAGCCCATGAGCCGCCCACGCTTCCGCGACCAGCGTGTTTCACGTCGATGATCCCGAAGGTCGAGCCGGCGGCTGGAGGCGTCGCACCTCCGGGCGGAACTTATCAAAGCTACAGATGGTGAGATGCTCCGGTATGGGGAAACCGCTGCTCAAGCGCGGTCGGAGCTTGCATCGACCAACGCGCCCGATCCCCTGTGTGCCCTGATGGGCAGGGTGGTGTGGCACTGGATTTCGGAGCCACCTCCCCTGTCTGAGGCCGGCGGCGCTCTGAACCGGTCGAATCCGGCCTCCGTGCCGCAAGTGCGGCTCTTATTCGCCGGCTTGTGGCAGGCGCGGTTCGAAGACCCGGCTAATCGCGCCCGTCCCCGGAACCGCCCGCCGGTGGAATCTGCTCGGTCAGATGATATAGCGCAAGTCGCGCGAGTCCGACCATCAGATCTACAGGGCGTCCAATACCCACGGTATCCCGAACGGGGCTATCCAGGATCTGGTCGTGGCCGGTAAGTGATGCACCCTCGAACTGCTTCAGAAATCCGGGTCTTGTAACGTCCCGACCGTGCCGGGCACCATACGTTAGCATGTTCACTTGCGCGATCCGGGCATCTTCGACGACCACGCCGACGGTGATCGGCGCTCCATCCAGGCTTTCTTTGAGCACCCAGGCGGTGCGGCCGTCCCGTTTCCAATAGGGAAGGCGCAGCCAGCGCGGATTGTGGCCGAGAATCGTCTCTACCTGTGTTTCATCCGCACCGGATGTGCCCGCTTTCACGACTCGCTGGGCCACCAGTACGAGTCCCTCTCCGAGTCGGCCGCCGAACCGCGCCTGAAGATGATGCCGGACTACCTCGCTCAGCACGAGCACGAGATGCGCGCGGGCCTCGTAGGATTTCTCGAAAACCGCGAGCTTTTCCGTGCTCAACACCTGGTTCCGCCAGGTGCCGGACTTGCCGCAGCCGGATCCACTCGAGGCGATGCGCTGCTGCTTGCTGTGCTGCGCGTCGGTGGACGACGCCGAGAACGCGGCGAGGGCATTCCATAGCCAACTGCAGGATACATACCAGCAGCTCGCGGATCTTAGCGAGACGACGCCGCTGCACGAGCTGTTCGCGTTGCTCGTTAAAGATGAATACGCGGATCTGCGGCGTATGGTGCGCGACACAGCACGGCTGGATAGCCCGTGAGGTAGTGCCGATGCGCGTGTTGCTCTTCAGCGCCCGTCCCTACGACCGCCGCGAGTTCACGGCTGCCAACGCCCGCATCGGCCATGACCTGAGCTTCGTCGAGGCGCGACTCGGCGCTGAAACCCTGTCGCTCGCGGCCGGCTACGAAGCGGTGTGCACCTTCGTCAACGACACCCTTGATGCATCCGTGCTGCGCCGGCTCGCCGACGGCGGCACTCGGCTGATCGCGCTGCGCTGCGCCGGATTCAACCAGGTGGACGTGCGCGCCGCCGCCGGGCTTGGCCTCACCGTGGTCCGCGTGCCGGCCTACGCGCCGCACGCGGTGGCCGAACACGCGGCGGGGCTCGTGCTCACGCTGAACCGTAAGTTCCATCGCGCCTACAACCGCGTGCGCGACGATAACTTCCTGATCGACGGCCTCGAGGGCTTCGACCTGTACGGCAAGACTGTCGGCGTGGTCGGCGCCGGGCGCATCGGCCGCGTGTTCGTCCGGATCATGCTCGGCTTCGGCTTCGGCTGCCGGGTGCTGGTCCACGATCCACAGTTCTGCGCCGGCGACGCCTGCATCGAGGGCGCCAGCCTGGCGACGCTGCCGGAGCTGTTCGCGGCTGCCGACATCGTCTCGCTGCATTGCCCGCTGACGCCCGAGACCCATCACCTGATCGGCGCGCAGGCGCTGGCGCGCATGAAACCGGGCGCGATGCTGATCAACACCTCCCGCGGCGGCCTGCTCGATACGGCGGCGGTGATCGGCGCGCTCAAGTCCGGCCATCTGGGCGCACTCGGCCTGGACGTCTACGAGCAGGAAGGCGACCTGTTCTACGAAGATCTGTCGTCGAGCGTGGTGACGGACGATGTGTTCCAGCGCCTGCTGACGTTTCCCAACGTTGTCGTCACCGCGCACCAGGCGTTCTTCACCCGCGAGGCGCTCGCCGCGATCGCCGATACCACGCTCGCGAACATCGCGGCGTTCGGCGCTGGGCGCCCAATACCGAACCGGGTGCTGCCGGATTTGCTCCGGGAGGCTTCTGTATCGCATGAAGGAACAGGCTGCGCCCCAGGCGCTGCAGGCGATGGTGTGCCGCCGCTGGGCTGTGCAACGGACGGGAAATGACGCAGCGGCGGCGCTGCGATGCAGGCGATACAAGGAGCGGCTTGGTCTCGACGCGACAGGTGAACAGCTCCGCTTCCGCGCTTGACCCAGGTCAATGCCGGAATCGCAGCCGGCATCCAGAATGAACCACACGATCACCCAGTGGAGAACAGTGATGGGCTTCTTTTCACGTAAGCGCGCTTCGAGCACGGCGCCGACCAAACCCGCCGTCAAGGGCGACCACGGGTGCTGCAAGGAGAAGGGCACTGCGGCCGACGTCAAGGATACGGCTGCCCCGCAGACGGGCAACGCGGCGCCCAAGGCGCCGGCGGGCGGCTGTTGTGGCGGAAAGCACGCTCACTGAGTACGCAACGGCACAGGGCGCAGGGCGGAACCACGGCTTTCATGCCCGTCCGGGAAGCCCGTTGCCGCTGGGCGTGCACGACTGCTGCGACGGCTTCAACTTCGCCATCTTCAGCCGCCACGCCGAACGCGTCGAACTGCTGATCTTCGAGGATCCGGCTGACCAGCATCCGCTGTGGGCGCTCGATCTGGACCCGGCGCAGCACCGGACCGGGGACATCTGGCACGCTCTGGCCGAAGGTGTGCGCTGGGGACAGGCGTATGCCTACCGCGTGCACGGCCCGTTGGCGCCGGAGGCCGGACATCGATTTGACGCCGACGCGCGTCTGCTTGATCCGTACGCCCGGGCCGTCGCCGGCCGTGGGGGCGCCGGCGTGCCGCCGGGCGACGGCCGCTGTCTGCTCCTGCGGTCGCGCTTCGACTGGCAGGGGACACAGCGGCCGCGAACGCTCTGGTCCGACACCGTCATCTACGAGAGCCACGTGCGCGGCCTCACCGTCCATCCCTCGTCAGCCAGCCGGCACCCAGGGACGTTTCTGGGCGTGATCGACAGGATTCCGTATCTTCGCGAACTCGGCGTCACCGCGATCGAGCTGATGCCGGTGCAGGCCTTCCATCGCGGAGACGCCGGTCGACACAACTACTGGGGCTACGACACGCTCGCATTCTTTGCGCCGGAACCGGCTTACGCGGCACACGCCGCGCCGGGCAGCGTGATCGACGAGTTCAAGACCCTCGTGCGCGAGCTGCATCGCAACGGCCTCGAAGTGATCCTCGACGTGGTTTTCAATCACACCGCGGAGGGCGACGAGCGCGGACCCTTGTTCAGCTTTCGCGGGCTCGACAACGCGATCTACTACCTGCTCGGCGCCGACCGGCGCCGCTACGAGAACTTTTCCGGCTGCGGCAACACGCTGAACTGCAGCCATCCGGTCGTGCGCGACTTCATCATCGACTGCCTGCGCTACTGGGCCGCGGAGATGCAGGTCGACGGCTTTCGTTTTGACCTCGCCTCGATTCTCGGCCGCGATCGCGAGGGCCGGCTGATGGCCGATGCGCCGCTGCTCGAGCGCATCGCCGAGGATCCGATCCTGCGCGACGTGAAGCTGATCGCCGAGGCCTGGGACGCCGGCGGCGCCTACCAGGTCGGCCGCTTTCCGGGCGTACGCTGGGCCGAGTGGAACGGAAGGTTTCGCGACGACGTGCGGCGCTTCTGGCGCGGCGACGCGGGCATGACCGGTGCGTTCGCCTCACGGCTGTGTGGCAGCGCCGATCTGTATCAGCACAGCGGCAAGGCGCCGCTCAACAGCGTCAACTTCGTCACCTGCCACGATGGCTTCACGCTCAACGACCTCGTCAGCTACGCGCGCAAGCACAACGAGGCCAATGGCGAGGGTAACCGCGACGGCGCCGACGAGAACTTCAGCATGAACCACGGCGTCGAGGGACCGACCATCGATGCCGCCATTGACGCCGGGCGGTTGCGGCAGATCAAGAACCTGTTGGCTACGCTGCTGCTCGCCCGCGGCGTGCCGATGCTGCTCGGCGGCGACGAGTTCCGTCGCAGCCAGGCCGGCAACAACAACCCCTGGTGTCAGGACAACGCACTGTCCTGGTACGACTGGCGGCTCGTTGAAGAGAACGGCGAGGTACTGCGCTTCGTACGTGGGCTGATCGCGCTGCGCCAGCGCCATCCGTGTCTGCGCAACGATGCCTTTTACCGCGCAGAGGAACTGGACTGGTTCGGCCCGCAGGGCCATGCGCCGGACTGGGACGGACCCACCCGCGCCTTCGGCTGCCGCGTGCGGGAATGCGCTGAGCCCGGCATGCTGTGTCTGCTGTTCAACGCCAGCGATCGGCCGGCCGACTTCCATCTGCCCGATGCGCCGTGGCGGCTGGAGGCCGATACCGGACAAGCGCCGCCGGGCGACATCTGCGCGCTGGACGACCTGCGGCCGCTGCCCGATCGGCAGCGCTACGCGCTCGCCGCCGGCAGTCTGGCCGTGCTATCGCATCTGTGAGGTGATTCCCGTGCACGAGGCGCGCCCAAGCGCCATACCGGTCGATGCACTGCTGGCACTGATGCTGGCCACGTTCAGCGTCTCCGCCGGCTATGGCGTGGTGCTGCCTGTGCTGCCGGACAGCGTCGCGGCCCTGGGCGGGGCGGCGACCGGCGAGGCTTTCGTCTCCCGCCACACCGGGCTGCTGGCCGCCGCATACACGCTCGCGCTGTTCGTTTTCGCACCGCTCTGGGGGCGGCTGTCCGATCGGTACGGGCGCCGGCCGATCCTGATGATCGGTCTGGTCGGCTACGTCGCGGCGACGCTGCTGCTGGCTTTCGGCGGCAGCCTTGCGCTGTTCTACGCCGAGCGCCTCCTCAGCGGGGCGTTCAGCGCCTCGGTCACGCCGGTCGCTTCGGCCGCAGTCGGCGAGCTGGTCAAGGACGACACCATGCGCGCGCGCCGTCTGACGCTGCTCAGCATCGCCAGTGTCGCCGGCTTTCTACTGGGTCCGATGCTGGGCGTGTTTTCAGGCAGCCTCGCCAACGGTGTGCTGGGACTCAGCGGCGCGGCGGCGGCACTGCTTGCGCCGCGCGCCGCCGTGGCCGTGCTGGCGCTGCTGGCCGCGGCGGCGGTGGCGCTGCGCCTGCCGCGGACCGCGACGGGTCGAGCCGAATCCGGCAGCCTGGAGGCAGCGCGCGGCGCTGCCTCCAGCATCCGCGTGCTGCTCGCGCTGGGATTCATCGCTGCCGCGGCAGTCGGCGTGTTCGAGGTCGGCCTGGCGCTGCGCGGCCGGCGCGAGCTGGGTCTGAGCCCCTACCAGATCGCGACGATGTTCATGGAGTGCAGTCTGGTGATGCTCGTGGCGCAGGCGCTGGTGTTCTCGCCCCGGGTCAAGCCGGCGCACACGCGCTGGCTGATCGCACCGGCGACGATCATGCTTGGCGGCGGTCTGCTGCTCGTGCCGATGGCATGGAACTTCACCGGCCTGCTGATCGCGGTCGGTGTGGTCGCAGCCAGCGCGGGCGTGCTGTCGCCGATCCTGACCTACTGGATCTCGACTCTTGCGGGCGGCGCGCAAGGCGCCCAGCTCGGCCGGCAGACCGCCGCCGCGAGCCTGGGCCAGACCACCGGCTCGGCGGTGGGGGGACTGCTGTTCAACATTTCCCTGCTGCCGGGCGCACCGTTCGTATTGACGGCGGCGCTGACGGCGTTCGGCTTCTTCCTGTCTGTCGGTCTGCCTGCTCGGCTTTACGCGGTTGCACGGGTGGCGCCGGTGGCGGGCACGATCTCCGAGCCGCCATGAACAGAGCCAGTCAGGCCGGTCCGCCACATCTGCGATGTTGGTGCGCGTGCATGACCGTTGTGCCGCGTGATGTCGGGCGGTGCAGTCGCGCTTGACTCGCGTCAACGCAGCGTCGCGGTCACAGTGGTAACGTATGAGAGTGGCCTGCGGTGATGGCCCACATGACGGAGAATCTCATGCCCGTTGCACTGCGGCGTTGCGTTCCCTGGGCCCTGGCCGGACTGCTCACGCTGCTGTTGTCCGGCTGCGGATACAACACGCTGCAGGGCCAGGATGAGCAGATCAAGGCCGCATGGTCGGAAGTGCTCAATCAGTACCAGCGCCGGGCCGATCTGGTGCCGAATCTGGTCAATACGGTGAAGGGTTACGCGGCCCAGGAGGAGCGGGTGCTGACGGAAGTCACCAACGCGCGCGCCAAGGTCGGCAGCATCCGCGTCACGTCCGAGTCGATCGACGATCCGCAGGCCCTCGCGCGCTTCCAGCAAGCGCAGGGTGAGCTGACCGGCGCATTGTCGCGCCTGCTGGTGGTTTCCGAGAACTATCCGCAGCTCAAGTCTGACGGCGCTTTCCGCGATCTTCAGGCGCAGCTTGAAGGTACCGAGAACCGCATCACCGTGGCGCGCAACCGCTACATCCAGGCGGTGCGGGATTACAACGTGACCATCCGCAGCTTCCCCAGCAATCTCACCGCGATGGCGTTCGGCTATCAGGCCAAGCCGACTTTCACGGTCGAGAACGAGGCAGAGCTGGCGCGGCCACCCGAGGTTCAGTTCGCGCCTGCCGAGCCGCAGAGCTGACGCGGCGCAGTGCGGCGCGTGGACGCCATGATCAAAGCCCTGCTCCTGCTGCTTGCAGTCTGCACGCCGTTTATGGCGCGGGCGGAGCTGCCGGTGCCGCCGCTGACGGGCCGTGTGACCGATCAGACCGCGACGCTCACGCCGAGCCAGATTCAGGCGCTGGAGCAGACGCTGCGCCGCTTCGAGGAAAGAAAGGGAAGCCAGATCGCCGTCGTGCTCGTTGCGAGCACGCAGCCTGAAAGCATCGAGCAGTACGCCCTGCGCGTGGCGGAGCAATGGAAACTCGGGCGCAAGAAGGTCGACGACGGCGCCATTCTGCTGATCGCCAAAGACGATCGCGCGCTGCGCATCGAGGTCGGTTACGGCCTGGAGGGCGCACTCAGTGATGCCGTCAGCAAGCGCATCATCAGCGAGGTGATCGTGCCGCGCTTGCGCGAAGGCGGTTACTACGCGGGCATCACCGAAGGTGTGGACCGGATGATCCGCGTGGTCGACGGAGAGCCCCTGCCAGCACCCGCCGCCACGCCGGGCCAAGGGGATACCGACTTGCCGCAGTGGGTCCCGCTCATTCTGATCGTCGCGCTGGTTACGAGTGCGGCCTTGCGCTCCTGGCTGGGCCGGATGCCCGGCGCGCTTGCAGCGGCCGGGGTCGTCGGACTGATCACTTGGTTAGTCGCTGGCGCGCTGGCCGCGGGGCTGGGTGTCGCGCTCATCACCTTCGTGCTGACATCGATGAGCGGTTTGGGCGGTCATGGCATGCACGGTCACCATGGCCGCCGCCACGGCGGCTTCGGTAGTGGCCTGGGCGGCGGTTTCCGCGGTGGCGGCGGCGGATTCGGGGGCGGCGGCGCGTCGGGCCGGTGGTGACCATGAGTGTTCCGCGCGTCTTTCGGCACTTGCTCCTGACCCGCTGGCAGCTTGAGCGGGCGTTTCCGCGCGCCGCGCTGCTGGCGATCGAGCAGGAGATCGAGGCCAGCGAAGCGACGCACGCCGGACAGATCCGCTTCGTAGTGGAAGGTGCGCTGGACGGCGCTCCGCTGTTCCGCGGGCAGACCGCGCGTGAGCGCGCCATCGAGCTGTTCTCGCTGTTGCGCGTCTGGGATACTGAGCACAACTGCGGCGTGCTGATCTACCTGCTGCTCGCGGACCGGGACGTGGAAATCGTCGCGGATCGCGGCATTCACGCGAAGCTGGGCACCGCGGAATGGGAGCGGATCTGCCGGCAGATGGAAGTGGCATTCAGGCAGGCGGACTACGCGGGCGGTGCGCTCGGCGGCATCCGCGCAGTCACGCGACATCTGGTCGATCAGTTTCCTGCCAGTGGCAGCAGCCGCAACGAGTTGCCGAACCTGGCGGTTGTCCTTTAGTCAGCGGCTCGGGCTTTAATCGCAGGGTTGCGCCGCCGGCGACCGCTGCGCTTGGCTCACGCTCTGCGCCCGCCGGAACGGCCAGACGAACTGCCCGGCGTAGTCCTGCGGGAAGTCGCGGTCGCGCAGGCCGACGTCGCCGGCGCGCAGCTTAACGTGACTCCAGCAATGCATTGCGTAGAGGCTCAGGTTGAGCACCGCGTCCACTGCCAGAACCTGCGCCCACAGCGGCCTGTGCCGGCCACAGCCGCGGTTCGGGCATCCAGACACTGCGCAGCAGGAAGCTGCCGGCGACCCATCCGGGGCGCAACACCGCGGTTCCGGTCCACATGAGGCAACGATGGGCAAAGCGCGCGGGCCGCTCAAACCGGCCACGCCGCGGCGGGGATAGCGGTATGAGCCAGCTCAATGCCCGCGGCGCGGCGCATACTTGAAACCAGTGATGATTGCTCCCGACACACGTTTCGTGGTGACGCGCCGCGACCCCGGACTGACCGGCGGCATGGCCGTGGAAATCTGCGAGCACAAGGGCGTCGGCCATCCGGACAGCATCTGTGACGGCGTCGCCGAGGCGGTTTCGCGTGCGCTTTGCCGTGCGTACCTGAGCGCGTACGGTGCGGTGCAGCACTACAACGTCGACAAGGCGCTGCTCGTCGGCGGCGAGAGCGCGCCGCGCTTTGGGGGCGGCCGGCTCATCGTGCCCCTGCGGCTGATCGTCTGCGGACGTGCGACCGCGTTGCCGGATGTGGCGATCGAGGACTTGGTCCGCGCCGCGGCCCTGGACTATCTGCGCGCGCATCTGCGCTGCAATCCGGCGACCTTCACCGTGGAGTCCGCGGTGCGCAGCGGCAGTCCCAACCTGCGCCGCGTCATCGACGGCACGGCGGTGCACCTGGCCAACGACACCTCCTTCGGTGCCGGCTACGCGCCCTACTCGCGCCTGGAGCGCACCGTGCTCGACATCGCCGAGGTGTTGCGCTTGGACGACTTCCGCCGCGTATTTCCCGCGGCCGGCGACGACTACAAGATCATGGGCGCGCGCGTCGGTGACGACATCCGCGTTACCGTCGCCCTGGCGTTGGTCGACCGCGCCGTTGAAAACGTCGCTCACTACTTCGACGTGAAGCAGGCTATGCGGGAACATGTACGCGCCGCAACCGGCGTGAGCGGTGCGCTCGTGTTCAACGCACTGGACGATCCTGCTGCACGCGACGAGAGCGGGCTCTACCTGACCGTGACGGGATTGTCAGCAGAGCACGGCGACGACGGGCAAGTGGGGCGCGGCAACCGCGTCAACGGCCTGATTACGCCCTTGCGCACGATGTCGCTGGAGGCTTCCGCCGGCAAGAACGCCATCGTGCACGTCGGCAAGCTCTACAACGTGCTGGCGCTGGAACTCGCACGCGCCCTCTGCATGGACGTGCCCGGCGTCGCCGGAGCGGCGGTACAGGTCCTGTCCACGATCGGCCAGCCGGTCGAAAGCCCCGCGCTGGTGGTCCTGGAGTTGGCGGCGGCCGAGTCCGTGTTCGAAGCCGCGCGCGAGCGTGCAGTGGCAATCGCGCGCGAGCGCCTCGCCGACGTCGGCGGACTCACCGAGCGTCTGATTCAAGGCGCCGTCCGCGTGTTTTGAGGCGTTTTGCGACAGCGGCCGGCTTCCGGCTACCGCCCCGCCGTCAGCGCTGCGCAGCGCACGCAGGCTCACCAGCAGCGCGAGTGCGAGCAGCAGCAATGCAGCACCGGCCAGCCGCCAGGCCGCGGCATTTCGGGGACGAACAGCGCCGCCGCACCTGCCACGTACAGGCCCAACGCCACCAGCGCGGCGGCGATGCTGCGCGCGCCGTCCGGCTCGTGACGGTCGGGTTCCCGGTCAGCGGAGACGGGCTTGTCGCGAGCCCGGCCTTCTTCCAGTTCACGCAGCCAGCGCGCGAGCAGCGCCGGCCGCTGTCGGGCGATCTGGCGCGCGGCTTGCGGCGCCGGCACGGTGACCCGGCTGTAGCAGCTCCGCGACCTTGCCGCTGCGTGCCTGCGGCTCGGCGGGCAACGCGAAGCCCGGGTCCAGTGCGCGCATAAGGCCTTCGAGCAGCATCAGCGTGCGCAGCAGCAGGATCAGGTTGCGCGGCAGCAGCAGGTGCTGGCGCGAGTCCAGCCGCGCGATGCGCAGCAGCACCTGCGCTGCCGACGATTCGGCCAGCGGCTTGGTCGCGAACTCGGCGAGGATCAGGTCGACCATGGCGATCACATCGCGCCGGTCCGGCGGCACGTCGAGCAGACCCAGCTCGACGGCCGCGGTCAGCACCGACGGGGCGTCGCAGCCGGCCACGCCGTGCAGCGCCTGCGCCAGGGCGTGGCGCGCATGGCGGTCCAGGTAGCCGATGACGCCGAAGTCGTGCAGGCACAGGCCCCCGTCGGCCATCACGAAGGCATTGCCCGGGTGCGGATCGCCATGGAAGAAGCCGACGCCAAACAGCTGCTGCAAATAGGCGTCGAGCAGAAGTCCGGCCAAGCGCTTGCCGTCGTCGGTGCCGTACGCGCTGGCGATCGGACGCCCTACGCTGAGCGTCTGCACCAGCACGTCCTCGTGTACCAGCGGCTCGACCACGGTCGGCACGTGCACGCCGGGAACCGCGGCGAGCACGCGCTGCATGCGGCGCATGTTGGCGGCCTCGACGCGGAAGTCGATCTCGCGCCGCAACTGCGCGGCGATCTCGTCGACGAGGTCGAGTGGACGCCAGTGCGCGAACGGTGGCCACAGTAGCATCGCCGCGCGCACGACGCGGCGCAGCCAACGCAGATCGTGCTCGACTTCCGCACGCAACCGCGGCCGCCGCACCTTGACGACGACGGCGGTGCCGTCCGCCAGAGTGGCACGGTGCACCTGTGCCAACGACGCGGCCGCCAGCGGCGTGTCGTCGAACTCCGCGAACAGCGCGTCGAGCGGCTGGCCGAACGCGGCCTCGACCGTGGCGCGCGCAGCCGCCGCCGGAAACGGCGGCACGCGGTCCTGCAGCGCGGCCAGCGCCTGCGTATACGGCGCGGGCAGCAGGTCGAGGCGCTGGCTCAGCCCTTGGCCGAGCTTGACGAAGGTTGCGCCCAGCGCGGCCGGCGTGTCGCGCAGCGCGGCCGCAGCGGCCTCGGGCGCGTGCCGGTGCTCGCGCGCGATGACCAGCGCCAGGCGCAGCAGCCGCCAGGCGATGATCAGTGCGCGTGGCGCGCTCATGCCGTTCAGGGCGAGGTCGCCGGCGCCAATCGTGCTCGCCCGCGGTGCGCCCAGAGGCGCTTGTGCAGCTCCATGACCGCGAGCAGGCTCAGTGCCAGCAACGGCAACACGATCCAGCCGCCGAGCGCGACCGGCTCGATGCGCAGCACGCGCTGCATCAGCGGCAGGGACATGGCAATCACGTGGATCGCGAGCGCGACGGTGACGCCGACGGCGAGGAGGGGGTTGTTGCGCAGCGGGATCGAAAATGCCGAGCGCGTCTCCGAACGGGCGTTGAACGCGTCCACGTTCTGCATCAGCACCATCAGCAGCAGCAGCGTGTTGCGGGCCTGATCGACCGGCACCTCGAATTGCAGCAGCAGCGCGAAAGCGCCGAAGCCGAGCGCCGCCATCCAGGTTCCGGCGAGCAGTCCGCGTTCGATCATGAGGCGGTCGAAGATCGGATCGTCCGGGCGCCGCGGCGGCGCGCCGAGCTCGTCGCCGCGCCCGCGCTCGAAGGCGAGCGCCACATCCTGGATGCCGTTGGTGACGAGATTCAGCCACAGCAGTTGCACCGGCAGCAGCGGGATCGGCAGCCCGATCATGACCGCCAGGCCGACCGTGAGCACTTCGGCAGCCCCGGCTGCGGTGAGCAGGTAGACGACGTTGCGGATGTTCTGATAGGCGATACGGCCTTCCTCGACGCCGGCGACGATCGTGGCGAAGTTGTCGTCGCTGAGCACGAGGTCGGACGCCTCGCGCGCGACATCGGTGCCGCCGCGGCCCATGGCCACGCCGATGTTGGCGCGGCGAAGCGCCGGTGCGTCGTTGACGCCGTCGCCGGTCACGGCGACGAAATGCCCGGCGCGCTGGGCGGCTTCAACCAGCGCGAGCTTCTGCTCCGGGGTCACGCGCGCAAACACGCGTCCGCGCGTGATGGCCTGGATCAATGCGTCCGGCGAGTCTGCCTGCAGCGCGCTGCCGTGAATCACGTCCTGCGGCTGCACGGCGATACCGAGCTCGCGCGCGATCGCCAGCGCCGTTGTCGGGTGATCCCCGGTTACCATCACGACGCGGATGCCGGCGGCCGCGCAGCGACGCACCGCGTCGCGCACTTCCGGCCGCAGCGGATCGATCAGGCCGACGAGGCCGGCAAACTCCAGATCGTGTGGTTCTGCAGGCGTCTCCTGCGGAGCGACACCGCGCGCCGTCACGCCGCTGGCAAGCGCGAGCACGCGCAGCCCGCGCTGCGCCATCTCTTCGGCCGCCTGCAGGATGCGTTCTGCCGGCGCATTCGTGCACATCTGCAGCACGCGCTCGGGTGCGCCCTTGACGGCGATCCACGTTGCCCCGTCGAACGCATGCCAGCTCGCGGCGAAGCGCCGCTCGGGCTCGTAGGGAATCTCGTTGACCTGCGGCCGCTCGACCAGCAGCGGCTCGCGGCCGACGCCGCCCTTCTCCGCGAGCGCGAGCAGCGCGATGTCGGTCGGATCGCCGCGCCAGGTCCAGTCGGCGTCGCGACGATGCAGGTCGGCCTCGTTGCAGGCGGCGGCGATTTCGAGCGCACGACGCAGACCGGCACCGGGGGCGCCGGCGATTTCGCCCACGGGCGCGTAGCCCGAGCCGGTGACGGCGTAACGCGTCTCGTCCGGCAGCCAGATTTCGCGCGCGGTCAGCTCGTTGCAGGTGAGCGTGCCGGTCTTGTCGCTGGCGATCAGCGTGCAGCTGCCCAGCCCCTCGACGGCCGGCAGGCGGCGCACGATCGCGCCGCGTGCGGCCATGCGGCGCGCGGCGATGGCCAGCGCGACCGTCAGCGCGACCGGCAGGCCTTCGGGGATTGCCGACACCGCCAGCGCGACGGCGAAGACGAACATGGTCGCGAGGCCGTCTCCATGCACCCACACGCCGACCGCGCCGATGAGCGCCGCGGCGATCAGCACGATGATCGCGATCGTGCGGCTAAAGCGCTCCATGCGCTGGACCAGGGGCGGCTGACCGCTCTGGGTGCCGCTCATTGCGATCGCCAGCCGGCCGATTGCGGTCGCCGCGCCCGTGGCGACGACCACGCCCAGCCCGCGGCCGCGCGCGACCAACGACCCGGCGTGGGCCATAGTGGGGCGCTCGGCGAGCGCCGCAGCCGCGGCACTCATCGCGGCAGCGTCCTTGAGCACCGCCAGCGACTCGCCGGTCAGCGCGGCTTCCGCGATCTCCAGGCCGTGCGTGCTGAGCAGGCGCAGGTCCGCTGGCACCAGCTGCCCGCTTTCGAGTCCGACGATGTCGCCGGGCACGAGCTCGGCCGCATCGAGCTCGACCCTCTCGCCGTCGCGCAGCGCGTTCGCGCGGATGCGCAGCAGTTTCTGCAGGCTCTGGCTTTGCCTTTCGGCGCGCCATTCCTGCCAGCCGCCGATCACGGAGTTCACCAGCAGGACGATGCCGATGAAGGCGGCATCCGTCACGTCGCCGAGCGCGGAGGACACGACGGCGGCGGCGAGCAGCACGTAGATGAGCGGGCTCTTGAGCTGCCGCAGGCCGATCGCCAGCCAGCCCGGCGCCGGCTGGGCGGGAAGAATGTTCGGCCCGCATTCGGCGAGGCGCTGCTGCGCCTGCGTGCGCGACAGGCCGTCGGCGGAAGATGCGGTGCGGGCAAGTGCTTCGTGCGCCGGCAGCGCGTGCCAGGGCGGCGCCGCGCCGCCCGGGTCGAGGACAGATCGGCGTGCGTCGTTCATGGGGAGTCGCCGGCTACTGCGCCACCAGCACGACGCCGTTGGGCGTCACCGGGTAGCGCCGTCGATCGGCATCGAGGTCCATGCCGATCACCGTGCCCGGCGGCAAGCGACAGTTCTCGTCGATGATCGCGTTGCGGACCCGGCAGCCGGCGGCGATGCGTGCGCCCGGCAAGGCGATACACCCGTCGAGCCACACGCCCGCGCCGATGTGGACGCCGGGAAACAGGACGGAGCGCCGCACGTCGGCGTCATTGGCGATGCTTGAGTCCGAGCGGCGATCGCGCCGCTGCTCCGTTGCGTCGAGCGGCGGGCTGTGGATCGGCCATGCCGGATCGTCGAGATCCAGGGGCGCGCTCGTGCCGGACAGCTCCAGGCTCGTCTCCCAGTAGGCGTCGACGGTACCGACATCGCGCCAGTAGCCGTCGGTCCACGGACGCCGGATGTAGCGAAGCCGGTGCGCATAGGCGCGTGCGTCCGCGAGAGCGCCCGGGATGACGTTGCGGCCGAAGTCGTGGACGGAGTGCGGACGCGTCGCGTCCTCGGCCAGAAGCTTCAGCAGGAAGCCGGTCTCGAACAGGTAGATGCCCATCGACGCGAGCACGACGCCAGGCCGCCCCGGAATGGCGCGCGGCGATTCCGGCTTCTCGGCGAACGCGGTAATCCATCCGGCCTCGTCGACCTCCATCACCCCGAAGTTGCGCGCGGCGGATACCGGGACCTCGATGCATCCCACCGTCACCTGCGCGCCTCGCTGCCGGTGCTCTTGCAGCATCTGCGCGTAGTCCATCTGGTAGACGTGATCGGCCGCCAGCACCAGCACCTGCGCGGGCGACAGCTGCAGGATCAGATTGCGGTTCTGATGCACGGCATCCGCCGTGCCGGCGTATTCCTGTCCCGCGCCTGCCGGCAGCGTCATCACCTCGGCGTTGCGCGACATGCGGTTCCACGCCGACAGGTGGGGTGTGAGCGACTGCGCCATGTACTGCGTCAGCACGCCGATATGGGCGAGGCCGGAGTTCACGCAGTTGGACAGGGTGAAGTCGATGATGCGGTGGCGCCCGCCGATCGGTACGGCCGGCTTTGCGCGCCTTGCGGTCAGCCCTTCCAGGCGGGTGCCGCGACCGCCGGCGAGCACCATGGCGAAGATGTTCGACATCAGGTCGCGGCGGGACTCGCGGTTGTGCGCGCCGGCGGGGAGTGAGTCGGCCCACCACGGATAGCGCTCGCTGCATGGCGGTTCCGGCCGAGGTCTCCCTGCCTCGTCTTGCGGTGGGTTCGTGCGGGCTGCAATGTTCATGACAGGGCTCCGGTAGTTCCACGGGTGGCGGCAAGCGCCGACAGCAAGTGCTCGAAGGGCTCGACGAACTTGCGGATGCCCTCGGCCTCGAGCTGCAGCGCGATTTCGTCGAGGCGGATACCAAGCGCTCCGAGCTTGCGAAGCAGCGTGGGTGCGTCGGCTGCCGCTTCGAGGCGCGGCGCCGGATCGCCGTGGTCGCGATAGGCCGCGAGCGTGGCGAGCGGCACGGTGGTGACGGTATCGGGGCCGATCAGCGCGTCCACATACTTCACGTCCGGGTAGACCGGATCTTTCGTCCCGGTGCTGGCCCACAGCAGCCGCTGCGGCACTGCGCCCTGATCGATCAGCCGCCGCCAGCGCGGGCTCGCGGCGATTTCGCAGCGGCTCGAGTGCGCCAGTTGCGCGCAGGCCACGGCGGCCAGGCCGCGCAAATCGCGGACCTCGGACCCAAGCGCGTCGAGCCGCCGGTCCACCGCGGTGTCGATGCGGCTCACGAAGAAGCTGGCGACCGAGTGCACCGTGTCGAGCGGGTGCCCGGCTGCGGCGCGGTCTTCAAGCCCGGCCATCCAGGCCTCCGCCACTTCGGCGCAACGCTCGGCGCTGAACAGCAGCGTCGCGTTGACGTGGATGCCGTCCGCAATGAGCGCGCGGATCGCCGGCAGGCCCTCGCGCGTGCCGGGAACTTTGATCATGACGTTGGGCCGTGCAAGTTTCGCGAACAGCCGCCGCGCCTCGGCGACCGTCCGCCCGGTATCGCGCGCGAGCCGCGGCGAGACCTCGAGGCTCACGTAGCCGTCGTGGCCGTGCGTGCGCTCATACACCGGCCGCAGCAGGTCTGCGGCGCGGCCGACATCATCCAGCACCAGCCACTCGTAGAGTTGCTCCGCCGATGCCCCGGCGGGCGCCGTACGAATCCCCGCATCGTAATCGGACCCGCTGGTGATGGCGTGGTGCAGGATCGCCGGGTTGGTGGTCACGCCGCTGATGCCGTCGTCGCGGATCATCTGCGCGAGCGCGCCGGACTCGATCAGCCCGCGCGACAGATCGTCGAGCCAGACGCTCTGGCCGAGCGCCTGCAGCCGGCGCAGGGGCTTGGTGCTCAGGCTGTCCATGTCCAGTCCCGGATGTCCGGCGGGTCCTCGCCGTGTTCGGTGATGTACGCGCGGTGCTCGATCAGCCGGTCGCGCATTGCCTGGCGCAGGCTTGCCGCGCGCGAGCCCAGTGCCGGCACGCGGTCGATCGCGTCGCAGACCAGATGGAAGCGATCCATGTCGTTGCGCACCAGCATGTCGAAAGGCGTCGTTGTCGTGCCTTCCTCCTTGTAGCCGCGCACGTGCAGGTTGCCGTGGTTGGTTCGCCGGTAAGTCAGCCGGTGGACCAGCCACGGGTAGCCGTGATAGGCGAACAGGATCGGCTTGTCGGTCGTGAAGATCGTGTCGAAGTCGCGGTCGGACAGGCCGTGCGGGTGCTCCTCCCTGGGCTGCAGGGTCATCAGGTCGACGACGTTGACGACACGGATTTTCAGCTCCGGTCGGTGCTCGCGCAGGATCTGCACCGCGGCCAGCGTCTCCAGCGTCGGCGCGTCGCCGGCGCAGGCCATGACCAGGTCCGGATCGCCGTCGTCGTTGCTCGCCCAGTCCCAGATGCCTATGCCCGCGGTGCAGTGCTTGATCGCAGCATCCATCCCGAGCCACTGCGGCTGCGGCTGCTTGCCGGCGACGACGACGTTGACGAGATCGCGCGAGCGCAGGCAGCACTCGGTGACGCACAACAAGGTATTGGCGTCCGGCGGCAGATACACGCGGATCACGTCGGCCTTCTTGTTGACGACGTGGTCGATGAACCCCGGGTCCTGGTGCGAGAAACCGTTGTGGTCCTGGCGCCAGACGTGCGATGTCAGCAGATAGTTCAGTGATGCGACGGGCCGCCGCCACGGCACGGCCTTCGACACCTTCAACCACTTCGCGTGCTGGTTGAACATCGAGTCGACGATGTGGATGAAGGCCTCATAGCATGAGAACAGGCCGTGACGCCCGGTCAGCAGATAGCCTTCGAGCCAGCCCTGGCAGCTGTGCTCGGACAGGATCTCCATTACGCGGCCGTCGGCGGCGAGGTGATCGTCGTCCGGTTCCGTGCGTTCCATCCATGCACGGCCGGTGACCTCGAACAGCGCGCCGAGCCGGTTCGACGCGGTTTCGTCCGGACCGAAGACGCGGAAGTTGCGATGCTCGGCGTTGAGCCGCATCACCTCGCGCAGGTACTGGCCCATCACGCGCGTCGATTCGGCCTGCGCCGCGCCGGGCGCCGGCACCGCCACTGCGAACGCGCGGCAGTCCGGCAGCTTCAAACCGCGCAGACGCAGGCCGCCGTTGGCGTGCGGGTTCGCGCCCATGCGCCGCGTGCCCTGCGGCGCCAGCGCTTTCAGCTCCGTGCGCAGCCGGCCGTTCTCGTCGAACAGCTCGTCGGGCCGGTAGCTCTTGAGCCAGCTTTCGAGCTGGCGCAGGTGATCGGGATTCGTGTGCAGCTCGGCGAGCGGTACCTGGTGCGACCGGAAGTGGCCTTCAGTCTTTTTGCCGTCGACTTCCTTCGGCCCGGTCCAGCCCTTGGGCGAGCGCAGCACGATCATCGGCCAGCGCGGGCGCTCGGTCGCAGCCTGCGTGCGCGCCTGCGCTTGTATCGCCCGGATCTCGGCGATGACCTCGTCGAGCACGACGGCCATCTGCCGGTGCATCGCGGCCGGATCGTTGCCTTCGACGTAGCGCGGCGCGTAGCCGTAGCCGCGCAGCAGCGCATCCAGCTCCCGGGGGTCGATGCGTGCGAGCAGCGTCGGATTGGCGATCTTGTAGCCGTTCAGGTGCAGGATCGGCAGCACCGCGCCGTCGCGCGCGGGATTCAGGAACTTGTTCGAGTGCCAGGCCGTCGCCAGCGGCCCGGTCTCGGCTTCGCCGTCGCCGATGACGCAGGCGACGATCAGCTCCGGGTTGTCGAAGGCTGCGCCGAACGCGTGCGACAGCGCGTAGCCGAGCTCGCCGCCCTCATGGATCGAGCCCGGCGTTTCGGCCGTGACATGGCTGCCGACGCCGCCCGGGAACGAGAACTGCCGAAACAGCCTGCGCAGGCCGGCTTCGTCCTCGGTCACGTCCGGATAGAACTCGCTGTACGAGCCTTCGAGATACGTGTTCGCGACCAGCGCCGGCCCGCCGTGGCCAGGACCGGCGACATAGATCATGTCGAGGTCCTGCGCCTTGATGACGCGGTTCAGGTGCACGTAGATGAAATTGAGCCCGGGCGAGGTGCCCCAGTGCCCAAGCAGGCGCGGCTTGACGTGCCCGGGCTTGAGCGGCTCGCGCAGCAGCGGGTTGTCGAGCAGGTAGATCTGGCCGACCGACAGGTAGTTTGCTGCGCGCCAGTAGGCGTCGAGGTGCCCCAGTTCCTCGTCCGGCAACGGCGCGGGCGCGGCTGCGCCGCCGAGGGAAGGCGTGGCTTTCAGGTCCATGCAGGTTTCTCCCGAATACGAAGGCGGGGCGCTCAGCAGCCGCCGCGCCGGCGCGGACGGTGCTCGGGCGGCGGTGCGGCCGTGGCATAGCGTTGCGGTTCGGCTTCGAAGCGCTTGCGCGTCTCTTCCGACTCGAAGTGGTAGGCGCGCCCGCCGAACACCGCGGTGAGCGCGCGGTCAGTGCGCACCGGATTGCCGCTGACCGGGTCCAGTGCCGCCGCAGCGGCCGCGTGCGGCCCGTCGCCGTCGCCGGGTTCCAGAACCCCGCCGGGCGCGTCGCGCCGCTCATCGCGCGAGCTGCCGTGATGGCCGCCGCCCATGCCGTGACCGAATCCGTGACCATGGCCGTGACCGCGGCCGCGCAGCAGGAACCAGACTGCGGCGACCGCCGCGAGCACCCAGATGATGTTCCCGTTCAACCAGTTCATGTCCGATACTCCTTGTCCCGGCGCTGCGGCCAGATCAGCACCGCCAAGGCGGCGGCGTTCACGACATCCGTGATTGGCGTTGTCATGAGCGAATCTCCACGAGTGCCGCGTTTCTCGCGGCAAAGTGCAGCCAGATGACCAGGCTCAGCCCCGCGGCGAAGAAGCACCACACCGAGATGAACCAGCGCGCGTAGAACCACCAGGCCACCAGCGCGCCGGCCAGGGCCAGCGCGCCGAACAGCTTCATGACCCGGCGGCTGGACAGCAGCATGCTGCCCGTCGTCGCCGTCAGGTACAGCGTCATCACGACGGCGGCGTAGAAGTGCGGCGAGTCGTAGTCGATGTGATTGCCGACCGGACGCGCGAGGATCGGATTGGCGAACATGTTGTAGAGGAGGTAGGCGCCGACGGCGATGCCGCCGGCAGAAATCAGCGTCAGCGCGTGGCGCCGCGGCCCCCGCGGCTCCAGCGCCCACGCCGCCAGCGGCACGTACGCCGGCCACAGCACGTGCGAGAAGAACGAATAGAGCTGCGTCAGTACCGCGTTGAGCGCCGGCGTGTCCCAGCCGAAGCCGAGCCAGAGCACGCCTTCGGTGAGCTGCTGAATGCCGAACAGCAACGGAATCGCGGCGAACGGCCGCTCGCGCGGCTGTCGCGCCTTGTGCAGCGTGACGGCGCCGATGCCCAGCAGCGCGGCGCTGGCGCTGAAGCTCGCGGTGGCGGAGAAGCACATGGTCAGCGTGCCTCGCAGGGGCGCGCGTTGGGCGAATCCGGACGGCACTGCCCGGACCGCACGAGGCGCGTCCAGGTGAAGTGTTCGTAGATCCCGGCCCAGTACGTGCCGAAGGCAAAACCGAAGAGCAGCTCTTCGATCGGGATGCCGGCGACGAGCAGCCCCGACAGCACCGGCAGGTTCCACACCCGCTCGATGTAGCCGGGCGTCGAAACGATCAGCAGGGTCATGAACACGGCGTACAGGGCCGCGAACAGCAGGCCGCCGAGCAGCGTGGCGC
This sequence comes from Immundisolibacter cernigliae, assembly GCF_001697225.1. GTDB lineage: Bacteria > Pseudomonadota > Gammaproteobacteria > Immundisolibacterales > Immundisolibacteraceae > Immundisolibacter > Immundisolibacter cernigliae. The sequence goes on from NZ_CP014671.1 coordinate 1,428,534, forward strand.
GCGCGAGGTCCGGGCGGCACAGCACGTTGGCGGCGCCGCCGACGGCCAGCCCCGCGATCGCCGGATAGATCGGATTCCACGGCAGCAGGTATAGCGGCGGGAAGACCAGCGCCGGTGCGGCGATCGCGAGGGTGTGAAAGCGGTGGCGCGCGCCGTGCTGCTCGGCCGGCGGCACGGCGCGCAGGGCGCGGCGCAGCAGCACGCGGTAGACGGCGGCGCCGATGCCACCGATGGCGAAGCTGAAGATCAGGCTTTCGATGTCGAAGCCGGTGCGCTGCGCCAGCTCGAACAGGCTCGGCGGATTCCAGTACTCCGGCACGAAGATCGGTTCGGTCAGGCCGAGCAGGCTGGTCAGCGCGCTGACGCGCAGCATCTCGCGGCGGAAGCTGCCGGCCGCGACGAACAGGATCGCCCACGGCCCCAGAAATGCCGCCGACCACAGCAGCCAGACGTAGTGGTAAGTCATGGTGTCGGATCCATGTCGGCCCGCGCCTACAGGTAGGCTTCCGACGCGTAGCGCCGCATCATGCGGTGGCTGGTGAAGATCGAGCCGTTGTGCGAGATCGCACTCTTCATGATGCGCAGCCAGGCGTCGCCGCGTTCGTGGTAGAGCGGCAGCACGGCGCCTTCAAGCTTGCTGTACAGCGATTCCGCATCGCCGTCGGACGTGCTGTCGGGACCGTCGCCGATGGCCCAGCCGGTCACGCCTTCGACGCAGCCCTCGATCCACCAGCCGTCGAGCACCGACAGACTCGGCACGCCGTTGAGCGCCGCCTTCATGCCGCTGGTGCCGGAGGCTTCCAGCGGGCGCTGCGGCGTGTTGAGCCAGACGTCGACGCCGGGAATCAAGGTCTGCGCGAGCGCCATGTTGTAGTCCGGCAAGAAGATGCCGCGGATGTCCGGTGCGAGCGCGCGCAGCGCCGCGTGCAAGTGCGCGATACGCTGCTTGCCCGGCTCGTCGCGCGGATGCGCCTTGCCGGCGAGCACGATCTGGAACGGATACCGGCGGGCGATGGCACGCAGCCACTCCAGGTCGGTGAACAGCAGCTCGGGGCGCTTGTACGCGGTCATGCGGCGCGCAAAGCCGATCGTCGGTAGCTCGGGATCGAGAACGACGCCGGTCTGCTCGCGAACCTTGTCGACAAGATCGCGCTTGGCCACAGCGCGTGCCTGCCGCAGGTCTGCACCGCTCAGGCAGCAGTCCGCGCGCACCAGCATCTCCGGCTCGTTGCACCAGCCGGGCAGATGACGGTCGTAGAGTGCGGCCAGCGCCGGATGCGTCCAGGTGTGCGGATGCACGCCGTTGGTGACGGCACGCACCGTGTAGCCCGGATACAGGCGGCGCGAGATTTCCGCATGACGCTTGGCCACACCGTTGACGTAACCGGAAAGATTCAGCGCCAGCCGTGTCATGTCGAGCTGCGCATCGCCCGCCAGCCGGCGCAGCGTGCCGTGCTCGACGAAGTCGCCAAGCACCCGTTCGACCAGGCCGTAGTCGAATTGATCGTGACCGGCGCCGACCGGCGTGTGCGTCGTGAAGATGCAGCGCTCGCGCACGTCGGGCAGGTCGTACGGCGGTTCGCCGGGGCGCTGGTCGTCGGCCGGCACGGTCGCCTGGCGCAGCAACTCCAGCGCGAGCAGCGCCGCATGGCCCTCGTTCATGTGGTACTTGCGGATACGGAAACCCAGCGCGCCGAGCATGCGCAGGCCGCCGATGCCGAGCACGATTTCCTGCTTGAGGCGGTAGGTGACGTCACCGCCGTAAAGCTGGTGCGTCAGCTCGCGGTCGGCAGCGTCGTTTTCCGGCAGATCGGTGTCGAGGAAAATCACCGGCGCGTGCCCGCCGACGTGACCTGCGACCGTGTAGAGCCAGGCGCCGACCCAGACGTCGCGGCCTTCGATCGGCACCACGACCTTTGCGCCCAGGCGCTGGAGCGTCGTGGCGGGATCCCAGGGATCGGGGGCTTCCGACTGCCAGCCCTCGGCGTCGAGCGCCTGCCGGAAGTAGCCGTTGCGGCTGACCAGACTCACGGCGACGACCGGCAGCTCCAGGTCCGCGGCCGCGCGGATGGTGTCGCCGGCGAGGATGCCGAGGCCGCCGCTGTAGGTGGGGATGTCGGCGCGCGCGGCGATCTCCATCGTGAAGTAGGCGATGCGCTCGGTTTGCGCGAAATGGGTCTGCACGGGAAGGGGAAGGCTCATCGGATAACCTCCGGTCGTCGTGTTTCGGCGGGATTCGCAGGAGCGTGGGCAGCAAGCCGGGTCTCGACGTGCAGCACGTGCCGGGTCGTGGCAAGCACGGAGTCCGGATTGAGGCTGATCGAATCGATGCCGAGCTCGACCAGGAATTCCGCCATCTCCGGATAATCCGACGGCGCCTGCCCGCAGAGGCCGGAATGGATGCCGTTGCGGCGACAGCCTGCTACCGCCAGACGGATCATTTCCTTCACGCCTTCATCGCGCTCGTCGTAGTCGAAGGCGACGATTTCGGAGTCGCGGTCGACGCCGAGCGTGAGCTGGGTGAGGTCGTTGGAGCCGATCGAGAAGCCGTCGAAGCGTTGCGCGAAAGCATCGATCAGCATCACGTTGTTCGGGATCTCGCACATGGCGTAGACCTTGAGACCGTTGTCACCGCGCCTGAGGCCGCGTTCGGCCATCGCCGCCAGCACCGCGTCGGCCTCGGCAATCCGCCGCACGAACGGAATCATCAGCACGACATTGCCCAGACCCATGTCCTCGCGCACGCGCTTCATCGCGGCGCATTCAAGCGCGAAGCCTTCGGCATAAGCCGGATGCGCGTAGCGCGACGCGCCGCGGAAGCCGATCATCGGGTTGGCTTCGATCGGCTCGAAGTCACGGCCGCCGATCAGCGAGGCGTACTCGTTGCTCTTGAAATCCGACATGCGCACGATCACCGGCTTGGGCCAGAATGCGGCGGCGATGGTGGCGACACCCTCCGACAGGCGTTCGATGAAATAGGCTGCGCCGTCGCTATAACCGTGCATCAGCCGGTCGATTTGCGCGCGCTCGGCCGGGTCCGAGACCTTTTCCGGATGCAGCAGCGCCAGCGGGTGCGCCTTGATCGCGTCGTTGACGATGAATTCCATGCGCGCCAGCCCGACGCCGTCGTTCGGCAGGAACGAGGTCTTGAAGGCCAGATCGGGATTGCCCAGATTGATCATGATTCCGGTCTGTGGGCGCGGCAGGCCGGCCAGGTCGGTGCGATCGACGGCGAATTCCAGCAGGCCCTGATAGACCCGTCCCTGATCCCCTTCGGCGCACGAGACCGTCACCTCGGTCCCGTCCGGGACGCGCTCGGTGGCATCGCCGGCGCCGATCACGGCCGGAATCCCCAGTTCGCGTGCGACGATCGCGGCATGGCAGGTGCGGCCGCCGCGGTTGGTCACGATCGCCGCCGCCTGCTTCATGACCGGTTCCCAGTCCGGCGTCGTGGTGTCGGATACCAGCACTTCGCCGGGACGGAAGTCCGGCAGCTGCGCGACGCCGGTGATGACACGGGCACGACCGGCTGCAATCCGGCTGCCGACCGAGCGGCCGCGGGCCAGCACCGGGCCGCTGCCGGTCAGGCGGTAGCTTTCGAGCACCGTGCCGTGCTTCTGCGAGGCGACCGTCTCGGGCCGCGCCTGCACGATGTAGAGCTGTCCGTCGAGGCCGTCCCGGGCCCATTCGATGTCCATGGGCCGGTCCGATCCGGCCTTGCCGCTGTAGTGGTCCTCGATGCGGATCGCGTAGTCCGCGAGCGTCAGCACGTCCGCATCGTCGATGCAGAACCGCTCGCGATCGGCTTGCGCTGTCGGCACGTTGCGCGTCGCCTCGCGCGTGCGTCCCTCTGCGTAGATCATCTTCAGGTGCTTGTCGCCGAGCGCGCGCCGCAGCACCGCGCGATGGCCGGCGCGGAAACTCGGCTTGTGGACGTAGAACTCGTCGGGATCGACCGCGCCCTGCACCACGTTCTCGCCGAGCCCGTAGGCGCCGGTGATGAACACCACGTCGCGGAAGCCGGATTCCGTGTCCAGCGTGAACATCACGCCGGAACTGGCCAGGTCCGAGCGCACCATCTTCATCACGCCGATCGACAGCGCGATCCTGAAATGGTCGAAACCCTGGTCGATGCGGTAGTGGATTGCGCGGTCGGTGAACAGGCTGGCGAAACAGCGGCGGCAGGCGTCGAGCAGGGACTGCTCGCCGTGGACGTTGAGAAACGTGTCCTGCTGGCCGGCGAAGCTCGCGGTCGGCAGATCCTCGGCGGTGGCCGAACTGCGCACCGCGAGGCTGAGCCCATCGCCGTACTCCGCGCGCAAGCGGCCGTAGGCGTCGAGAATCTCCTGCTGGAGCGCCGATGGCAGGCCCGCGCCATAGACGATTTCGCGTGCCTGCTTGCCGCGCCGCGCCAGATCGGCGACGTCGTCGGCATCGATGCCGTCGAGCGCGGCGTGCAGCGGATCCCAGGCCTGTGCCTGGTCGAGCATGAATCGGTAGGCGTCCGCAGTCGTTGCAAAGCCATTGGGGATGCGGACCCCTGCGGGGGCCAGCGCGCGATACATCTCGCCGAGCGAGGCGTTCTTGCCGCCGACCAGCGGCACGTCATCGATGCCGAGCTCGCCGAAGAACTTGATGTAGCGATAGGTGCTCATGCGTCCGGCTCCCGGTCAGTGGCGGACAGGAAGTCCCGGACCAGGCCGAGCGTGCGATCGGTCTTGGCCATCGAGCGTTCGGCGTCGGTCTCGATACCGGACAGCGCACGGATCGCGTCGATCGTCTCGGGGATGACGATCGCCTGGTTGAACACCTGGTAGCAGTAATAGAGCTGATTGCCATCGACCGTCAGCACGTCTTCCCACAGCGCGACTTCCCACATGTCGCCGCGGCGCCGGCCGAGATCGGCCATCAGCTCCACGGTGCTGTTGAGTGCGCTCAGGCCATCGTGCGTGCGCACGAAGGCGATGCGCGGCGCGGCGCGGAACGCGGCCAGCACCTCCTCGCGCGTGGCCTCGCGCGCGAGCTCCACCCACCAGGTGTGCAGATGGCTGGAGTTGTGCGCGGCCTTCACGGCGATCGTGACGACGTCCAGATCGGGATCGACCGTGCGCGCGTCCGGGCCCTGGTGGCTCGGGATCGACTTCTCCGGAACCACGGTGTTCATGATGCCGTCCTGGTGCGCTTCCCACGGGTCCGAGGCGCGCCGGATCAGCGTGCCGCGCGCGCGCTTGAGCAGCTGCGCCTGCTTGAGCGCGCCCAGCGTGCGCAGGATCGAGGTCGTGTTGCACGACACCACGCGCGTGCTGTCGCGGCCGAGCGCGGTCGCGTAGTTGGCCTGGGCGACGAAGGAATGGCCGGTGAGCGTGTGTGATTCGCCGCCCTGGAAGATCGACTTGATGCGCAGCGCGTCGTACAGCTGCTTGTTGCCGGCGGCGACCTTCTTCGGTGTGCAGTCGACCACCACGTCGGCCTGGGCGAGCATCGCCTCGAGCTCGCCCGCCGGCGCGATCCCGGCGGCACGCATCCGGTCGGCGGCTTCCGCAGTCGCCGCGAACACCGGGACGCCGAGCAACGGGGCGGTCTTGATGCGGTAGTCGTCGACGACGTCGGCGACGCCGACGAGCGCCATGTCGTCCTGTGCCTTGACGGCGTCGGCGACGCGCTTGCCGATGACGCCGTAGCCATTGATGGCGACTTTGACGGAATTCATAAGCTACTCTCCGTGTGAGAGGTGGATGCGAATCAGCGTGTCTGACTGTCGTCGCCGGGACTCGATGATTCCGGCTGTACTACCGTTGCCCGCGCGATCTGGGCTTCGGCTTCGAGCCAGTCGTTGAGCCGGTCATCGGCGTTTCCGCAGAACCCGCGGCGCTCCGCGCGGTAATAGGCCGCTTCGGCGATCATCGATTGGCGCATGTCGCCGCAGCACGTGGCGCCGGCTTGCGGCGGGGCCGTGATGGCCGTGTCCGGGGTCTTCCGGGATGTCCGTCGGGTCTTCATGTGGTGGCTCTCCGTTGCGAGGTGCGTCGTGGGGCCGCCGCGGAGCGGGCCGTGGCGGCCATGGGGTAGAGGTAGTCGCGGGTGACCGGCAGGCGGTCGAGCGTCTGCGTGAGCTGCAACTGGAACACCGCGAGATCGCCGTGCCGGAAGCAGGCCGCGCAGGCCTGCAGGTAGAACTCCCACATGCGGCAGAAGCGCTCGCCCATGTGCCCCGCGATGTCCGCGCGCGCCGCCTGGAAGCGGGCGTTCCAGTGTTCGAGCGTCAGCGCGTAGTGCAGGCGCCAGTACTCGAGGTCCGTGCCGATCAGGCCGGCCGCCTCGACGGCCGCCAGGACTTCGGAGGCCGCCGGAATGTAGCCGCCGGGAAAAATGTACTTGCGGATCCACGGATCCGAGCCGCCGCCGGCCGAGTAGCGCCCGATCGTGTGCAGCAGGGCGACGCCGTCGGGCTTGAGCAGCTCCCGCACGCGGCGGAAGAACAGCGGGTACTGCGGGCGGCCGACGTGCTCGAACATGCCGACGCTGACGATCGCGTCGAACGCGCCGGTCGTGTCGCGGTAGTCCTGCAGGCGGAACTCGACGCGATCCTGCAGACCGCGTTCGCGAGCACGCTGCTGCGCGACCTTGAGCTGCTCCTGCGACAGCGTGATGCCGGTGCAGTGCACGCCGTGGCGCTCGGCCAAGTACATCGCCAGGCTGCCCCAGCCGCAGCCGATGTCGAGCACGCGCGCGCCCGGCTTGAGGTCGAGCTTGGCGGCGATGTGCGCGCACTTGGCCTGCTGCGCCGCTTCCAGCGAGTCGTCCGGGCTGCGGAAGTAGGCGCAGGAGTAGTGCAGGTCGCGGTCGAGGAAGCGCCGGTAGACCGCGTAGTCCACGTCGTAGTGATGGTGCACGTTCGCCAGCGCGCGGCGGCGCGTGTTCAGCTCGCCGAGCTGCGCGCGCAGCTTGTTGTACCAGCGGGCCGCTGCAGGCCCTGCGAGGCCGTCGAGGTTGCTGACGCACACGCGCAGGACCTCGGCCAGATTCCCGTTCAGCGGCTCCCAGTGGCCGTCCATGTAGGCCTCGGCAAAGGCCAAGCGCGGATTGCGCAGCATGCGCCACAGCACGGACGCGTCGCGCACGCGCACGGCGACGGGACTGCCGCTGCCCAGGCGCCAGCGGCGGCCGTCCGGCGCGACGAATTCCACGGCGCCGGCGCAGCAGCGCCGTCCGATCAGATCGAGGATTGCTTGCATGGTTCAACGCCCTCCATTGAGGTGTGACAAGGGTTGGGTCATCGAACGGGTAACGACCAGGTGATGCGCGTCGGCCTTGCGGTCGTCCCAGATTCCAGCGGGTTCCTTCACGGTCATCGCTACCACCACAGGCGCACGCCTGCGACGAGGCGGTGCTCGTTGACCGGCTCGTCATCGGCGCGGGCGAAGTCGGCCGTATCACCGAATGATCGCTCCCAGACATAGCCGATGTAGGTGTTCCATCCCGGATCATCATATAGTTCCGTCTCGGTCCCCGCTGCTGCTGGCGCGCGAGGTGTTCCGGGAGCTGGCAGGGGACGGGAAAGCGGTTGATCGGGAGGTGTCCGCATGCTGATTGCACTGCACAAACAAGCCCGCACCACGCCCCACGTGCGGGCGCAGATCGCGGCCAGTGATGAGCCGGTGGCGGTGCTGGCCCGCCGCTTTGGCGTCACCGAGCCGACGATCTACAAATGGAAGCGGCGCCCGGATGTCTACGACCGGCCGCACACCGCGCACCGCCTGCAAACGACGTTGACCCCCGGCCAGGAGGCGATCGTGGTCTACCTGCGCCGGGCCCTGCTGCTGCCGCTGGACGACCTGCTGGCGGTGACGCGCGAGTTCCTGTGTCCGGACGTGTCCCGCTCCGGGCTGGACCGCTGCCTGCGCCGCCACGGCGTGGGCAACCTGCGCGCCCTGCGCCCGGCGCCGGACAAAGCGGTCAGCAAGACCTTCAAGACCTACGTGCCCGGCTTTGTGCACGTCGACGTGAAGTACCTGCCGCAGATGGCCGACGAGGACCGGCGCCGGTTCCTGTTCGTGGCCATCGATCGGGCCACCCGCTGGGTTTACGTGGCCCTGAAAGCCGACAAGAGCGCGCGCTCGGCGCGCGCCTTCCTCAGTGCCCTGGCCACGGCCTGCCCGGTGCGCATCACGCGCCTGCTCACCGACAACGGCACCGAGTTCACGGACCGGCTGTTCGGGAGCCGGGCGCGGGCCCCGACCGGGACGCATGAGTTCGATCGCCTGTGCCAGGAACTGGGCATCGAGCACCGTCTGACGCCCCCGCGCCACCCGCAGACCAATGGCATGGTCGAGCGCTTCAACGGGCGCATCGCGGACCTGCTGCGCACGCACCACTTCAGGTCCAGCGAGGACCTGGAGCAGACCCTGCACCGCTATGTCACGCTCTACAACCACCACTTGCCGCAGAAGGCACTGAACGCCCAGACTCCGGCTCAAGCGCTTCAGCACTGGTACGCTTCAAAACCGGAGCTGTTTCATCGAAGGCCAAATAATCGGCCGGGACGTGACATGTAGGGACCGAACTTCCGTCGTACCTCGTAGCGCAGACGCAGGCCGAACTCGACATTGCTGACGCCGCTGCCCAGGCCACGCTCGGGTTCCGACCGGCTGTAGGCGTTCGACTCGAAGCTGGGCGCCAGGATCAGGTGGTTGGTGAACAGCAGGTCGTAGGACGCCTTGAACCGTGCGGCCAGACGCCCGTCGTCGCCGACATAGCCGGTAGCCTGGATTTCGAACCAGTACGGCGCCAGACCCTCGACGCCGAAAGCCGCCCAGGTGTGAGCCCCGGTGCCGAAGTCCTGGCGCACGCCCATCACCGACCCCCAGAAGGGCGCGTATCCGCGCCACCAGAGCAGTTCGGCGGTGGTTTCGGAGTCGACCGGCTGCCCGCCGACCTTCAGGCCCTGGCTGCGCAGCCAGAACTTGTTCGTGTCCCCGCCGTAGGCGGCCTGCAGCGACCAGGCGCCGCCGTCGCCTTCGTTGCCGGAGACGAACTCGAACTCGTCGAGCAGAAACAGGCCGATCGCCATCTGGTCGGTCTGCTCGAAGCCGGGCATGCCGGTGTACTCGTAGCCGTCGGCCCAGGCGTTCGGATCGCGTGCGTCCGCCGGCGCGCGACCGCCCTGCATGGCGCCCATGTCCATGTCCATGCCCTGGCTCATGGACCCGGCGCCATCGCGCAGTGGCTGATCGCCTTCCAGGTCATGCCCTTCTTCCACGCCGGCTTCCATCGGCATCGAGCCGTGCTCGTGCTGCTCCTGCTCCTGCGCAGGCGATGCCGCTTCGGGCTCCGCGGCCATGGTCGGCGAGGTGACCAGGAACAGGGCGCCGAGCAGCACGGCCGCCGGACGAATCGTGGTTGGCCTGTTCATGCGACCACCACCTCCCGGAACATGCCCGCGGCCATGTGATAGAGCAGGTGGCAGTGGAAGGCCCAGCGCCCCGGCGCGTCGGCGGTCACCGCGAAGCTGAGGCGCTGCGCCGGCTGCACCGAGACGGTGTGCTTGCGCACCTGGAAGCGGCCGTGCGGCGATTCGACCTCGCTCCACATGCCGTGCAGGTGCATCGGGTGCGCCATGGTCGAGTCGTTGACCAGCACGATGCGCAGCCGCTCGCCGTGACGGAAGTGGATCGGCTTGGCGTCGTTGAGCTTGACGCCGTCCAGCGACCACATGAAGCGTTCCATGTTGCCGGTCAGGTGCAGCTCCAGCTCGCGCTGTGGCGGGCGGTGATCGAGCGCACCGCCGGGTGTGCGCAGGTCGGCGTAGGTCAGCACGCGGCGGCCGTTGTTGCGCAGGCCTGCGCCGGGGTCGTCGAGATTGGCGCGCGGGTAGTCCACGCGCATGTCGGTGCCGGGGCCGTATTCGGTGCGCGCATGGCGCGCCTTGGCGGGCATCTCGACCATGCCGTGGCCGGCGTGGCCTTCGGGCATGCCGGACATCGCCGGCATCGCCACCATCGCGCCCATCATGTCCACCGGATCGAGCCAGACCCGCGGGTCCGGCGCCGGCACCTCGGCCTCCATGCCGGCGCGCGGCGCCAGCGTGCCGCGCGCGTAGCCGCTGCGGTCCATGGCCTGCGCGAAGATCGTGTAGGCGCGATCGTCCGGCAGGCGCACGATCACGTCGTAGGTCTCGCCGGGACCGATGCGGAACTCGTCCACCTCGACCGGCTCGACCGGCTGGCCGTCGGTACCCACGATCGTGAGCTTGAGGCCGGGGATGCGCACGTCGAAGAAGGTCGCGGTGCCGGCGCCGATGAAGCGCAGGCGCACGCGCTCGCCCGGCTTGGCCAGCGCCGTCCAGTTGCCGGCCGGCGGCGCGCCGTTCATCAGGTAGGTGTAGGTGGCCGCGGATACGTCGCTGTAGTCCGTCGGATTCATGCGCGAGCGGTTCCACATGCGGCGCTTGTCGACGGCGGCGCGCAGGCCCAGCTGTTTCGCGTCGTCGAGGAAATCGCCGACGGTGGGCTGCGCGAAGTTGTAGTAGCCGCCCATCTTCTTCAGGTTCAGGAACACCTGCAGCGGGTTCTCGTCGGTCCAGTCCGCCAGGATCACCGGATAGTCGCGCTCGGCGACGACCGGGTCGGGCATCCGCGGCTCGACGATCAGCGCGCCGTAGAGACCGGTCTGCTCGTACAGCGTGTGCGCGTGATACCAGTAGGTGCCGCTCTGCTTCAGCGTGAACCGGTAGGTGAACGTCTCGCCCGGCGCGATGCCGGGGAAGCTGATGCCGGGTACACCGTCCATCTCCGGCGGCACGATCACGCCGTGCCAGTGGATCGTCGTCATCTCGGGCAGGCGGTTGGTGACGCGCAAGGTCACGGTGTCGCCTTCGCGAACCCGCAGCACCGGGCCGGGCAGCCGGCCGTTGACGACGGTGGCGCTGCGCGCCTGCCCGGTGAAGTTCACCGGCAGCTCGTCGACCGTCAGATCGAAATCGGTGCCGCGCAGTTCGGCCGGGCCGGCCGACGCGGCCAGCGCCCAGGCGTTGCGTACGTGGGCGCCTGCCGCAGCCAGCGCTGCCAGTGCCGTGAGGCCCTGCACGAAGCGTCGCCGGCTGGCCGAGGGCAGAGCGAGCGAATCGCTCACGCCAAGGCGTCGCGCCCGTTTATTCCTGTTCTTCATTGGATTGGGCGATGGCGGCCGCATTGGTCTGCACGGCCTGCTGCAGCCGCGCCTCGATGTCGGCCGGCAGCGAAGTCTTGATGATCTGCCCGCCCGTGCCTTCGAGCGCGGCGATCACCTTGTCGGTGGTCATCGAGCGGGCGAGCACGAACAGCGCCGAGCAGCAGGGCTCGACTTCCTTGCTCAGCGCGCGGATGAAGTCGTCGTTGATGCCGAAGTCGGCGAAATAGCCGCTCAGTGCGCCGATCCCGGCGCCGGCCGCGCCGCCCACGACCATCCCGAGCGGCCCGGCGAAGATGAGGCCGATCAGGATTCCCCAGAAGCTGCCGCCCCACGCGCCCGAAGCAGCGAGATTGACCGACTGCTGCAGGGTTAGCCTGCCCTTCTCGTTGCGGCGCACGACGACGGCGTCGTCCAGGTCGATCAGATACTCCTCCTCCAGGTCACGCAGCCGATCCAGCGTCTTCGCGGCAGCGTCCGGCTGGTGCTTGTAGATCACGGCAATCAGGGTTTTCATGGCAGGGTTCCTCGGGTTGAATGAAGGGATGGGCGGCGCGGCTCCGGCCCATTGGCGGAGTGTTCGGAAGCGGAGTGCAGGTCAGGCATCGGCGCGCCCCCGTAGCGCCGGTGCAAGGCGTTGTGGATCGGGCAGTACACGAGCCCGGCGTAGGCGCCGTAGAGGAAGCTCTCGGCCAGGCCGAGCAGGAAGCCCCACCAGGTCAGCCAGCGGAACGCCGGCAGCAGCGCCTCCAGTACGGCTTTCATGTGCAGGCCCTCCGGCGCGACGAGACCCCAGATCACGCAGACGACGAACGTGATCGCGGCGAACAGGCCCAGCGCCCAGCTCACGAGCTTGGTGTTCAACATGGCGGGCGCCTCAGTGCTGGTGACCGGACGGCGGCGGGTCGTCGTCGCGGGGTCGGCGGCCTGCGCCGCCATGGCCACCATGACCGCCGTGGCCGCCATGCCCGAACAGGTGCATCGCGATGAACGCGACGAAGATCAGGATCCAGAACCAGTTTTGCGTCAGCCATTCCATGAGGAAGCTCCTTTCAGGGGTTGCGGCTTGGGGGTGGCGCTCAGCCGCAGCGTCAGCGCGCGTGCCAGGCCGAAGCTCAGGGGAAACAGCAGGACCAGCTGCAGCACCGGCAGCAGCGAGACCGGCGTCGCCGGCAGTCGCGGCGCGCGCGCGGTGTAGCGCCACCAGTGCATCGCCAGCGCGTGCAGCTCGACCGCCACGCTGAGTGCGAGCGCCAGACCCAGCAGCGACAGCCAGACGCGCGGCGTCCAGCGCTGCAGCGGCCAGCGCGGGTTCCAGCTCACGAGCGCGGTGCCGAGCCAGGCGAGAGCGGTGAGCACGAGATCGCCCAGCGTTGCGCTCAGCATCGCGGCCATCGACGCCGGCGCACGCAGGTGTACGAAGAAGGCCTCGCACTGCACGTACTCCCAGATGAAGTGCAGCACGAAGCTGACCAGCGCCAGCGCCGGCCAGAAAACCCACATGGCGGATCGGCGGGACATGATCAGTGCGCCGCGACGGCGGACGGCGCGGACGGCGCCGGCGCATCGGCCTGCGCCAGCCGCAAGCGCTTCAGCAGGAGCGCGTTGACGGCGACCAGCACGGTGCTGCCGGACATCGACAGCGCGGCGATCTCCGGCGACAGCGTCAGCGGATACAGCACGCCGGCGGCGAGCGGAAACGCGATGACGTTGTAGCCGGCGGCCCACCACAGGTTCTGGTGCATCTTGCGGTAGGTCGCGCGCGAGATCTCGATCGCCTTGACCACGTCGAGCGGGTCGCTCTTCATCAGCACCACGTCGGCGCTTTCCATCGCCACGTCGGTGCCGGCGCCGATCGCAAAGCCGACGTCGGCCTGCGTCAGCGCCGGTGCGTCGTTGACGCCGTCCCCGACCATGCCGACCTTCTTGCCCTGCGCCTGCAGCTCCCTGACCTTGTCGGCCTTCTGCCCCGGCAGCACGTCGGCGAGCACGATGTCGATGCCCAGCTCCGCGGCGACGCGCTCGGCAGTGCCGCGGTTGTCGCCGGTGAGCATCGCCACCTGGACGCCGCGCTCGTGCAGGCGCGCGATCGTCGCCTTCGATGTCGGCCGCGGCGCGTCGGCGATCGCGATCAGTCCGACGAGCGCGTTGCCGCGTGCGACGTGCACGACGGTGCGGCCGGCGCCCTGCAGTTCGCGCGCGCGATCGCCCAGCTCGCCGATGCCCACGTTCTCCGACTCCATGAGCTTGCGGTTGCCGATCAGCACGCGCTGGCCGCCGATGGTGGCGACCGCACCCATGCCGTCGTGATTGCGGAAGCCCTCGGGTCGGGTCAGCGGCAGGTTCTTCGCGCGTTCCAGAATCGCCCTGGCCAGCGGGTGCTCGGAGGATTGTTCCGCCGAGGCGGCCAGCGTCAGCAGCTCATCGGTCGTGACGCCGTCGGCGGGCACCACCGCGACGACGCGCGGCTCGCCCATCGTCAGCGTGCCGGTCTTGTCGAAGATGACGACGTTCAGTTTCGTCGCCTCCTCCAGCGCCGACGCGTTCTTGATCAGAATGCCGTGCCTGGCGCCCAGGCCGGTGCCGACCATCACCGCCATCGGCATCGCCAGGCCCAGCGCATCGGGGCAGGCGATCACGAGCACGGTGATGGTCAGCGTCATCGCCAGCAGCACGGTCTGGCCGATGACGAAAAACCAGACGCCGAAGGTCAGCAGCGCGACGACGATCGCCGCCCACACCAGCCACTGCGCGGCGCGGTCGGCGAGCAGCTGCGCCGGCGCCTTCGAGTTCTGCGCCTCCTGCACCAGCTTGACGATCTGCGCCAGCGCCGTGTCGGCACCGACCTTGGTCGCCTTGAAGCGGAACGCGCCGCTCTTGTTGATGGTCGCGCCGATGACGGCGTCGCCGGGCTTCTTCTTCACCGGCATCGACTCGCCCGTCAGCATCGACTCGTCGACCTGCGACTCGCCTTCGAGCACGACACCGTCGACCGGAATCTTGCCGCCGGGCCGGACGATCACGGTCTCGCCCAGCAGCACCTCGGCCGTCGCAACCTCGACCTCGCGGCCGTCGCGCAGCACGACCGCCTTGGGCGGCGACAGGTTGAGCAGCGCCTTGACCGCCTCGGAGGCGCCGGCGCGGGCGCGCATCTCCAGCCAGTGGCCGAGCAGGATGAATACCAGCAGCACGGCTGCGGCCTCGAAGAACTGCGGGCCCGGAAACAGAAAGGTCGCGCCGACGCTGTAGAGGTAGCCGGCGCCGACCGACAGCACGACCAGCGTCGACATGTTGACCGCGCCGTTGCGCAGCGCCCGCAGCGCGTCGGTCACGAACGGCCAGGCCGGCCACAGGATTGCGCCGCTGGCCAGCACGAACAGGAACAGGTTCAGGTTCATGCCCAGGGGCGGCTTCAGCGTCGGCAAGTCCATGCCCATCGGGGCGGCGAGGAAGATCGGCACGCTGAACAGCAGGCAGACGAGGAAGCGGTTGCGCAGGTCGCGCACCATCGCCTGCATGTCGCCGCCGCCGTGGTGCATGCCCTCATGACCGGCGTGTTCCGGCGCGACGGCGTGCTTCGCCGGTTCGTGCGCCGCATGCTTTGCCTGGGCGTGCTCTGCGTGAGCGTGCGTGGCGTGCGCATGTGCCGCGCGCGCCGGTAGCTCGTGATCGCAGACGTGCTCGGGCACCGACTCGCCGCGGCAGTGGTGGCCGCAGGCACGGATGACGTCCGCCAGCGCAGCGGCGCTGGTGCTGGCTTCGTCGTAGCGCACGGTCGCGCTGCCGCTGACCGCATTGACGTGTGCTTCGGCGACGCCGGGGACGCGATTGAGCTGTTTTTCGACGCCCAGACCGCTCATCGCGCCGAGCAGGCCGGATACTTCCAGCGTGGTGGTTTTCATGAAGTGCTCCTGAGCGAAGATGCAGTCGGCGCCAACAGCTCGCGCACGGCGTCGGCGATGCGCGGATGCAAGTCGATGACGAGCAGCGGGCTGCGGTCGCGCCAGCGCTCGACCTGCGGCACTGAAACCTCGCCCTCGCGGTCGCCGTGACGCTGCTTGTCGACAACGGCGAACGGGCAGCACGCGAGACGCGCGACCCATTGCGCGGACTCCGAGTCCGGACCCAGCAGCAGCGGCGCGTCGACGTTCGCGGCGATCCACTCGACGGTGGAAGCTGCGGCCGCGACGCCCCGCGATTGCGCCGCGAAGCCTTCGAAACGGCAGATGGCGCAGTCCGCGTGCATGTAGATCATCGGCTCCTGGTAGGTGTCGATGCCCAGGCGTCTGAGCGCGAGCTGCGGATGAGACGGTGCGTTCATCGCGTGCTCCCGGCGAGCTCGACCTGCTCGCGGTAGTCGGGCACGCGGCAGCGCCAGCCCAGCGTCTCCTCGATGTGCACGCGCATCGCGTCGGCGGCGCCGGGTTCGCCGTGGGTGATGAAGGTCCGCTTGGGCGGCGTCCTGAAGCCGCGCAGCCAGTCGAGCGTCTCGGCGTAGTCGGCGTGTGCCGACAGATTGCTGATCTGCGCGATCTCGGCGCGCACGGCGACGTACTCGCCGAAGACCTTGATCGACTCGGCGCCCGCGAGCATCGCTGCACCGCGTGTGCCGCCAGCCTGGAAGCCGGCGAACACGATCGTGTTCTTCGCGTCCGGTGCGAACGCGCGCAGGTGATGCACGACGCGCCCGCCGGTGGCCATGCCGCTGCCGGCGATGATGACCATCGGTCCCTCACGGCGATTCAGCGCCTTGGAGTCCTCGACCGAATTGACGTAGCTAGCGGCGTGGCACATCGCCTGGCACTCGTCCGGACTCAGCCGGTGCTCGACGCGATGGCGGTGGTAGACCGCGGTTACGTCCTGCGCCATAGGGCTGTTGAGATACACCGGCAGCGTAGCCGGGATCGTGCCTTCGCTCTTGAGGCGGTGGATGCACCACAGCAGATGTTGGGTGCGGCCGACGGCGAAGGAGGGGATGACGACGACGCCGTCGCGCGCGATCGTGCGCACAATGACCTCGCCCAGCTCGCGGTGCGCGTCGGTCGGTTCGTGCAGCCGGTTGCCGTAGGTGGACTCGACGACCAGGTAGTCCGCCTGCTCCACGGCTTCCGGCGCGTGCATGATCGGGTCGTGAGGCCGGCCGAGGTCGCCGGTGAACAGCAGCGACGACGTGCCGTCGTCGATGTGCACGAAGCTGCTGCCGAGGATGTGCCCCGCCTTGTACAGACGCAGGCTCAGGCCGGGCGCCGGCGAGAAGTCGTGGTGCAGCGCAACCGGTTCGAAGTGTTCGAGCGCCCTGAGCGCGTCCTTCTCGGTGTACAGCGGCAGCGCCGGCTTGTGCTTGCTGTAGGCGCGGCGGTTGGCGCGCTCCGCGTCCTCCTCCTGCAGCCGCCCGCTGTCCGGCAGCAGGATCTTGCACAGATCGTAAGTCGCTTCGGTGCAGTGGACCGGCCCGGCATAGCCGTTGCGGATCAGCAGCGGCAGGTAGCCGCTGTGATCCAGGTGCGCGTGCGTCAGCACGACGGCGTCGAGTGCCCGTCCTTCGAACGGCAGCGGCGACCAGTTGCGCAGGCGCAGCTGCTTGTAGCCCTGGAACAGGCCGCAATCGACCAGCACGCTCGCCTTCTCCGTGCGCACCAGATACTTCGAGCCGGTGACGGTGCCGGTGGCGCCATGGAATCCGAGTCTCATGTCACGCGCCCGTCAGCGGATAGTCGAAGGTGACGACGGCGGTCTTGCCTTGCCCCGGACGCGTGATCTCGATGCGGATCTGCCGGCTGCCGGTTCCCGCCAGCGGCAGGTAGTTGCCGTAGCTGGTCGCGCCCGCCACCGTCATCCGTTCGAGCGCGCGTGCCGGCGCGGCGCTGCCGACCACGCGCGCCGACACCGTGGCGTCGGTGATGCGTGCGCCGGTTGCGGCATCGAACAGCGCGATGACCACGTGTTTCTCGCCCGGGCTTTCGTGCCCGCGCCCGTGCATCTGCGACTCGGGGTGCGCGAGCGGATGTCCGCGCACCACTTCGGCGGGCATGACGCCGAAGTACACGACGAGACCCTCGGCGTAGCGCACGTAGGGATCGGCAGCGGCCTGCGCCGAAGCCACCAGAGCCATCAGCTGCAGCGCCGCGGCCAGCATCCAGTGGTATCGCCGTTTCATGGCGCGTCTGGATGCCGGCGCTGCGCTGGTGCAGATCCCTTGCGCAGCCGGGGGAAGAACGCCGGCACGGCAGCCGCGTAGCGCTCGTACTCGGCGCCGAACTCGCGTCGGGCGTCAGCCTCCTCGCGGCGCGCGAGGCGCACAT
Organism: Immundisolibacter cernigliae; assembly: GCF_001697225.1. Lineage (GTDB taxonomy): Bacteria > Pseudomonadota > Gammaproteobacteria > Immundisolibacterales > Immundisolibacteraceae > Immundisolibacter > Immundisolibacter cernigliae. The sequence goes on from NZ_CP014671.1 coordinate 1,446,002, forward strand.
ACATGTAGACCAGGATCGGGTACATCAGCAGCGTCAGGATCGTCGGCCACTGCAGCAGAAAGCCGGTCATGACCAGCACGAAGCCGACGTACTGCGGATGACGCAGGCGCGCGTAGGCGCCGGTCGTGGCCAGTTTTCCCGCCTTCTGTGCCGCGTGCAGCACGCGCCAGGCGGACGCGACGATCCAGAAGCCGGCGATGATCAGCACGTTGCTGACGACGTGGAACGGGCCGAAGTGGGGGTTTCCTTTCCAGCCGAACAGCATCTCCAGCAGGTGTCCGGAGTCATGCGCGAGCCAGTCGATCTGCGGGAAGCGCGACGTCAGCCAGCCGGACAGGAAGTAGATCGTCAGCGGAAAGCCGTACATCTCGGTGAACAGCGCGAGGATGAACGCCGAGAACGCGCCCAGGCTGCGCCAGTCGCGCGAAGTCTTCGGCGGCGCGAAGCTGAACGCGAAGTAGATGAACAGCGCCGAGTTGATCGCCACCAGCAGCCACAGGCCGTAGGCGGAGGCTTGTTCGTGCATGTTAGTTCTCCTGCTTTGGAGTGCCGGCATGCCCGGAGTGGTCCGGCGGCGTACGCTCGTCAGGGTGGCGGTGGTCGTCATGACCGCCGTGGCTGCCGTGCATGAAGAAATGCATCAGCGGGCAGGCCAGCAGCAGGCCCCAGATCAGGATGCTGCCCAGATGCGCGCGGTGTTCTGTCCAGAGGAAGTACGCGCCGATGCCGAGCAGCCCGGCGAGTCCGATGTTGAAAGCGACGCCGCCCGGCCTGGGCAGCCCGCGAGGACGATCGCCAGCGGATTGATGGTGACTGTCGTGATTCATGTGACCCTCCTGCGGCGTGGCTCGCACGCCGGGTTTCGTAAGGGGAGCTGCGGACTCGGGCACACGCTGCAGGGGAAGCGCGGAGAGCAGCGACGGAAGCGTCTCCTGCGGCAACTTCCTTGTGTTGCGGTGCAGCCTAAACCTGCGCGCAGCGCACAGGTCAAGCGTTCGGGTCCCGGCGCTCGAACCCATGTTCCGGCCCTACCGCAAGACGACAGGTTGGCCGATCGCCTCGGCGGTGTCCGTTGCCCCTCCACACGCCCGCACGTCCGAATCCCATCGCTATGCCTCGACGATCACCTTGAGCGCATGGGTGCTCGCTGCCCGACCAAAGGTGTCGTAGGCATCGAGGATCTGATCGAGCTTGAAGCGATGGGTGATGAGCTGCTTGGGATCGATCTTCCGAGACTGCACGGTCTTGAGCAGCATAGGCGTGGTGACGGTATCGACCAGCCGCGTGGTGATGGTGATGTTCCGCGACCACAAGCGTTCCAGGTGCAGATCCACCTTGGCGCCATGCACGCCGACATTGGCGATGGTGCCGCCTGGCGCGACGATGTCCTCGCACGTAACGAAGCTCGCCGGCACCCCCACCGCTTCGATGGCCGTATCGACACCGCGTCCGCCGGTCATCTTCATCACCGTTTCGGCCGCCTCGCCGCCAGCAGCATTGACCGTTGCCGTCGCACCGAAGCGCTTTGCCATCTGCAGACGATTGTCGTCCAGGTCGATCATGATGATCTCGGCCGGCGAATAGAACTGCGCCGTGAGCAGCGCCGCAAGACCGATCGGGCCGCCGCCGACGATGGCGACCGTGCTGCCCGGCTCGACCCTGCCGTTGAGCACGCCGCACTCGAAGCCGGTCGGCAGGATATCGCTCAGCATCACGAGCGCCTCTTCGTCGGCGCCCGCTGGGATCGGATAGAGGCTGGTGTCGGCATGCGGGATCCGCACGTATTCGGCCTGGGTCCCGTCGATTTCGTTGCCGAGGATCCAGCCGCCGGTGGTGCAGTGCGAGTACATCCCGCGTCGGCAATATTCGCATTTGCCGCACGCCGAGATGCAGGAGATGAGAACGCGGTCTCCCGGACGGAACGCGGTGACGCCCGGGCCGGTCTTCTCGACCATGCCGACACCCTCGTGCCCGAGAATGCGGCCAGGGCTGCAGGTCGGGACGTCACCCTTGAGAATATGCAGGTCGGTGCCGCAAATCGTCGTCTTGACGATCTTCACGACGGCGTCGGTCGGCGCTTTGACTTCGGGGATCGGCCGATCCTCCAGCGCCTTCTTGCCCGGCCCTTGATAAACGAGTGCTTTCATCATCGTCCTCCTCTACCTGCATGGAGCCCGCACGGCCTGCTTGTGCCTGGATGCGGTGGCGCTCGACGGCTCGCCGACGCAGGCAGTCCACGACATGCCCGGGGCCTCGGAAATACTTGGAACTTCCGGTCTGCTGCGGCGAAAGGCGAAGGACTCCCACGCGCGCATGGGCGTCCATCCGGGATTCGCTGCTTCTCTGCCAATTTCGGCATCTCCCTTACGTCCTTACGTCAGCCTGCGAGATGCCGGACACGCTGCGCGGACGATGGCTTGCACTCCGGCGAAGCCTTCCTACTGATCTGGCATGGGCACTCCAGAAGCAATGTCCGGGTAGGCTGCGCGCGCAGCAGCAGCTCGCGATGCGCGAGCCGATGGGCGCTCATGCGCCCGCGGATTTCCGCCACCGACGCGGCGCCGTGCCCTTCCAACCACTCGGTGAGTCCACCGACCAGATGCGTCAGATGTCCAGGCCCATGCCGCAGCAGCGCCGAGACGGTCAGCACCGCGTCGGCGCCGGCGAGCAGGTATTTCGCCACCTCGGCGGCTTCCTCCACTCCCCCCGAAGCGCCAAGACTGAGCGGCACCTTTCCGGCCAGCAAGGCCATCCACATCAGTGGGAGCCGAATGTCTTCCCGCGTCGACGACTCCAGCGTGGGGCGAAACGTCGTCGTCTCCAGATCGATGTCAGGCTCGTAGAACCGGTTGAACAGGACGAGGCCTTCAGCCCCCGCTTCGGCGAGTGCATGGGCCAGGTGGACCGGCGCTGTGAAATGCGGCCCGAGCTTCACGGCGACCGGGACGGTCACGCTCGCGCATACTTCGCGCACGGTCTCGAGCAGCTGCTGCTCGATGTGCGTGGACGTCTCGGCGGGGTCGGTCGGAACACGGTGGAGATTGAGCTCGAGCGCCGCGACGCCCGCGGCTTCGAGCTCCGCCGCCATGCGGGTCCAGCCCTCTTGCGTGCTCGCGTTGAGGCTCGCGATCAGCGGCACCGAGACGCTCTCTGCAGCGCGTCGGACCGTCTCGACATGCGCCGCGCGCGGGTTGCGATACCCGCGCAGCGGCGGCAGATAGCTCGTCACCTCCGGATGGCTTTCCGCCCCGACCACAGCGACCGCCTCCAGCGCCTCTTCTTGGGCGACGAGCTCCTCTTCGTAAAGCGTGGCAGTCACGATGGCCGCCGCACCGGCGTCCTCGAGCCGCCGGATGCCGTCGAGCGTGGCCGACAGGGGCGAGGCGCCCGCAATGATGGGGTGGGCGAGAGTGAGACCGAGATAGGTGGTTTCGAGTGTCATTGCGTGGCTTCCCTGGCTTTGGTCGCCGAACCCTCGACAGCTCCTTCTTCCTGCCAGAAGGGATGGAAACGCGTTCCTTCTCGCGCCGCCAGGTCCTCGTAGATCCGGTAGCGCTCATCGACTGCCGCCTGGGCCTGGCGCAGCAGCATCTGCGCCTCTTCGGGCCGGGTTTGCGTGAGCATGCGGTAACGCAGCTCCTGGTAGGTGAAGTCCTCCAGCGGCAGCCGCGGCCGGGTGCTGTCGAGCCGGAACGGGTTCATACCGGCGCGCCGCATCCGTGGATCGTAGCGGAAGAGCGGCCAGTAGCCACTCGCCACCGCCCGGCGCTGCTGCTTCATGCCGTCCCGCAGGTTGAGCTTCAGCCCATGCGCGATGCACTGGCTGTAGGCGAGGACGAGCGACGGTCCCTCGTACGCCTCCGCGTCGCGCAGCGCCTGGATCGTCTGCTCCGGGCTGCCGGCGAGCGCGATCTGCGCGACGTAGACGTATCCCGAGGCGATCGCCTGCAGCGCCAGGTCCTTGCGCGGCGTGCGCTTGCCGGCAGCCGCGAACTTCGCCGCGGCCCCGAGCGGTGTCGCCTTCGACGCCTGGCCGCCGGTGTTGGAATAGACCTCCGTGTCCAGCACCAGGACATTGACATCGCGGTCTTGGGCCAGGACATGGTCCAGGCCACCGGCGCCGATGTCGTACGCCCATCCGTCGCCGCCCACGATCCAGAGGCTCCGGCGCACCAGATACTCCGCGAGCGCGTCGAGATCCTGCGCCGGGCCGTCGGCCGCCCCGGCCAGCGCGCGCCGCAGCGCCTCGACCCGCGCCCGCTGGGCCACGATCTGGCTGTCGGTGCGCTGCGGCGCGTCGAGGATCTCCTCGGCAAGCCGCGGCCCGAGGCGATCGGCGAGCGTGCGGACCAGCGCCCGCGCCATCGCGACCTGCTGGTCGACCGCAAGACGCATGCCGAAGCCGAACTCGGCGTTGTCCTCGAACAGGCTGTTGTTCCAGGCAGGGCCGCGCCCGTCGGGGCCGGGCCGCCACGGCAGCGCCGGCAGGTTGCCGCCATAGATCGACGTGCAGCCGGTGGCGTTGGCGATCTGCAGGCGATCGCCGAACAGTTGCGACAGGAGCTTGAGATACGGGGTCTCGCCACAGCCGGCGCAGGCGCCGGAGAACTCGAACAGCGGCCGCACGAACTGCAGCCCGCGCGCGAGATGCAGATCCACATGCTCGCGGGCGTGTTCCGGTAGGGTCTCGAAGAAGGCGAGGTTGCGCCGTCCCGACTCGATCTGCGGTCGCCGGTCGCTGAGGTTGATGGCCTTGACGCCCGGATCGAGCGGGTCGTGGGCCGGGCAGTGATCGACGCAGAGGCCGCAACCGGTGCAGTCCTCGACCGCGATCTGCAGCGTGAAGCGCTGGTCCGGGTAGCCGCGCGCATTGACCGGTGTCGCGAGAAAACCTTCCGGCGCCCCGTCCAGCAGGACGGCGTCGAAGGACTTGGCGCGGATGACGCTATGCGGGCAGACGATGCCGCATTGGCCGCACTGGATGCAGAGTTCCGGCTTCCAGACCGGCACCTCGAAGGCGATGTTGCGCTTTTCGTACTGCGTCGTGCCGCCGGCGTAGCTGCCGTCCGCCGGAAGGGCGCTGACCGGAATCTCGTCGCCCCGGCCGGCGAATTGCAGGGCCGCGATGCGCCTCATCGGGTCCGGCGCGTCCGGCGGCACGAACACGCGCAGCTCTTCCGTCGAGGTGACGGAATCGGGCAGGACGACCTCGTGCAAGTGGTCGAGCGCAGCGTCCACGGCGGCAAAGTTCTTGTCCAGGATCGCGCGGCCCTTGTCGGCGTAGCTCTGCTCGATCGCCTTGCGGATGCGGAGGACGCCTTCCTCGCGCGGCAGTACGCCGCTGATCGTGAAGAAGCAGGTCTGCAGGATCGTGTTCACCCGCGGCCCCAGCCCCAGGCGCTGCGCCACCCCGCTTGCGTCGATGACGAACAGCCGCAGCCGCTTGTCCAGGATGTGCCGCTGCACCGGCCGGCGCAGATGGTTCCAGACGTCGGCCGGATCGTAAGGCGCGTTGAGGAGGACGGTTGCGCCGTCGCGGGCGTGGCGCAAGACATCCAGCTTGTCGAGGAACTCGAATCGGTGCACGCCGATGAATTCGGCTGAGGCAACAAGATAAGGCGCCGCGATCGGCGTATTGCCGAAGCGCAGATGGCTGATCGTCTCGGCGCCGGATTTGTGGCTGTCATAGACGAAATACCCCTGCGCATAGCGCTCCGGGTCCTCCGCCAGGATCTTCACGCTGTTCTTGTTCGCTCCGACCGTCCCGTCCGAGCCGAGGCCGAAGAAGAGGGCTCGCGTTGTGCCCGGCGGCTCGATCTCGAAGCCAGGCTCTACGGCCAAGCTGGTGCCGCAGACGTCGTCGGTGATGCCGACGGTGAAGCCGGCGCGAGGCTGGTCGTTCCTGAGGTGGTCGAACACGGCCTTGGCCATCGCCGGCGTGAAGTCCTTGGATCCCAGACCGTAGCGGCCGCCGACCACCAGCGGCAGATTCGGGCGCGCGCCGCGCGCGGCGGCATCCGCCAGCGTCTGCGCCACGTCGAGGCAGAGCGGTTCGGCCGGCGCCCCCGGCTCCTTGGTACGGTCGAGCACCGCGACCCGGCGCACGCTTGCCGGCAGCGCGTCGAGAAAGTCCTTTGCCGACCAGGGGCGGTAGAGCAGCACCTGCAGCACACCCACGCGCTCGCCCCGGCCTGCCAGGTGGGCGGCCGTCGCCCGCAGGGTCTCGGCCGCCGAGCCCATTGCCACGACCACGCGCTCGGGCTCTGCGTGGCCGTCATAGCGGAACAGGCGGTAGCGCCGGCCGCTCAGTTCCGCCAGCCGGTCCATGGCGCGCTGCACGATGGCCGGCGTTGCAAGGTAGAACGGGTTCACCGTCTCGCGGGCCTGGAAAAACGTGTCCGGGTTGTGCGCCGTGCCACGCGTCACGGGGCGCTCGGGGCTCAGCGCCCGCTGACGGTGGGCGCGCACCCGCTCGTCGTCGATCATGGCGCGGATCTGCGCGTCCGACAGCATCGCGACCGTGTTGACCTCGTGCGAGGTGCGGAAGCCGTCCATGAAATGGACGAACGGCACGCGCGCTTCGAGCGTCGCCGCCTGCGCCACCAGCGCAAGATCGTGCGCCTCCTGCACCGATCCGGCGCCGAGCAGGGCAAAGCCGGTGCTGCGCACCGCCATGACGTCGGAATGGTCGCCGAAGATCGAAAGAGCCTGGGTCGCGAGCGAACGGGCCGCCACGTGGAAGACACAGGGCGTGAGCTCGCCCGCGATCTTGAACATGTTCGGCATCATCAACAGCAGGCCTTGGGAGGCGGTGAAGGTGGTGGTCAGCGCGCCCGCCTGCAGCGAACCGTGCACCGCGCCCGCGGCGCCGCCTTCCGCCTGCATCTGCTGGACGATCGGCACCGCGCCCCAGAGGTTGGTCCGGCCCTCCGCCGACCATTCGTCGGCGAGCTCGGCCATCGGCGAGGACGGCGTAATGGGATAGATCGCGCAGACGTCGTTGACGCGATAGGCGACGTGCGCGACGGCCGCATTGCCGTCCAGGGTCGTGCGCTCCATGACTCGCGTTCTCCTTGCCGCGTCCGTCACTCCCGGAGCCGGAAACGCTGCGGCGCAATGGGTTCACCCAGCGATCCGAGCGGTGCCGCAGCGGGTATGGCATCGGGCTTCATCTCGATGGCGTGGCAGGGGCACTGCTCGAAGCAGATGCCACAGCCGGTGCACAGCTCGGGCTCGACCCGGTAGCCGCGCCCGCGCCCGAGACGGGCGATCGCCTGCTCGGGACAGGCGGCGAAGCAGTTGTCGCATTCGAAGCAGTTGCCGCACGACAGGCACCGGCCCGCTTCGAACCGCGCCTCCGCCTCGCTGAGGCCCTGCACGACCTCGGCGAAGGATGTCCGTGCCGCCGACGGCAGTTCCGGCTCGCTGCGCCGGGCCGCTTCCAGGAATACCGGCAGGTCGAGCATGTCGAAGGTCACCGGCGGATGCTTGGGCGGCCGCCGATAGGTCGCGCCATGGAGCCACGCATCGATATGTCGGGCCGCGCGCTTGCCGTGGCCGACCGCGACGGTGACCGTGCGCTCGCTCGGCACCATGTCGCCGCCAGCGAAGATGCCGGGATGGCCGGTCATCATGTCCGGGCCGACGACCACCATGCCGTCCGACTTGAACTCGACGCCCGGCACGCGCTTGAGGAAACCGCTGTCGGTCTGCTGGCCGAGCGCCAGCACGACCGCGTCGGCCTCAAGCGTTTCGATCCGCCCGGTCGGATGTGGCCTGCCATCGGCATCGAGTTCCATGACTTCCACCGTCAGCGACGGGCCCGCCACTTCCTTGATGCTCGTCAGCCACTGGATCTTGACGCCCTCCGCGAGCGCCTCGTCGGCCTCGAAGGCGTGGGCCGGCATCTGGGTGCGGTCCCGGTGATAGACGATCAGCGCCTCCTCGGCGCCGAGACGCTTCGCCGTTCGTGCGGCGTCCATCGCCGTATTGCCGCCGCCGTAGATCACGACACGCCGTCCGAGGCGCGGACGCTCGCCGGTGCTGACCCCGCGCAGAAAGTCCACCGCGTCCAGCATGCGCGCGGCGTCCCGCGCCGGGATGTCGACATGTTTCGCGACATGGGCCCCGATCGCGACGAATGCGGCGTCGAAGCCGCCGGCTGCTTTCTCCACCAGCAGATCCTCGACCCTGTGGTTGAGGATGATGCGGACGCCCATTTGCTCGATCCGGCGGATCTCCTTCAAGAGGTCTGCGCGCGGCAAACGGTACGCCGGGATGCCGAAATGCATCATGCCGCCGGGGAGCGGTCCCGCCTCGTGGATTTCCACGGCATGGCCGAGGCGCGTGAGGTGATAGGCGGCCGACAGCCCGCTCGGGCCCGCGCCGACGACAAGCACCCGCTTGCCGCTCGGTTTCGCATCAACCGGGAGCGTCCAGCCCTCCGTTGCCGCCAAGTCGCCGAGGAAGCGCTCGACCGCATGGATGCTCACCGCCGCGTCGAGTTCGGTACGGTTACAGCTCGTCTCGCACGGGTGGTAACAGACCCGTCCATGCACGGCCGGCAACGGGTTGTCGCGCACCAGCGCTTCCCAGGCCGCCCGGTACTTGCCCGCCTGTGCGAGATCGAGCCAGGCCTGGATGTTCTCGCCCGCGGGGCACGCCGCGTTGCAGGGCGGCAGATGATCGATCCAATGCGGGAGTTGTCGCCGCATGGCGCCCGTTCCGGCGGCGACGGCGTGGTTGCGGGTGGCATCCGCTGGCTTCAGCATCGGCGGATCCTCCGGTCTTTGCCTCGGGTCATCGGCTGCTCTCCACCGGTTGGCTTGCGGCGGCCGTAGCCACGCGGCTCGCGCGCCGGGTTTCCAAGCTGCATTGAATGACGACTCCACATCCCTGCAGCGCACGGAGCCGGTGAGCATGCCGGCAGGATGAAGCGGGAGCAGGCCCGCGTGCATTGACCCGCGTCAATTGTTCCCGTTTTACCGGCACCTCGCCTCCAGCATGAGAGCCTCATCGCGGCTGGGAGCGCGCCTTGGGGTGCCGTCGCGCACGGCCAGGCTGCATGTTCGCGGAGTGGTCGCTCGGCCAACTGCCGGCGACCGCAGTGATCAGGTGGCAGATATCGTTGCCGGTTGGCACTGCGTCGGGCAGGTCGTTCCACAGCGCGACGGCGTGTTGCATGCGCTCCAGCATGACCTGCAGATCGTCGAGCTCCCGGCGGGTCTCGTCGAGGCGCGACTGGATCGTCGAGCGCACGATGGGGCACGGGCTTTCTCTTTTGTGCCCGAGACGGACGATTTCGCCGATCTCGGCGAGCGTGAAGCCGAGGCGCTGGGCGATGCGGATGAAGCGCAGGCGCTCGGCATCGTCCTCGTCGAACAACTGGTAGCCGGCGCTGGTGCGGCGCGAAGCACGCAGCAGGCCCCGTCGCAGGTACAGCCGGACGACGTGTACCGACAGACCGGCGCGTTCGGCGAGCGAGGAGACGGTCAACAGGGTCTTCGGTGTGCGGCGCTCGCTGGACACGTCTCGTTCCTTCTGTTGCGGTGCAGCCTAAACCTGTGCGCAGGGCAAAGGTCAAGCGTTCGGGTCCGGGTGCTTGAACCTATGTTCTGGACCTACCTTAGACTGACCTTAGGTTCGGATGGGCGCCGCGCATTGATTCGTGTCAGCCATGTGGTCTTTGCGCGCGGGCGACGGGCGTAGCCGATTGACCGAGGTCAGTGACAGGACCGTCGCCTTGGGGCACCTTTGGTCGAACTCGTCCGGCAAAGGCCGCAATCGATGCACCCGAAACACCGCATCAATCTGCTTTACCTGGTGGCAGCGGTCTTCGGCATTCTGCTGATGCAGAGCATGCTCGCCGGCGTCGGCCACGTGCGTAGCGTGCCGTACAGCGAATTCGAGCAGATGCTCAAGGACGGCGAGATCGAGGAAGTGGCGATCACCAATGGCAGCCTGCGCGGCACGCTGGCGGGCTCGACCGCGGACCAGCCGCAGCACGTCGTCGCCGCGAATGTCGACCCGGCCCAGGCCGAGCGCCTCGAACGCTATGGCGTGCGCTTCTTCGCCGTGAAGGAAAACACCTGGCTGCGCGACATCCTGTCCTGGGTTGTGCCGATGCTGCTGTTCTTCGGCCTGTGGATGTTCGTGTTCCGGCGCCTGGCCGAGAAGCAGGGCATGGGCGGCGGCATGATGGCGATCGGCAAGAGCAAGGCCAAGGTCTACGTCGAGAATGACACCAAGGTGAGCTTCGCCGACGTCGCCGGTGTCGACGAAGCCAAGGCCGAGCTGCAGGAGATCGTGACCTTCCTGAAGAATCCGGCGCCGTACGGACGCCTGGGTGCGCGCCTGCCCAAGGGCATCCTGCTCGTCGGTCCGCCCGGCACCGGCAAGACGCTGCTGGCGCGCGCAGTGGCCGGCTAAGCCGGCGTACCGTTCTTCTTGATCAGCGGCGCCGAGTTCGTCGAGATGTTCGTCGGCATCAGCCCCATCACTACGATCCGCTCCATCAGCAATTTGGGTCCTGCGAAGGTCGTTCTGGCATTCTTGTGGCTGCGTCGCGGCGCCCTGCTTCGCCGGTAGTTGATCCCGATCAAATGCGATCGGTTCCTGCCTAGACCTGTGCCCGGGACACAGGTTCTAAATTGCGCAACACGACCTTGAAGACCGTCCGTCCGCCAATGCTTTTGCGCAGTGCCGGGCTTGCGCCGGACAGTTTCGGGCTGCCTGCGGTTTTCTTGAAAAGAAGGTCTGGGTAAGGTGACGCATCCGGTCGGGTCGGCGCAAGCCGCACCCGTGGTCACGTGGCTGGGCAAGGCGGGTGCCGGTACCGCTTTGGTACGTTGGTAAATCGACGGGGCCTCGGCCCCGCAGGAGTGATTGCAATGAGCGCACGACGTTTGGTATGGACCCTGACGGCCGCCCTGGCATTCTCGGGCAGCGCCTTGGCGCAGGGCATGATGGGGATGGGCATGCACGGGATGATGATGGGCGAGGGCGACCAGAAGGTGAGCAAGGAGGAGTTCCTCAAGCACGCCGAGGCGCGCTTCGCCCGCATGGACGCCAACAAGGACGGCGTGATCGACGCCACCGACCGCGCCGCCATGCGCAAGCGCATGCAGGACTGCATGGGCATGATGGACGGCGGCATGGGCGGGATGGATGGCGGTATGAAGGGCGGGGCCGCCGGCGGGGCCGGCCAGGACCACGAGGCGCATCACCCCAAACCGTGACCGGGCGGGGCCGCGCCGTCTGGTGCGGCCCTTTGCCGGCGCCGGCGACGAGGCGGGGGCTGCCACGAACAGGCTCCGCGTCTGGGCATTCGTTGGTGCCGCGGCGGTGGTCCATGGGGAGTGCGCTGGCGGTCTGGCTATCGCCGGCGGGTAAGGTGGTGTTCCTGAACGCCTGCGTGCACGGCCTGAATCTCGCGCCGTTGCTGCCCGAAAGTGGCAAACCGCTCACTTGGACCGGCTTCTTCTACGGTCTGGGCGGCACGACGGCGACGGCTTCTGTTGGCGCAGCACTGCTCGCGTTTTTCTACAACCGGCTGGCGGCCTGCGGCCGGGCGGGCGGGACATAACGACCTCACGACACGGAGACCGACATGGCGAAAGACCCGGTATGCGGCATGCAGGTGGCGGAGGACCGGGCGGCCGGCCGTGCCGAGCACGACGGCCGCACCTATTACTTCTGCTCGACCGGGTGTCTGGAAAAATTCCGCGCTGACCCGGTGGCCTACGCGACCGCAGACGCTGCACGCGTCGCGCCGGCCGATGCCCACCACGGCCAGGCCCACGCGGGCCACGCCCACCCGGGTCGCCCTGCCGCTGCGCCGGCGTCACCGGGGGCGATCTGGACCTGCCCCATGCACCCCGAGGTGCGCCAGGATCACCCCGGCGACTGCCCCATCTGCGGCATGGCGCTGGAGCCGGTAACGGTCGGCGCCGAGCCGGAGGACAACCCCGAACTGCGCGACATGGCCCGGCGCTTCTGGGTCGCCGCGGTGCTCACCGTCCCACGGTGCTGCTGGCCATGGGCGGGCTCATCCCCGGGGTGGCGCTGGAAACCCTGATTCCGCACTCGGTGGGCATGTGGGCGGAGTTGGGGCTGGCCACTCCGGTGGTGCTGTGGAGCGGCTGGCCGTTCTTCGTGCGCGCGTACCGCTCGGTGCGCACCTGGAAGCTCAACATGTTCACGCTGATCGGCCTGGGCGTCGGCGTGGCCTATGCCTACAGCCTCGTCGCCACCCTGGCGCCGGGCATCTTTCCGGACTCGTTCCGCGATCAGAGTGGACGGGTCGCGGTGTACTTCGAGGCGGCGGCGGTCATCGTCGCCCTGGTGCTGCTCGGCCAGGTCATGGAGCTGCGCGCGCGCAGCTCGACCAACGCCGCCATCCGCTCGCTGCTGAGTCTGGCGCCCAAGACCGCGCGGCGCATCGCGCCCGACGGCAGCGAATCCGACGTGCCGCTCGAAGCCGTGCAGGTCGGCGACCGCCTGCGGGTGCGGCCGGGCGAGAAGGTGCCGGTGGACGGCGTGGTGCTGGAAGGTCACAGCGCCGTCGACGAATCCATGATCTCCGGCGAGCCGATCCCGGTCGAGAAGGCGGCGGGTGACGGCGTGATCGGAGCCACCGTCAACGGTACCGGATCGCTGGTGATCGAGGCCCGCCGGGTGGGCAGCGACACCCTGCTCGCGCAGATCGTGCAGATGGTGGCCGAGGCCAGCCGCTCGCGCGCCCCGATCCAGAACCTGGTGGACGTGGTGGCCGCCTACTTCGTCCAGGTCGTGGTCGGGATTGCCATCCTCACCTTCATCGTCTGGAGCCTCTGGGGCCCACCGCCGGCCATGGCCTACGCGCTCATCAACGCGGTGGCCGTGCTGATCATCGCCTGCCCCTGCGCGCTGGGGCTGGCGACACCCATGTCGATCATGGTGGCGAGCGGCAAGGGCGCCTCCATGGGCGTCCTGTTCAAGAACGCCGAGGCCATCCAGACCCTGCGTGAGGTCGACACCCTGGTGATCGACAAGACCGGCACCCTCACCGAGGGTCGGCCGCAGCTGCAGGACGTGGTGGTCGCCGAAGGCGTCGACGAAAGCGGGGTCCTGCGTCTGGCGGCGACCCTGGAGCGCGGCAGCGAGCACCCGCTGGCCGCCGCCATCGTTGCCGGTGCGCAGGCGCGCGGTGTGGAACCGGGCAGCTACGAGGATTTCGAGTCCGTCACCGGCCAAGGCGTGCGCGGGCGCATCGGCGGCCGGGACGTGGCGCTCGGCAATCGGGCGCTGATGGACGCGCTCGGCGTGGACATCAGCGCGCTCGCGCAGCGCGCCGAGGCGCTGCGCACCGAGGGCAAGACCGCCATGTTCGTGGCGGTGGACGGTCGGCCCGCCGGGCTGGTGGCGGTGGCCGACCCGGTCAAGGAGACCACCCCTGATGCCATCCGCGCCCTGCACGCCGAAGGCATCCGCATCGTCATGCTCACCGGCGACAGCGCCACCACCGCCCGCGCGGTGGCGCAGCGCCTGGGCATCGACGAGGTGCTGGCCGAGGTGCAGCCGGGGGAGAAGGCGCAGAAGATCAAGGAACTGCAAGCCCAGGGCCGCTTCGTGGCCATGGCCGGCGACGGCATCAACGACGCCCCGGCGCTGGCCCAGGCGCAGGTCGGCATCGCCATGGGCACCGGCACCGACGTGGCCATGGAGAGCGCCGGCGTGACGCTGGTCAAGGGCGACCTGCGGGGCATCGTCCGCGCACGCCACGTGTCGCGCGCCACCATGCGCAACATTCGCCAGAACCTTTTCTTTGCTTTCGTCTACAACGCCCTCGGCGTGCCGATCGCCGCCGGTGTTCTGTACCCGGTGTTCGGTCTCCTGCTGTCGCCGATCATCGCAGCGGCGGCTATGTCTCTCAGTTCGGTCTCGGTGGTCGGCAATGCGCTGCGGCTGAACCGGGCGCACGTATGAGTCCGGCGAGTAGATGCAGCCATGGCGCTGACGGACCACCCGTCCAGCGTGCTCCGGTGATCGCAGCGTCGAAGCTTCCACTACCTCTCATTGCCGCGTTGGTGGCTAGCTCGCGCCCGTCGGTGATCGTCAACCCGGTGCTGCTGCGGCGTTTGCGAATGCCGGCGAGCAGCCCGATGTCCGGGTGACGGCCGTGGCGGCGGCACCGCAAGGGGAGGCACCTGCCGCGCGCCGCGCCGATCGAGCCGCGGCGCATATCGTGCAGTGCCTGCTGCACGGGCATCCGGGCGGTCTTGCGGTGCGCCTGTGGAACGGCCGGGTGCTGGGGGCGGCGGATGCCGCCTGCTCGCTGGTGTTGCACGACGCGGCGGTGCTGCGCGATCTGGTTCTGCGGCGCGACCCGCTGCGTCTCGCGGAGGCCTTCTTTCGCGGGCAGGTGGATATCGAGGGCGATCTGTACGCCGCCCTCGGTCTGCGCTCGCAGCTCGGGGGTCTGCGCCTGAGGTGGCGCGAACGGTTCGGGCTCGCGTGGCAGGCACTGGCCCTGCGCGGCCCGGCCCGCGCCGGCGCAGAACTGCGCGTGGCGCGCGGCCGGCGGCGCGACGCCCGTCGCGCCATCGGCTTTCACTACGACGTCTCGAACGACTTCTACCGGCTGTGGCTGGACCGGGAGATGGTCTACTCCTGCGCCTATTTCGAGGACGCGGCGCACGACCTCGACCGGGCGCAGCAGGCCAAGCTCGAACACCTGTGCCGCAAGCTGCGCCTGGCACCGGGACAGCGCCTGCTCGACATCGGTTGCGGTTGGGGCGCCCTGATCGTTCACGCCGCCCGGCACCACGGCGTGAGCGCCCACGGCATCACCTTGAGCCGCAACCAGTACGAGCACGTGCAGGCGCGGATCGCGCAGGGGGGGCTCGCCGGCCGCGTCACGGTGGCGCTCAAGGACTACGCCGAACTCGACGGCACCGCGGTTTACGACCGCATCGTCAGCGTCGGCATGTTCGAGCACGTGGGCCTAGAGCGCCTGCCGCGCTACTTCGACGCCGCGCGCCGGCTGCTTGCGCCCGGCGGGGTGTTCCTGAACCACGGCATCACCCAGAACGGCGAAGGCTGGGGCCGCACCGTCGGCACCTCCTTCATCAACCGCTACGTGTTCCCGGGCGGGGAGCTCGACAGCGTGAGCAATGTCCAGCGGGTGATGGAGCGCCGCGGCTTCGAGATCCTGGACGTCGAGGCGCTGCGCCCGCATTACGCGCTCACGCTGCGCGCGTGGGTGAGCCGCCTGCAGGCCGCCGAGGCCGAGGCGCTGCGCCTCGTATCGCCGGCGGTGTACCGGGTGTGGTGCCTGTACATGGCGGCGTGCGCGCGCGCCTTCGAGGCCGGCGACGTCGGCGTGTACCAGATCCTCGCCGCGCCGCGCGGCGACGGGCGCTGGCCGGTGCCGATGACGCGCCGGGATCTGTATGTCTGAGTTGAGCCAGAGCATGGTCGAACCGTACCGGTACGTGTGGCTGGTCTGGGCGAGCGCCTTCCTCACCGTATGGGCGCTGCTGTACGCGCTCTTCCCGCGCCAGCGCCGGGCGATGCGCTGGGCGAGCCTGTACACAACCCCGTTCGGCCTCGCCGAGCCGCTGTTCGTGCCGGCTTACTGGAACCCGCCCAGCTTGTTCGATCTGGCGCAGCGCACCGGCTTCGACCTCGAGAGCCTGATCTTCTGCTTCGCGATCGGCGGCGTCGGCTCGGTGCTCTACAACATCGTCACCGGAGCACGCCTGGAAGCCGTGTCCGCGGCGCAGCGTCACCACCACCGCCACCGCTGGCACCGCGCCGCGCTGCTGACGCCCTTTGTGGTGCTCCCGGTGCTGCTCCCGTTGCGGTGGAACCCGATCTACCCCGCCATGCTCGCGCTTGGCGCCGGTGCGCTCGCCACGGTGACTTGCCGGCCGGACCTCACGCTCAAAACGCTCGCCGGTGCGGTGCTTTTCTTCGGCTACTACTTCGTGTTCATGCTCGCGCTCGATGCCTTCGCCCCCGGCTACATCGGGCAGGTGTGGAACCTGCCCGCCCTTTCGGGCCTGCGCGTGCTCGAAGTCCCGGTCGAGGAGCTGGGCTTCGGTCTTGCGTTTGGCGCCTACTGGGCGGGGGTGTACGAGCACATCCGCTGGCAGCGCGTGGCCGCCCCGCCGGCGCGCGACGACGGCCGGCCCGGAGGACCCGCATGTACGGCGCGTACCGCGCAGTCGTGATCCTGCTCGCGGCGGCCGGGTATCTGGGCTGGTACGCCGCGGTGCGGGCGCGGCTGCTGCGGCCCCGCCACACGCCCGCGGAGCGGCTCGGCCGCACGCTGGAGCGGCTCGGGACGACCTTCGTCAAGCTCGGCCAGGGCCTCGGCCTGCACCGTCACCTGCTGCCGGACGCCTACGTGCGCGCGCTCGAGGGCTTGCAGGACCGCGTGGCACCGTTCCCGGGCGCGCTGGCCCGGCGCGAGGTGGAACGCGCTTTCGGCCGCCCGGTCGCAGCGCTGTTCGCCACCTTCGACGAGGCGCCACTCGCCGCCGCCTCGATCGCCCAGGTGCACGTGGCGCGCATGACCGACGGGCGCGAGGTGATCGTGAAGGTGCGCCGGCCCGGCATCCGCGGCCGCATCGTCACCGACCTGCGCCTGCTGCGGGCGCTGCTGCGGGTGGTCCTGCCGTTCTGGCCGGCGCTGCGCCGCCTGGCGCCGCTCGCGCTGGTGGACGAGATCCGCGCCAACCTGCTGCGCGAAATAGACCTGCGCGCGGAGGCGCGCGCGGTGCAGCGCTTCGCCGCGGCCTTCGCCGGCTCGCCGGCGATCTACGTGCCGCCCATCGTGGACGAGCTCTACGCCGAGACGGTGCTGGTGCAGGTGCACAGCGGCGGGCTGCGGGTGGACGACCCGGCGGTGGCGGACGGCCGGCGCCTCGCCGCCGCCCTGGTGGACGCCTATCTCGAGCAGGTCTTCGTGCTCGGCGTCTACCACGCCGACCCGCACCCCGGAAACCTCTTCATCCGCCCGGACGGGCGCATCTGCCTGCACGACTTCGGCATCGTCGGCCGGCTCGACCGGCTCACCCGCCAGCACCTCGCCGCCTTTCTGCTGGCCTTCGTGGACCTCGACAGCGACTGGCTGCTCGATGCCTCGCTGGCGCTCGGGCTGGTGGCCGAAGACCTGGACCGGCGCCAGGCGCTGCGCGATCTCGACGCGCTGCTGGACGGCTACGCGAGCCGTCCGCTCGCCGAGTGGTCGGTGGCGGAGACGCTCATGGAGGTGATGCGTCTGGGCGGCAGCGCGCACCTGCGCGTGCCCCAGCACCTGCTGGTGCTGATGCGCGCGATGTTCGAGCTCGAATCCACCGTTCGCCATCTCGACCCCGCCTTCGAGCTGCTGGCCGGACTGCGCGCGCGGGCCGAAGAGGTGCTGCGCCGCGCCGGGCGCGCGCCCGGCCGGCACGATGCCCTGGCGCGGCTGCGCTTCGAGGCCGGCGTGACCGCGGGGGAGCTGCCGGCGCTCGCCGGCCGGATGCTGCGCCGGCTCGCCGGCCCCGGGCCGGGCCTGCGCCTGGAGCATGCCGGGCTCGAGGAGCTCGAGGCGCACCTGGACCGCGCCGGCAATCGCCTGGCGGTCGCGCTGCTGGCGCTGGGGCTCTACGTGGCGGGATCGCTGCTCATGCTCGCCAGCGTCGGGCCGCACTACCGCGGCACGCCGCTGTTCGCGCTCGCGGCCTATGGGCTCGCGCTGTGGTTCACGCTGCGCCTGGCCTGGGGGATCGCCCGCTCGGGGCGGCTGTAAGGAGGGTTGGACATGCACATGAGTTCGGTCGTGTTTGGGGCATTCCTGTTGCTGGCGGGCGCCGGCGTATCGGCAGGGCCGGCGGTGCCGGCCGGCCAGCCGCAGACGGTGGACGGCATGAGGGTCTACGTCGGCGTGCTGCCGGCGGCGATGGTCGAGGGCCACCCGCCGGGGCACCCGGAGGCGGCCATGCACGGCGGCCCGCCGCGCGGCAGGCACAGGTTCCACGTGCTCGTTGCGCTGTTCGACGCCGGCAGCGGCGAGCGAATTGCCGGCGCCGAGATCGAGGCTGGCGTGGCCGAGGTCGGACTCGCCGGCACGCAACGCCGCCTCGAGCCGATGGTGATCGCCGGCACCGAGACCTACGGCGGCTATTTCAAGCTCGACGGCGACAACCCGTTTCGCATCACGCTCGACATCCGCCGTCCCGGCGCGCAGCGGGCGAGCCGTGCCGAGTTCGAGTACCGCCACCCCTGGGTGGCGCGTTGAGAGGCTGCGATAGCAGGGCGTTGAAAAACGCCCTGTTAAGCGCCGCAGGGATGCGCCGCATCGAAAATCAAACGCGCAAGTGTTTGATTTTTGGAGCGAGCTGCGGACATGTGCCGCAGCGATGGTTCGGTTTCCGATCAGCGCCGACGCGGCCGGCGGGCACATCCGCTATCTCGCCCCGCATCTTTATGTCCCCTGGGTGATGGCGGCGTACCTCGCGGCGACCACCGCGAGCCTGTGCCTTTCCAGCCACCGGGCCGTGGTGGGCTTCGGCGTGCTCGCGTTCACCGCCGCGCTCGCCGCCTATGCGGCCTACGCGGTGTGGTTCATCTCCGTGTGGTGCTTCTTCGCCGCGCTGCTGAGCGCCGTGGTCTGGCTGCATTTTGGACGACGCAGACCCGCGGCGCCGGGGGCCACCCCGGCGGGCGGAACCTGAGCCGCCGGCCCGGTGTCCGACCTGCGCCTCGAAGTCCGCCCCGCGCCGCGCCCGCTGCTCGCGCAGCGCGGCTTCGAGTCGTCTGCGTGATCTACGGGCTAGTGACGCCGCAGGAGCCTGGGCATGCAGCAGTTCCTCGAAATCTCGAAATGGCGCTGCCGGCCTTCAAGTGGCTCACTTGGTGGGGATTCCTGCTGGGCCTCGTCGAGCGCTTCCTTCCTGTACGGCGCGTATGCCGGCCTAGTATTCTGCCCGATCTACAACGTCCTTCACCGGCGGTGGCGCGAGAATATCTGACCCATGCACGAGCTGCTCGTTCAATGGATAGGTTACGTCGTGCCCGGGATCGAGGTTCTCGGGATTGTCATGGTGTTGTGGTCCATCCTGGAGGCACTCGCACGTTTGGCGCAGCGCGGCTGGTCCCTGTTGACCCAACCCGCGACGCGCAACGACCTGACCGTCATCCGCCTCGCCATGGGCGAGAAGATGGTCTTGGGCCTCGAATTCTTCCTGGCTGGCGACATCGTCCAAACCATTGTCGTGCCGACCTGGGAGTCGCTGGCGATCCTGGGCGGCATCGTCGTGATCCGCACGGTGCTCGTCTTTTTCCTGAATATGGAGTTGAGGCAGGGAACGAAGCACGCCGGCGCATGATCCGAGCAGCAGCATATTCGCGGAAAGACGCGCCTCAGCTCGTGTGGTGCTTCTTCGCCGCGCTGCTGAGCGCCGTGGTCTGGCTGCATTTCGGGCGGCGCAAACCCGCGGCGCCGAGGGCCATCCCGGCGGGCGGAACCTGAGCCACCGGCCCGATGCCCGACCTGCGCGTCGAAGTCCGCCCAGCGCCGCGCCCGCCCCTTGCCGAGCGCGACTTCGAGCTGTGCGAGCACAAGGGCGTCGGCCACCCGGACAGCATCGCCGATGGCGCCTGCGAGGCCGCCGCCGTGGCGCTCGCCGGCGCTCACCTTGCGCACGTCCGCCGCGTGGGCCACTTCAACGTGGACAAGGGCCTGCTGATTGCGGGCCGCAGCCGGGTGCGCTTTGGCGGCGGGGGAGATCATCGAGCCGATGCGGCTCATCGTCTGCGGGCGGGCGACGAGCCGGGGCGCGATGCCGGTGCCATCGTCGCGAATGCAGCGCACGACTATCTCGCGCGCAGTCTGCGCGCCGGGGTGGCGCACTTCCTGATCGAGCCGCGCGTGCGCGAAGGCAGCGCGAGCCTTGCACAGGTGTGCAAGAACGGCCCTGAGCGTGCCAATGACACCTCGTTCGGCGTCGGCTATGCGCCGCTCTCGCCGCTCGAGACGCGCGTGCTGGCGCTCGCCGGCACGCTGCGCTCGGCGGCGTTCCGGCAGGCGTTTCCCGCCGTCGGGGATGATTTCAAGATCATGGGGGTGCGCCGGGGCGAGCGGTTCGACTTTACCGTCGCGCTCGCGCTGAGCGCTCGTCACATTGAAAGCGCCAGCGCGTACTTCGCCAGCAAGGCCATCATGGAGGCGCACCTGCTCGGCACGCTCGGGGCGGATTGCACGCTGCGCCTCAATGCGCTCGACGACCCGGCGGCCCGCGATGAGACCGGGCTGCACCTCACCGTGACGGGCCTGAGCGCCGAGATGGGCGACGACGGCCAGGTCGGCCGCGGCAACCGCGTGAACGGCCTCATCACGCCGGGCCGGCCGATGTCGCTCGAAGCGGCGGCAGGCAAGAACCCGATGCGGCACGTCGGCAAGATCTACAACGTGCTTGCCGGTGAAACCGCGCGCGCAATATGTGCGGCACTGCCCGAACTGCGCGAGGTGCAGGTGTACCTGCTCGGCACCATCGGCGCGCCGCTCGTCGAGCCCGCGCTGGCGGTGGTCGAGGTGGCCGCGCATGGCCGCCTGACGGCCGCACTGGCGCGGCGGACCAGGGCTGCCGCCGAGGCACGAATCGCCGCCGCCGAGAGCCTGACGCAGCGGCTGGCGCGCGGCGGGATCGCGGTCTTCTAGCGCTACTGTGCGGTCTTGGTCACCCGAACTCGCGCCGGAACACCGCCCAGGCGGCGGCGAACAGCACGGCGCCGATGACGAGCAGGGCGAGCGCCTGCGGCCACAGCTCGGCGAGGCCGGCGCCCTTGAGGAAGATGCCGAGGATCACGTCCATGTAGTGGCGCAGCGGGCTCACCACCGAGGCCTGCTGCAGGACCTCCGGCATGCTCTCCACCGGCGCGATGGTGCCGGACAGGAATAGCAGCGGAAACAGCCCGAAGAAGGCCAGTAGCAGGGCCTGCTGGAGCGTGCGGGCGATGGCCGCCACCAGCACGCCGAGGCCGATGGCGGAGAACAGGAACAGGCCGGTCAGGGCCAGGAACAGTCCCAGACTGCCGGCCAGCGGCACCTCGAACAGGCGCGCGATCACCAGGCTCGGCAGCACCGACACCAGGCCCATGAACAGCGTCGGCAGGGTCTTGGCGACGAACAGGTCGGCGCTGCCGATGGGCGTCACGCGCAGTTGTTCAAGGGTGCCGGTCTCGCGCTCGCGCACGATGGAGGCGGCCGGGTGGATCACCCCGACGATGAACCCGGCCAGCGCGATCATGGACAGCACGGTGAAGCGCCGCGAGTTCTGGTCGGGGTTGTACCAGGCCCGCACCACCGCCTGTACCTGCGGCTGCGCCGGCAGGGCGGTGCGCGCCTGGCTGCCCGGAGGCGGCGCGAAGCCCTGCAGCGCGGCGAGGGCGAAGCCGCGCGCCTGGGCGGCGACGTTGCTGTCGGCGCCGTCGAGCAGGAGCTGCACCGGCGCGGGGACGCCGCGGGCGAGATCGCGCGCAAAGGTCTCGGGAATCACCAGCGCGGCCCGGGCGCTGCCGGCCTGGAGTGCGCTCATCGCCTGGGCTTCGCTGCGCGGGTG
Source organism: Immundisolibacter cernigliae (assembly GCF_001697225.1). GTDB lineage: Bacteria > Pseudomonadota > Gammaproteobacteria > Immundisolibacterales > Immundisolibacteraceae > Immundisolibacter > Immundisolibacter cernigliae. The sequence continues at coordinate 1,467,592 of NZ_CP014671.1, forward strand.
GCCGGCGGGACGGAAGGCGTCGCCGGCGAGGAAGGCATCGGCGAGCGCCCGGCTGGCCGGGCTGCGGTCCAGATCGACCACCGCGAGCGGCAGGTTCTGCGCCTCCAGCGACAGCGAGCGGGTGCACATGATGACCTCGCCGGTGTACAGCCACAGGATCATCACCAGCATCACCGGATCGCGCAGGAACTGCAGCAGCTCCTTGATCAGCAGCCCGCCCAGGCGAATGCCCATCAGGCCACCTTCTTGCGAAAGCGCCAGGCGGCGAGCGCGAACACGGCCAGCGTGTAGGCGGCGAGCAGCGCCAGGTTCGGCCACAGCTCGGCGAGCCCCGCGCCCTTGAGCGTCACCGCGCGCGAGAACTCGATGAAATAGCGTGCCGGGAACACCGCCGAGTAGAGCTGGGTGGTGTAGGGCATGGCGAAGATCGGGAACAGGAAGCCCGAGAACAGGAAGGACGGCATCAGGGTGACGATCAGCGCGAGCAGCATGGCGGCGAGCTGCGTGCGCGTCAGGGTGGACACCAGCAGCCCGATGCCGACCGTGCAGAACACGTACAGCAGGCCGGCGCCGATCAGCAACGACAGGCTGCCGCGCAGCGGCGCCTGAAACCAGGCGAAGCCCACCGCCAGCACCGTCAGAAACTCCAGGAACGCGATCAACCCGTAGGGGATCAGTTTGCCGGTGAGGTATTCGGCGCCCGACAGCGGCGAGACGAACACCTGCTGGACCGAGCCGGTCTCCCGCTCGCGCACGATGGCGAGCGCGGTGAGCAGTGGCGGAAAGGCCATCAGGATGACGCCGAACAGGCCCGGGATCACGAAGTTCGCGCTGCGCAGCTCCGGGTTGTACCAGATGCGGGTCTCCAGCCGGACCGGCTCCGGGGCGGGGGCGCTGGCGGCCACGATGGCGGTGGCATAGCCCACCACCAGGCGGGCGGTGGCGGCGTAGGTGCCGTCCACCAGCGCCTGGACCTGCACCGGTTCGGCGCGGACGCGGGCGCGTGCGAAGTCCGGCGGAATCACCAGGGCCAGCCGCACCTGGCCGCGGCGCAGCGCCGCCTCCACCTCGCGCAGGTCGTCGAAGGCGGCGGCGTGGCGGAAATACCCGCTCGCCGCGAAGCGGTCGGCCAGCGCCCGACTGGCCGGGCTGCGGTCGTGGTCGAGCACGCCGAGCGGCACGTCGCGCACGTCCAGTGACACCGCGTAGCCGAACAGCAGCAGCATCACCAGCGGCATGGCGAGCGCCACGCCCAGCGTGATCGGATCGCGCAAGATTTCGCGCACCTCCTTGGCCACCACGGCGGCGATGCGGCGCGCGTTCATGCGGCCGCCGCCAGGTGGGCGAGGAACAGGTCCTCGACGCTGGCGCCGGGTTCCAGGCCCGCCTGGGCGCGCAGCGCCGGCGGCGTGCCGCTGGCGATCAGCCGGCCCCGGTGCATCAGGCCGAGGCGGTCGCAGAACGCGGCCTCGGCGAGATAGTGGGTGGTGACCACAGTGGTCATGCCGCTGGCCGCGAAGCTGCGGATCAGCGCCCAGAAGCGGCTGCGCGACAGCGGGTCCACGCCCGAGGTCGGCTCGTCCAGGAACAGCACCCGCGGCCGGTGCAGCGCGGCGCAGGCCAGCGCGAGGCGCTGGCGCAGGGCGCCGGACAGCGCGCCCGTCAGGCGCCGGTCGGCGCCGTCGAGGGCGGTGGCGGCGCAGGCCGCCGCGATCGCGGTACGCGCCCGGTGGCCGGCCAGCCCCTGGGCACGGGCGAAGAAGCGCAGGTTCTCGGCGACCGTGAGGTCCGGGTAGAGCGAAAAACGCTGCGACATGTAGCCGACCGCCCCGTGCAGGTGGCCGCGGGCGCCGTCGACGGCGACGCCGGCCACCGTGGCGCTGCCGCCGCTGGGCCGTTCCAGGCCGCACAGCAGGCGGATCAGGGTGGTCTTGCCGGCGCCGTTGGCGCCGAGCAGGCCATAGATCTCACCCGCGGCGATGTCGAACGAGACCGCGTCCACGGCGGTGAAGGTGCCGTAGCGGCGGCTGAGCTGCCGGGCCTGGATGCCGCCCGGCCGGGGGTCGCGCCCGGTGGGCACCGCAGCGGCCGGGGCGGCTTCCGGCGCCGGCGTGGCGAGCAGGCCGAACACGTCCTCGAGACTGGGCGCTGCGGGCAGGGCCGGGCCCAGGGCCGCGAGCGCGCGCAGCGCGTCGGGCGCGCCCGCGCGGTCGGCGCCTGCCCCGTACTCCGATACGGGGTCGAGCTGCACGCGCAGGCGATCGGGCAGCGGGGTCAGGGCGCGCACCCCGGGGGGTGGCGCACCGGGCAGGCCGGCCCCGGCGATCTCGAACACCGTGCCGGCGGCCCGCGCCCGCAGCGCCGCCGGCGTATCCAGGGCCAGCAGCCGGCCGCGGTCGAGAAAGGCCACCTGGTCGCAGCGCTCGGCCTCGTCCATGTAGGAGGTCGCCAGCAGCAGGGTGACGCCCTGCGCGCGCAGGCCGTCCAGCATCCGCCACAGCTCGCGGCGTGACAGCGGGTCCACGCCCAGCCCCGGCTCGTCGAGCAGCAGCAGTGGCGGGCGGTGGATCAGGCAGGTGCACAGGGCGAGCTTCTTGCGCATGCCGCCCGACAGCTCGCGCTCGCGCCGTCCGGCGAAGGCCGTGAGGCCGGCCATGTCCAGCAGTTCGGCGCGCCGGGCCTTGAAGGTGGCGCCGGTGACGCCGCGCACCCGGGCGGCGAAGGCGAGGTTCTCATCCACCGACAGGCGCGGGTAGAGGGTGAAGCCCTGCGCCATGTAGCCGATCCGGGCTTGTATCTTCGCCGCCTCGCGTACCGTATCGAAGCCGAGCACCCGGCAGCGCCCGGCGCCGGGGTCGAGCAGCGCCGCGCACAGTTGCAGCAGAGTGGTCTTGCCGGCGCCGTCGGGGCCGACCAGGCCCAGCCACTCGCCGGGGGCGACGCTGAGCCCGAGGTCGGTGAGCGCCGCGGTCCCGCCGAAGCGCCGTCCGAGGCCCAGCGCCTCGATCGCGGGCGCCGCCGCCGGTGGCGAGTCGCCGGGCGCAGTCAGCGGGGGATCCACAGCGGCTCCGGCCAGGGGGTGTCCGGATTCCAGCGGATCCAGGCGTCGGCGGGCATGCCGGGCTTGAGCGCACCGTCCGGGTTGGTGACGTTCAGCGTGACGCCGAACACCGTGAGGACCCGTTCCTCTGGCATATGCACCTCGCGCGGGGTGAACTGGGCGCGCTGGTCGATGCGCTCGATGCGGGCCTCGAAGTAGCGCTCGGGGAAGGCGTCCACCCGCACCCGGGCGGGGGCGCCGAGGCGGAGCCTGCCCAGCTCGCGCTCGGGCACGTAAACGGTCAGTTCGAGGTCGGTGAGGTCCACCAGCATGGCCAGCGTCTGCCCCGGCTGCGCCAGCTCGCCGGGCTCGATCGCCTTGACCAGCACGGTGGCCGCGCGCGGGGCGCGCACCTCGGTCCTGGCGAGCTGCGACTCGGCCAGCGCGCGGCGCGCCGCGGCGGCCTCCTGGCGCGCCCGGTTGGCGGCGAGGCGGGCCTCCAGCGCGTCGACCCGGCCGCGCGCCTCGCGCTCGCGGTCGGTCGCCTCCTCCAGGCGCTGCGGGCTGACCGAGCCCTGCGCGCCCAGCCGGCGGTAGCGCTCGAGCTCGCGCGCGGCGCTCGCCAGGTGATGGCGCCAGGTGGCGATCTCGTCCCCGATGCCGCGCGCCTCGGCGTCGAGGGTCAGCAGGTCGGCCCGCGCCTGCTTGAGCGCGATCTCGTAGTCGGCCGGATCGATGCGCACCAGCGGCGCCCCCGCCCCCACCGGCTCGCCCTCCACCAGGGCGCTGTCCACCACCCGCCCGCCGACCTCGGCGGCGACGCGCACCTCGGTGCCCTCGACATGCCCGTTGGCGTAGAGGATGCCCTCGGGCAGGGGGGTCGGCGCCAGATAGCGGTAGAGCGCATAGGCGCCGACGCCGAGCAGCGCCACCGCGAGCCCGGTCCACAGCCAGGCGCGGTTCATCGCCCGGCCTGCTCGGGCAGCGCCGGCCAGCGCGAAAAGGCCACCACGTAGAGCACGATCAGGTTGGCGAGCGGGATCAGTACCAGGAGTGACAGCCAGGGCGAGAAGCCGGCCTTGGCGAAGATTTTCCAGAACGGCGGCAGGATCAGGGCGATCCAGACCAGCAGCCACAGCCCGTGGCCGAAATAGAACTCGTGCATCCCGGTGCGCTCCCTCCCGTGGTTTGCGGCCAACCCTACCACCGGAAATTGCCGTGCCAAAGTTTCGCGTCAAAGAACGCCAAGCCCGGGCTGGACGCCATGTCGGGCTAAAGGCAGTGACGTTCGTTTTGGAGCTGCAGGGCAGACGCAGTCGCTGACCGGCGAGGCCGCCCATCGCTGCGGGGTGATCCTGCAGACGATTTGCCATTGCGAGCGCAGCGACCAGCTGAAAAATTCCGGGGCCGGGTCTTTCAGCGTTTCCCCGGCGGGCTTGGGCGCGGGGCGGGCGCAAGGAGCGATGGTGCCCGGGAAGAGAATCGAACCTCCGACCTACTGTTTACGTGACACGATGCCTGAGTCGCAGGATCGCTCCTCGCTGGTGCGCATTGATCTGGGTCAAGCGGTCGCAATCTGCAGTCAAGCCCCACGCCTGCGTTGGATGCACTGCGCGATTGACCGATATCAATGCCCGGCCGCCTCGCTCGCGTCATCGCTGAGGCTTGTCAGGTCAACGCAGGCGCATCCATGGACCCCCAGGACTCGCATCAATCTGATCTACCTGATCTACATCGTGGCCGCCGTGTTCGGGGTGTTGCGGATGCAGAGCATGTTCGCCGGCGGGCCACGTCCGCACAGTGCCGCACAGCGAGTTCGAACAGATGCTCAAGAACGGCGAGATCGAGGAGGTCGCGATCGTCGGCCATGGGAGCGACTCGCTGTGAAGGGGCGAGTCACCAGCATCCGCACGGCCGGAAGGCCGTCAGTCAACAAACCGCAATCGGCGTGCGCCCGGTTTGTTCCGCACGGAAGGCCGTGTGTGCCGGCTATCCCCTGGGGATAAGGTTCCGACTAGCACGGGGGGCCGACAGGTGAGATGGCGTTGCGTTGTCAGCGGTTCCAGCTGGATTGGTCGCGGGGCAGTCGCCCGCCGGGGTCATTGACCTCGACCGAATTGCCGTCCCTTAGCCGATCCACGTACACCACGGCATTGGTGGCGCCGTCGTTCGCCTGGCTGGGGAACAGGATGCCGGTGTGGCCCTGGGCCAGCACCATGTCGCCTAGCACCCAGGTGGGCGGCTCGATGTGCAGATCGAATTTCAGATGGCGCCAGCCCTCGCGCCAATCGTGCCACAGCGCGTCCCAAGGCTCGCCGCGGCGCAGCTGCCGCAGATCGACCAGCCCGCGCAATGCCACGGTATACGAGCACATCGTGCGGGGGCGGCAGGAAGGGCGAGGTCTGCTGGTACTCGCGCAATGCGGTCACCTCATCCAGCGACAGATACAGCGCCTCGACGCCCTCCCGGTTGAAGCGCCCGCCCTTGGCCGCCGCACCGGCGCCGCTGGTGGGCCGACTGGCCCACTGCGGGGTATGCGCGCGATACGGCGTGGTGCCGGGCGGCAGGTCGAGGAGGATCATCCGGTGAACCCTGCACCGATCGACTCCAGGTAGTCGATCGCATCGTCGGTGCGTCCTTCCTGCACCAACTGCAGCAGGGTCTTGTGGTGGAACGCCGGTATGGGCTCGTTCTTGACCATGAAGAATGCACGCGCGGTATCCGGCTCCACCGCCGTGGCGGCCGACAGCACCCGCATCAGGTCACGCAGCGCGGCCTGGAGTCGCGGTGACTCCGGGTGGGTGCGCAGGGTGTTGCGGTGCACCCCAGCCAGCGTGGCCAGTTCCTGGTACTGCAGGCCCGAGGCATCGGCGATGTTCGTGGCGGAAAAGCGGGACGTGCCGGCTTCACGCACCGATTCGAGCACATTCGCGAAACCGGTAGAGGGCATTGCCGTTGCTCCCAAGGGCGAGGAATCGTCTGCACATTGCATGCACAGTCCGAGCATAATTCCACGCGGCGTCCTGCCAGGAGGCTCCCTGTCCCAGTCATCCCCCGGGGATGGCTCAGGGCTCGCGCAAGGCTGAACGCAGCCGCGCGAGGCAGGCGCGCGCCACCTCGGGGTCGGCCGAGCGGGAAGCCGAAGGCGACGACGATGGCGCCGGCCCCGCAGCTCGCGGCGCGGGCGGCGCTGCTGCGTCGGTGCCTGCCCACGCCTTGAACTCCCCGCGGATCGCCTTCTGGATGATGCCGAACAGATAGCCGGCCGGGTTGCGTACCGCGCTGTTGCGGCAGCGCGCCGCCCACTCGTCGAGCACGGCCTGCCGCTGGGCCTCGTCTACCTGCTGCAGCGCCACCAGCGCGCCGGCCTGCTGCTCGTCCTTCAGGCGCAGGAAACCCTCGGGCAGCCGCAGGTTCTGCAAGGCCCTCGCGCGCGGTACTGTACGTACTTCACTTATACGATCATTACGTACTGTACGGTCCTCCTTCGGAATCCGAAGAGGGCCGTCCGGCGCGGGTTTCGGCCCTGCTTCGGATTCCGAAGACGGGCGCGCGCCATTCCGAAGCGGGGCCTCCTGGCCTTCTTCGGATTCGTGGTCCGCACCCTCCTGTGGAGAACCTTGCGTCGTCCAGCCATGCCGCGCCATGCGCTGCGCCAGCACTTGCAGACGGGTCGGCAGCGTGCGCCCGCTGAGCAGCGGGTCTTCGGTGATCTCCCGCAGCGTGTTCATGCCCACGACCTGCACCGCCTTCGCGGCGTGCGCGAGCGCCTGACTCACCAGGCCCAGGTAGTCCGGGTCGAGCTGCATCGCCTCGAAGGGCGACAGCGGTTCGTCGTGCAGCACGTAGAGGTTGCCCTGGATGCGGCCGGTCTTGGGATCGCGCCGCCGCCGCACCAGGCTGAGCCAGCGCGTCAGCCGCAGCAGCGTCAGGGCGCGCGCCACGGTCTCGTGCGAGGCTTGCGCCGCACAGGGCATGGACGCCAGATAGGGGCGGAGTTGGTCGTAAGTGGGAAAGGCGGTCACGCCGTCGTCGTTGAGCTGCAGGCGGAACACCTGCCAGGCATTGCGCTCCAGCGGCGTCAGGCGCCGGTCGAGGAACAGCCTGCGCGGGACGCTCTCATGGCGGTTGCCGCTGTAGAGGAAACCGTCGGCGGCCGGTGCCGTTCCCTGCGCTGGCTGCAGCTGCCGCAGCGCCTCGTCGAAAAGCGCGGACAGCGCAACGGGGCCTTTACGCCGTGGTGCGCCGTCCGTGGTCATGGCCTACACCAGCCCCTGGTCGATCCAGTTGCGTATCGCCGCCCACACCACCGACATCGGCAGGCTCAGCGCCTCGGCCAGGTCCATGGTCAGTGCCAGCATCGCCATGTCGTCGTTCAGGGCGATATGGCGCTCGGCGACGCCGGCCTTCCAGCGCTCCCACAAGGCCACGTCCTGCGCCTCGTCGAGCACCGGATGCCGGCCCTTGCGCTTGGGCAGCCCAAGGATGTCGCGGCGCAGCGCCACTTCCTGATGCGTGAGGCCGTAGAACTTGCCGACCATCTCCGTGCTCGCCCCCAGGCGCAGCATGCGGTCCACCGTGGCGATCTCCCGCGCCACGTCGTGCACCTGGCTCAGCAGCCGCTTCAGCACCTCCCGGTTCACCGACACCGAACACCACGACACCGTGGCATTCACCAGCATGCTCACGAGTTCGGGATGCTTCAGCGCGTCCAGCTCCTCCTCGCCGAAGCCCATGGCCTTGCAGCGTCGCAGTTGGCCGTTGCGCAAGTCATGCAGGGCCTGGGCGATCACGGCCTGGTTGAGCGGGTGCGGCGCCGACATGGGAGGCTCCTGCGCGTTCAGGACTCGCGGCCCGGGTCGCCGGCTTCCAGGTCCAGCAGCCGGCGCGCCAGGCGCAGCAGACGGAACAGCTTCACCAGCCCGGCATCGCTCAGGCGCGTGGCCGAGCCGCCGTGCCCATGCAGCAGCGCCCCCAGGTCGTCGGCCAGCCGCGCGCGGTCCAATCCGTTCGCGGCGGGCGGCGCGGCACTCAGCGCATGCAGCAGGGTCAGCACCGCCCGCGCGAACGCCGGCAGCGCCTTCGCTTGGTCCACCGCCGGCGCCATGCAGACGAAGCCGATGCCGCCGGCGCTGGCCTCGATGTGGTCGGCGACTGCCGCTTCCCCGGCGATCTCGCGCGCGAACTGCGCGATGTGCACCCGCAGGCGATCCGGCGCGTCCAGCCCCGGCTCGATGTACCAGACGTCCGAGATGGGATAGAGCCCGCCGGCTTGCACAGGGACTGCGCGCAGCGCATCGGCCTCGAAGTCGGGCCGCTGGTCGCCGAGCCGGTCCGCGACCATCCGCTGGATGGACTGCAGGCGCTCGGTGGTCGCTGCCGGTGTCACGATGTGCCCCTGCAGGCGCTCGTCGCGTTGCTCGTCCTGCTCGCTCGGCACGGGGGTAGTGTCTGCGTCCTCTCCGCTGCCCGAGTCGGGTGGTGCAATGGGCGGCGCGGGTGGGGTAGCGGCCGGGGGCGCGGTTGGCGTGGTGTCCTGCAACGCGGGATCGGTGGGTGGCCGTCGAGTCGCGGGAACCGCCGCTGCAGCGGGCACTGGCCCCGCCGGTTCGCTGGTCAGCGCATGCTGGCGGCTTTCGCTGTCGTTGATCTCCAATGCCAGCGTGTCGTAGTCGGCCTCCAGCAGCTCGGCCATCTGGCCCACCAGCTCGTCCTGCACCCGCTGCGGCGAGAAGTCGTCCGGCCTTGTGTCGAACTGCGCCAGCACGTCCTGAAACAAGGTGGCGAAGTCCACGGCCACGGTGCGGCTCAGCGCACGCCGCTCCCAGGTGCGCTCGCACGCCTTGCGCAGCACTGCGAGCCGGTCCACCTGATGCCGGCCCAGCCCGCCGTACAGCAGCGTCGGGATCGCCGGCAGCAGATAGCGCACCGCATCATTCATGCGGCTGATGTGTGACTGCGGCACCGGATAGCCGTCGGCCGTCAGCCGCCGCGCGAGTTCGCTCTGCGACAGCGCCTGGCCGCTTTCCTGCTCGTAGAACGCGCGCGCCTTCTCGATGCCCAGGGCCCGCTCGATGAAGGTCAGCCCGCCGCGCAGCTCGTTCTCGGCCAGATGCCCGGTCAGCGCCACGATTTCGCCGCGCGCCGGCCACGGGCGAAACAGGCACGCAATGCGGAAGAAGCGCTCCTCCCTGGTCTCGCTCCACAACTCGCGCAGGATCGCCAGCCGCGTGTTGCCGCCGTTGCGAATGATGTAGTGCGCCTCGCCCGGCCTGCGCGTGATCGCGGGGGGCGCATCCAGCCCGCGTTCGCGGATGGAGACCTTGATCTCCGCATAGGCCGGGTTGCGCGTCAGGCGCGGGTCGTGGTCGTAGGGCCGCAACTGGTCCAGCGTCACCACCATCGGCGTGTCGGCGATGGGATCGCTCAAGGTCGCGGCCGAAGCGCCGCTGCGCTGGAAGCCGGTGGCCAGCAGCTTGGCAGCCATGTCCTGCGGCGTCAGCTCAGCCACGGCCGCTCTCCTGCGCCTGCCGGTTGGCGCGGCGAAGCTGCGCACGGGCATTGCGGTCGGCACGGTGGTCGCTCGCAGTCGAGCTGGTGTAGATCGACGCGCAGCCTTGTTTTGTGAACTTCAGGTGTCCGCCGGACGTGCGCGCCACGCGCCAGCCTTCGCCCAGCGCGAACTCGATCAGCGCACGCAGCCGTTCACGGCCGCGCGCCAGTTCATGCGCGCTCGCCACGGCCGGCCCCTCGCGCGTCGCCCCGGCCGGTGACCCACGCGAAGCGCTCCCGCCACGCGGGGAACAGCTCGCCGGCCAGCGTGCGCATGGTGTCCAGCGCCGCGGGCGCCAAGCGCCCGGCCGGCCGCCGGCACTCCAGCCGATGCACCGGCAAGCCTCGTGTCGCGGCGCGCGGATAGGCTTCGATGGCCGGCACGTCGGTGCCCAGCACCTGCACGCCGGGCTGTTCCTGGAACACCTGTCGCAGCGCCTGCTGGACCAGCCGCGCGTTCGACGACACCGGATGCACACGGTTGATGAGCAGGCGCAGCGGCGGCGGCTCGATGCCCAGGTGCCGATACGGCGCGATGTCCTCGATCAGTTGCAGGGTGCCGCGGCGCAGCTCGCGCGCCGCGAGGATTTCCGGCGTCACCGGCGACAGTGCCAGGTCGGACGCCAGCACCGCCATCTCCAGCAGCACGCTGCGCGCGCCCTGGGTGTCGATCAGCAGCAAGTCGTAGTGCGTGCGAAAGACGGGCAGCAGGTGGCGCAGCCGCAGGCGCCCATCCGGTGCGTGCAGCAGCAGCGTGTTCAGTTCGCCGCGGTCGTCGTTAGAGAGCACCAGGTCCAGGCCCGCGATCGCGGTGCGCGACACCAGTTGCTCGATGCGCCGCTCGTTGAAGGCCAGCATCTGGTAGATGCCGGCGGGCGCGCGCACGTCCAGCGTGAAGTAGCTCGACAGCGTGGGCTGCACGTCCAGGTCCAGCAGCAGCACGCGCAGCCCGGCGTCGGCGATGAAGCCGCCCAGGTTGGCCGCCGTCGTGGTCTTGCCCACGCCGCCCTTGGTCGAAATGATGGACACCACCTGCACGGGCTTCTCCTGGTCGAATGGCTGGAACCGAGAAGAAGCGTCAGGCGCGTTGCTTGAGGCGATCGGCGATCCACTGGTCGATCTCCACCGAGTCCCAGCCCACCGCGCGCACGCCCAGGCGCAGCGCCCTGGGGAACCTGCCTTTCTTCATCAGGCTATAGATGTGCGCGCGCTTGAAGCCGGTCTTGGCTTCGACCTCGGCGCGGCGCAGGATGCGGTGCTCGGTCGGTGCCGCCGGGGCGGGGGTCTGCGAAGACATGACGGTCACTCCTTGACGCTCAGTGGCGCTGATTGGCGTGACCCGAATTAAGAACGCCGCGTCGCGGAAAGACACCGCAAATGCGGTATCCGCAACCGCAGATACGGCCTGGCATCGCTCAGGAAGCCGTGCTGTGCAGATTGCGCCGAGCCAGGGCGAACTTGGCCTGCAGGGTGCGCTCGGTGATGCCCATCGCCTTGCCGTGGTGCGCCACCATCGCGCTGATGATGGCCTCCTGCGTCAGGAAGCTGGAGTACGGCGTGCCGCTGGGCGACTTGCCCAGCAGCAGCGTCAGTAGCCCCCCAACGATGTTCAGGTAGGTCGATTCGCTGCGCGGCCCCGGCGTGTTCGCACGCGCCGCGTCGGCCGCGCAGGCGGCGTGCGCCTTCAGCAGCGCCGCGTGCTCGGCGCGCAGCGTCTCGTGCACGCCCAGGTGTTCCGCCAGCCGCGCCTTGATCGCTTCCCGCTCGGCCAGCAAAGCGCCCACGGTGTCCAGGCTGATCGCCGGGTGAAGCGCACGCTCGATCGCATCGAACAGAAACGCCGGTCTCTCGCCGGGGTAGTAGTGCGCCATCCAGGCTTTCAGATCGACGTGCCGTACCGTCAGTGACGGGTCGTCCATCGCCAGGCACTGCGTGTCCCGCACCAGGCCCTCCTTACCGTACGGCATCTCGCCGTGAGCCAGCGCGTCGAAGATCCTTTCGGCGTTCAACCGCAGCATCGGCCAGCGCGGAAACTGCGTTGCCTCCGGCACAGGCCGCTGGCCCAAGGTCCCCAGGATGCGCCGCTCGAAGCGCAGCAGTCCGCTCCAGCGGATTGCCGCCTCGATCGGGCGGTAGTAGGTCTTGGCGCCTTTGGCCAGGCTGCTCGCCTTCGGCATATCGCGCGCCTCCATCCCTCATCGCACCGAGTCCACGCCGTGCACCCGCCGTACCGGCGGGGTGCGTGGCGGTCCTGGAATCTCCGGGAGAAACGCGTGGCTGGCGAAGCGGCGAAGACCAGGGCAGCGGCGATGCCGCCGGTTTGTTGCGGGATGGGCGCCTTGCCCCGCATGGCCCCAACGCTCACGATTCACAAGCCGCGAAACAGGCTGTCACCCCGCATCGTTCGCGGGCGTCGTGCCTCACCCGGATGACCGAGCCGGAGTCTCTGCAGGGCAAAATGCCCAGTAAAGCGCGATCGGCTCGACACCCCAGAGCCGATGCGCATACGGCAAGCACGGTTGCGCCGCGCGTCTTCGCTGTGACGCGCACGATGGGCACGCGAGTTTCAGCGCAGGATGCCGACCGCAGCCGCGAACCACGCCGCAGTCCGGCGCGCCCATGCACTGCGGGAACGGGATTCCGCCATGGCAAAACAGGTCTGGCGACTTGACCAAAATGGCATCGGCCAACCCGCCTGAACCAGCCTCATGCGGACCGTTGCACATCCAGCGGCATTTGGCCGACACGCTGCGCACGGTCGATGAAGTGGCGCAGCGGCTCCGACATCGCGCCCTCCGGATGCAGCAGGTAGGTCGTCAACGCCGCCGAGTCTTCATCCAGCGGCCGGACGATCACGTCTGCCTGCCGGCATGCCATCACGTGCGCCGCGGTGGAAAATCCCACGCCATAGCCGGCCGCCACCAGGGCCAGCATCAGCGAGTGGGTCGTTACGTACTCGGCCACGACCGGCGGCGTCTCCACCAGGCGCAGCAGACGTGCGCATTGCCGGCCGCACTCCTCACACACCTGCGGGTGGCACAGCACCAGCGGATAGCCCACCACCTCGTCCAGCGGTACCCGCTTGTGCACCAGCAAGGGGTGTCGCGTGGGTATGGCCACCACGAGCGGGTCTTGCCACACCGGTATGGCGACCAGTCCGGCCTGCATCTCGCCGGCCATCGCAAAGGCGGCGTCGTACAGGCCGTTGCCCAGCCCGCCCACCACCTGCGACAGCGGCGCCTCGAACAGCCGGATGCCCACTTCCGGCGCCTCCTCCCGGCACAGGGCGAGCAGTGCCGACAGGCGGGCCGGCCCGACGCCGCCGGCCAGGGCGATGCGCAGGGTGTCCCGGTGTCCCGCCGCGACCGCACGCGCCTTGGTCCGGGCGTGCTCAAAGGCCAGCAGCACGCGCCGGGCCTCCTCCAGGAACGCCTGCCCGGCCGGAGTCAGGCGCATGGTCCGCGACCTGCGCTCCAGCAGCGCTACGCCCAGGTCCGCCTCCAGTTGGCGAATCGTGCGCGACAGGGGCGACTGCTCCACATGCAGTCGCCGCGCCGCCCGGCCGAAGTGCAACTCCTCGGCTACGGCGATGAAACAGCGAAGATGGCGTAAGTTCATGTATTTCCCCCAAACGTACGGAGTCCATTCCTCTGACTGTAGGGAACTGCATGGGTGCTTCCCGGCGGCGATGCCGGTCACAGAGGCTTGGCAATCGCCGCCCTCCGGCCTTGTGTCGTCGGCACGGGGGGGCGACTGTCCAACGCAAGGCCGGTTGTCCATTCCGTGTAGCCTTGGCGGATAATTGCGAATAATTCCATTATTGTCTTCGTCCAAGCGAGGTAAGCGCGGTGGGCTGCACCGATCGCGACACCAGCGATGTTCGTGCGCAGTGCCCGGCACATCGACGGATTTTTCGGCGTCGCGGATGCGGCATCGTCTTCGTAGCCCCGATTCGCAGGGAAGGCCTGTGCCACGTTGCTTGGCTGCCTGTCCCGGCATGGTATGGCAGCAGCACCGGGACCTTGGGCATTCAATGCCCGGGGTTGGTGCGCCGGCCTGTCACACGAGCGTCGGCGACGAGCCCGTTCCCGACGGGGATGACTGCTTCGACGCGATGCAAACGAAGGAGGTGCTGACGGGAATGTAGATGGAGATGTGGCGCCCGAGGCCGAAGGAGAAAAAGACAGACAGGAGGCGGCCGTGGATTTCAGATTGCTGCGTTACTTCGTCGCAGTTGCGGAAGAACTGCATCTGGCCCGTGCAGCCGAGCGCCTGGGCATCGCACAATCGCCTCTGTCGCGTGCGATGCGCGATCTGGAAAGCCAGCTTGGCGTGCAGCTGTTCGACCGCGGCACCCGCCGGACGCGGCTGACCTGGGCGGGCCAGGTGTTCCTCGGCGAATGCCGGCGCGTGCAGGCCGCCGTGGAGCAGGCGGTCAGGAGCGCCAAGGCGGCGGCGCAGGGCTACCAAGCCCATCTGCGCATCGGCTTCTGCGACAGCTTGGCGCAGCCCCGCATCGCCACCTTGCTGGCGCGCAGCCGCGAGGATGATCCCGAGCTGGAGATTCGCGTCTTCGACCTGCCGTTCGCGCAGCAACTGAACGTGCTGCGCAACGATCTGCTGGACATCGGCTTTGCGTTGTCAAACGCGGTGCATGACGGCCTCGTCGCCGAGCCGGTGTGGACCGATCCGCTGTCGGTGATCCTGCCCGCACGCCACCCCTTGCTGGCATACGTGCAGGTCCCGCTGGTCGAAGCCCTGAAATTCCCGCTGGTTCTGTGCCATGCCGAATCAGGATCGGGCTGCCGCAATCAGATCCAGGCGGTGCTGCAGGACGCGGGCCCGCCGCTCAGGGTGGTCGATGAGGTGACCAGCCTGGGCTTGCTGTTGACCCTGGTCGGCGCCGGCTACGGTATCGGCTTCGCCATCGCCTCGCACGTGCAGACGCTGCAGCGGCCGGACATCTCCATTCGTCCCCTGGCCGGTACGCCACCGATGCTCTCTACCTACCTGCTGCGCCGCCAAGGGGAACCCTCGGAGCCCATGAAGCGGTTCATGGAGCGAGTGATGGCCATGACCGCGCGGTCGGAGGAGTGAGCCGTTTTCGTGATGGTCGCAGGCGCCAACGAGGCAAGCGCAGGACGTGCTACTACGGTAGACGGCTAGCAGGAGGTCCGTGGTAAAACGCGATGCGGTGTTGCTTCCTGTGCGGGCTGCCGCTGGTTGCGGCGGTATTTTCGGCGCTTGTTCCACTGGAATCTGGCGCCAATGTGTATAACGATGTGAGTAATATGCGCCATATAGACGAATATTTAATTTATAGATCAATAGATTACATGTAATATGTTACTCATGCTCGACAACTACGATTCGTTCACCTACAACCTGGTGCAGTACCTGGGCGAGCTGGGCGTGGACGTGCGCACCGAGCGCAACGACTGCATCGACGTGGATGCGGTCGAACGCATGGCGCCGCAGCACATCGTGATCTCGCCGGGGCCGTGCACGCCGACCGAAGCCGGCATTTCGCTTGAGCTGATTCATCGCTTCGCCGGGCGGGTTCCGATTCTGGGCGTATGCCTGGGCCATCAGGCCATCGGTCAGGCGTTTGGCGGGCGGGTGATCCGCGCCGATCAGGTCATGCACGGCAAGACCTCGCCGGTCACGCACACCGGCGAGGGGCTGTTCGCGGGCCTGCCCAGTCCCTTCACCGCCACCCGCTACCACTCGCTGGTGGTGGAGTGGGCCAGCCTGCCGGAGTGTCTGGAAGTCACCGCCTGGACCAGCCATGCCGACGGCCGGCCACACGAGATCATGGGCCTGCGCCACCGCACGCTGCCGGTGGTGGGCGTGCAGTTTCACCCCGAGTCCATCCTGACCCAGCACGGCCACGCGCTGCTGGCCAATTTTCTGAAAATCACGGCGGGCGCGACGTGAACGTGCAGGCGGCGCTGGCCCGCGTGGTGGCGGGCGCGGATCTCGATCTTGCCCAGATGACGGCCGCCATGCGGTCGATCATGAATGGCGAGGCGACGCCGGCGCAGATCGGCGGCCTGCTGGTGGCGCTGCGCATGAAGGGCGAGACGGTGATTGAAATCGCCGCCGCCGCGCAGGTCATGCGCGAGTTCGCCTTGCCGGTCGAGGTGGCGCCGCAGCACCTGGTCGATACCTGCGGCACCGGTGGCGACGGTGCTGGCCTGTTCAATGTGTCGACCGCCGCCGGCTTCGTGGTGGCGGCGGCCGGCGGGCGGGTGGCCAAGCACGGCAATCGCTCGGTATCGAGTTCCAGCGGCAGCGCCGATGTGCTGGAGGCGCTGGGCGTGCGTATCGATCTGTCGCCGCCGGCCATCGCCCGCTGCATCGACGAGGTCGGCTTTGGCTTCATGTTCGCGCCGGCTCATCACGGCGCCACGCGCCATGCGCTGGGACCACGGCGCGAGATCGCCATCCGCACCTTGTTCAACCTGCTCGGGCCCCTGACCAATCCGGCCCGACCGCTGGGCCAGGTGGTGGGTGTGTACGACGCCGCGCTGGTCGAGCCGATCGCGCAGGTGCTGGCACGCCTGGGCAGCCGCCACGTGCTGGTGGTGCATGCCGACGATGGCCTGGACGAGATCAGCCTGGGCGCCGCCACGCAGGTGGCGGAACTGCGGGACGGCGCCGTGCGCAGCTACCGCATCGAGCCGGAGCAATTCGGCTTTGCGCGGGTGGCCAGCGAGCGCCTGGCGGTAGCCGACGTGACCGCCAGCGTGGCTCTGCTGCGGGAAGCCCTGGCCGGCACGCCGGGGCCGGCGCGCGACATCGTGGCCCTGAACGCCGGCGCGGCGCTGTATGTGGCGGGTCTGGCCGCCACGCTTGCGGGCGGCGTGCAGCGAGCCGGCGAGGTGCTGGAAAGCGGCGCCGCGCTGCATCGGGTGGGTGCCCTGGCGGCCCTGTCGCAGCGTCTGGAGGCGGCATGAACACGCCGGATGTGCTGAAGAAAATCCTCGCCGCCAAGGCCGACGAGGTGGCCGCTGCGCGCCGCGTAAAGCCTTTGCCGGAACTGCGGCGCGAGGCCGAGGCCATGCCCCCGGCACGCGGCTTTGCCGCGGCGCTTGCCACGCGGGTCGGCGCCGGTCAGGTGGCGGTGATTGCCGAAATCAAGCGCGCTTCGCCCAGCAAGGGCCTGCTGCGGGCCGAGTTCGACCCGCCCGCCTTGGCCCGCAGTTACCTGGCCGGCGGCGCCGCGTGTCTGTCGGTGCTCACCGACGCGCCGTTCTTCCAGGGCAGCCTGAACGATCTGCGCGCCGTGCGCGCGGCGGTGGCCCTGCCGCTGCTGCGCAAGGATTTTTTGCTCGACGCGTACCAGATATACGAGGCGCGCGCGGCCGGCGCCGATTGCATCCTGCTGATCGTGGCGGCGCTCGACGACGCGCGACTGCGCGATTTCGCGGCGCTGGCGCACGAGCTCGGGCTCGACATGCTGGTCGAGGTGCACGACGAGGCGGAGCTGGATCGCGCCGCCCGGCTGGAGCCGACGCTGCTTGGCGTCAACAACCGCAACCTGCACACCTTCGAGACCACGCTGGATACCACCGTGCGTCTGGCGCGTCGGGCGCCGGCCGGCTGCCTGCTGGTGGCGGAAAGCGGCATTCACAGCCGTGACGATGTGGCATTGATCCGCGCCGCGGACGTGCATGCCTTCCTGGTCGGCGAGGCGTTCATGCGCGCGCCGGATCCAGGCGCCCGCCTGCGCGAACTGTTCCACACCGAGGGCTGAACCATGTCGCCACGCCCTCCCGCTCACGCCGGCCTGCGCCACGTGGCCCTGTTCGTGGAGCCCTTCGAGGCCTGCGAACGCTTCTATGTCGATCTGCTGGGGATGCACGTGGAGTGGCGGCCGGACCCCGATAACGTTTACCTGAGCTCCGGCCACGACAACCTGGCCCTGCACCGGGGGCCGCCGCCGGCCGCCCAGGGCCAGCGCCTGGATCACATCGGCTTTCTGCTGGCGCGCATCGAGGATGTCGACCCCTGGCACGAATTTCTGCGCGACAATGGCGTCCCCATCGCCGCCGCGCCGCGCACCCATCGCGACGGCGCGCGCAGCTTCTACTGCCTGGACCCGGCCGGCAACCGGGTACAAATCATCTTTCACCCCCCCTTGGCCGGTGCGCTGCGCCCGCTGCGGTAATTCTGATGTCCGAATTCGACGACAAGCTCAAGCTGCACGGTTTCAACAACCTGACCAAGACGCTGAGCTTCAACATCTACGACATTTCCTACGCGCTGACGCGCGAGGCCCAGCAGCAGTACATCGAGTACATCGACGAGACCTACAACGCCGAGCGCCTGACGCGCATCCTGAGCGAGGTGGCCGACATCATCGGCGCCACCATCCTGAACATCGCCCGCCAGGACTACGACCCGCAGGGCGCCAGCGTGACCATGCTGATCTCCGAGGGCGGCCATTCGGAAGGCAGTTCAGGCGAGGGCCCCGGCCCGCGGCCGGACGCCGTGGTGGGGCATCTGGACAAGAGCCACGTCACGGTCCACACCTACCCCGAGCAGCACCCCGACAACGGCATCAGCACCTTCCGGGCAGACATCGACGTGTCGACCTGTGGCCACATCTCGCCGCTGCGGGCGCTGAACTTCCTGATCCACAGCTTCGAATCGGACATCGTGATCCTGGATTACCGGGTGCGCGGCTTCACCCGCGACGTGCGCGGGCGCAAGCACTACATCGACCACACCATCCATTCCATCCAGAACTACATCGACGCCGAAACCCTGGCGCGTTTCCACGCCGTGGACGTGAACGTCTACCCGGAAAACATCTTCCACACCAAGCTGCGGGTGCGCGATTTCGACCTGGACACCTACCTGTTCGGCGTCAATGCGGCCGACCTGCCGGCGCAGGAACGCGCTGCCACGGCGGCCCGCCTGGAGCGGGAAATCCAGGAAATCTTCTACGCCACCAACATGAAGTAGGTCGCGCGCCGGTCGGCTTACACCCGGTAGGCGGTGGTAGTCATCACCCGCGACGCCAGACGCATCAGGCCGCGCACGGGCGCCGGCAGCTCGCGGCCACCGGCCCGGCGTGCGTCCTCGCCATGGCGCACCTCGTCGCGGCGCATCTGTTCCAGCACCGCGCGACTGCGCTGATCGCCCGCCGGCAGGCGCCGCAGGTGTCCGTCCAGGTGCGCCTCGACCTGGCGCTCGGTTTCGGCGATGAAGCCAAGGCTCCAGTCGTCCCCCGCCAGCCCGGCCAGCGTACCGATGGCCAGCGCACCACCGAACCAGGCCGGATCGAGCAGGCTGCGCCGGCCGCCGAGCGCCCGCAGGCGGGCACGACACCAATCGACATGGGCCGCTTCCTCGTTCCCGGCGGATCGCAGTCGACTGAGCGTTTGCGGTGACCGCGC
Source organism: Immundisolibacter cernigliae (assembly GCF_001697225.1). Classification (GTDB taxonomy): domain Bacteria; phylum Pseudomonadota; class Gammaproteobacteria; order Immundisolibacterales; family Immundisolibacteraceae; genus Immundisolibacter; species Immundisolibacter cernigliae. Next base: position 1,486,591 of record NZ_CP014671.1, read on the forward strand.
GGCCAGCGACTGCCCCAGATACAGGCCCTGCGCGGCCAGTTCCCCGGCATGATTGACGCGCATCAGCGCCGCGGCCTTCTGCCGCTCGGCGGCCGTCAGGTCGGCCGCCTCCGGCAGCTCGTCGGCCGGGTTATGGGAGGCAGGCGCGGGCGCGCCGGGCAGCAGGCGCAGCAGGCGGTCCACAGACAGCAGCAGGCGATCGAACGGGCGAAAACGGATCTCGGACATCGATGGAGCCGGGTGGTGGCTGGAGCCCGAAGTCTATACTCGCGGCTCACCCCCGCCTTGATTTCGAGTGCCCATGACGACCCCGCCCGCCCCCAAGCAGCGTATCCAGATCGCCGGCCCGGCAGGACCGCTCGAGGTACTGGTCGAAGCCGCACAGAACCCGGGCGCAGCGCTGTGCGTCGTCTGCCATCCGCATCCGCAGTACGGCGGCACGCTCGATAACAAGGTGGTCTATACCCTGGCGCGGGCCGCCAACGAACTGGGCGCGATCGCGGTGCGCTTCAATTTTCGCGGCGTAGGCCACAGCGCGGGGGCCTTCGACCACGGCGTGGGCGAGCTGGATGATCTGCTGGCGGTCGTGGCCTGGGCGCGCGCCGCCTACCCGGATCGGTCGCTGCATCTGGCCGGTTTCTCCTTCGGCGCCGCGGTGGCGCTGCGTGGCCATGTCGCAGCCGACGCGACCAGCCTGTTGCTGGTGGCACCCCCGGCGGGGATGGGCTATCTGGACGAGGCCATCGCGCCGCGACGGCCCTGGCACGTCATCCACGGCAGTCGTGACGAGTTGATCGGGCTGGATGTGCTGCGGCGCTGGCTGGCGACCGTGGCCGGGGCCACGCCGCCACTGACCGTGATCGACGACGCAGATCATTTCTTTCACGGTCGTCTGACGCCTCTGCGCGAGGCGGCACGCGCGTTCTGGAGCCAGCAGATGCCGGCTTGCCTTGACACCACGGGCGGCGCTGACTAGGATGCACGGCCTTTTTGGCAGGCCACCGCGATCCGGGCATGAAGACGACTGTTAGCGCTACGCCGCAGACAATACGGCAGGACTGGTTTCTCGTAGACGCCGACGGCAAGACGCTCGGGCGCCTGGCGTCGGAGATTGCCCGTCGCCTGCGTGGCAAGCACAAGCCGCTGTACACGCCGCACATGGACACCGGCGATTACATCGTCGTGGTCAATGCCGAGAAGGTGCGTGTGACCGGCCGCAAGCTGACCGACAAGCTGTATCAGCATCACACCGGCTACATCGGCGGGCTGCGTACCGAAACCTTTGCCGATCGCATCGCGCGCCGGCCGACGCTGGTGCTGGAGCAGGCGGTCAAGGGCATGCTGCCCAAGAACCCGCTCGGCCGGGCCATGTTCAGCAAGCTCAAGGTCTACGCCGGCGCCGAGCATCCCCATACCGCCCAGCAGCCGCAGGCGCTGGACATCTGATTCACGCAGTTCGGACTCCGTCATGCCAGTAGTGCAGAACAAGATCTCGGTTGGCCGCCGCAAGTCGGCCTCGGCGCGCGTCATCCTGCGCCTGGGCAAGGGCGCCATCTCCATCAACGGCCGCAGCCTGGACGACTATTTCGGTCGTCCGACCTCGCGCATGCTGGTCCGCCAGCCGCTGGAGCTGGTCGGCAGGCCGGAGAGCTTCGACCTGCGCATTACCGTCCAGGGCGGTGGGCCCAACGGACAGGCCGGCGCCATCCGGCACGGCATCACCCGCGCCCTGATCGAGTTCGACGAAACCTTCCGCCCGGCCCTGCGCAAGGCCGGTTACGTGACGCGCGACGCGCGCGAGGTCGAGCGCAAGAAGGTCGGCCTGCACAAGGCGCGGCGCGCGCCCCAGTTCTCCAAGCGTTGATCGGCGCCGGGGGATTCCGGGTGGGGGATCGTCCAACGGTAGGACAACGGACTCTGACTCCGTCAATCTAGGTTCGAATCCTAGTCCCCCAGCCACTACGCTTTTCCGAAAAGCCCGGCCTGCTCGTCATGCCGGGCTTTTTTGTTGTGCACAGGGTTTAGGTCTACCTTTGCCGGACAGGCAAGGACGGGGGATCGATCATGATCAAAGTGGCAATCGTCGGCGGTACCGGCTACACCGGGGTCGAACTGCTGCGTCTGTTGGTACAGCATCCGCAGGTGGAGCTGGCCGTCATCACCTCCCGCGGCGAAGCGGGTCGGCCGGTCAGCGATCTGTTTCCAAGCCTGTCCGGACGGCTCGATCTTGCATTCCGCGAGGTCGATGTGCGGGCACTTGCCACCTGCGATGTGGTGTTTTTTGCCACGCCCAACGGCGTTGCCATGCAGCAGGTGCCGACGCTGCTGGATGCCGGTGCGCGGGTCATCGATCTGGCGGCCGACTTTCGCCTGCGCGATCCGGCCGTCTGGGAGCGCTGGTACGGCATGCCGCACGCCTGTCCGCAGTTTCTGGAAGAAGCCGTCTACGGTCTGCCGGAACTGAACCGCGAGCGCATCGCCGGCGCCCGCCTGATCGCCAATCCGGGCTGTTATCCGACGGCGGTGACGCTCGGCCTGTTGCCGCTGCTCGAAGCCGGCCTCGTCGATCCTGGCGAGCTGGTGGCGGATTGCAAGTCCGGCGTCAGTGGCGCTGGGCGGCACGCGCGCGCCGACCTGTCGTTCTGCGAGACCAATGAGAATTTCAAGGCCTATGGCGTGTTTGCCCACCGCCACCAGCCGGAAATCGTGCAGAACCTCGGTACGGTAACGACCGGCGCGGCGCTGGACCTGACCTTCGTGCCGCATCTGTTGCCGCTGAACCGCGGTATCCACGCCACGCTGTATGCCCGCCTGCACGCCGGTGCGGCAACCGACCTGCAGGCGCTGTATGAATCCCGCTACCGGGACGAGCCGTTCGTGCGCGTGTTGTCGGCCGGCAGCCACCCGCAGCTGAGCGAAGTGCGCGCCGGCAACGATTGCGCAATCGCCGTGCACGTGTCCGGCAAGCGCGTGGTGGTGCTGTCGGTGATCGACAATCTGGTCAAGGGCGCCGCCGGCCAGGCGATCCAGAACATGAACCTGATGTTTGGACTCGACGAGACGCTGGGTCTGCGCCAGCCGGCCCTGGCGCCTTGATGGCCCGTTCGCCGCCATGGGTGTGGCGGTGCGTGGCAAGTCTGCTCGTTGGAATATTGCTCGCGACGGTGGGCGCGCGCCTGCTTGATCGGCGGGTGCCGCAAAAGCCCCCGGCCCAGCCGACCGACATGGCGCTGCGCGAACAGAATGCGGCGCTTCGGCAGCTGCAGGTGGTGGACCGCGAGGCGCAGGCAATGCTGCGTGAACAGATTGCCAGACTCAGCGCGCAAAACAGTGAACTCAGCCGGCGTCTTGCCCTGCTGCGTGGGGTGTTGGCGCCTGACGGGCAGGCGCCGGAACTGGGCGTCGCCGATCTGCTGCTCAGTCCACAGGCTGACGGTGGGCGCATCGGGTATCGCCTGCTGCTGGCGCGGGTCGCGTCGCCACTGGCCGATGGCAAGCTGACCGGGCGAGCTGAACTATGGAGTCTCGGTGAGTTGGATGGGCGGCCACAGGAAATTCGGGTGGCACAGTTGCGGCTGGCTTTGCAGCGACTGCAGACTTTTTCCGGCACCTTGGTGTTGCCGGCCGGGTTTCGGCCGCAGCGGCTGCGGGTGGTTCTGGAGCCCCGCGGGCAGGCGCCACTGCCGTTCGAGTTCGCCTGGCAGGAGTTGATTGCCGCCGGCCAGCCCATGACGGCAGCAACTCCGCTACCCTAAGAAGGTCTGAGGTTTGTGAGCGCGCCTGCGCTTGTTGTTTTCCGGAGTATCCCCATGCCGAATACCGCACCAGTCCTGTTCACCGAAAGCGCTGCCCGGCGGGTGGGCGAGCTGATCGTCGAGGAAGGCAACCCGCAGCTGAAGCTGCGCGTGTTCATCAGCGGCGGCGGCTGCTCGGGTTTTCAGTACGGTTTCACGTTCGACGAGAACGTGGACGAAGGTGACTGCGCAGTGGCAACCGAGGGCGTGACCTTGCTGATCGATCCGCTCAGCCTGCAGTACATGGAAGGCGCCGAGATCGATTACCGGGAAGACTTCCAGGGCGCGCAGTTCGTGATCCGCAATCCGCAGGCCACGACGACCTGCGGGTGCGGGTCGTCCTTCAGCGTCTGAGGGAGCCGTTTCGTTCGCTCATGCCGATGTTTGAGGACCGCTGGCTATCCGGCGGTTCCTCAGGCGCCAGGTCGTCCGGGCAGATACACGCAGCCGAGGATCACCGGCCGTCGTGCGCCGGTGATCCGGCTAAGATCCAGCGCGGTTTCATGAATGCGCTGGCGGGCCAACCAGGCAAAGGCCAAGGCCTCCACCCATTGCGGGTCCACGCCGGCAGCGGCCGTGGTCGCGACCCGCAGCGGCGTAAGGCGCCGGGCAAGGCGGCCGAGAAGATCCGTGTTGCGCGCGCCGCCCCCGCAGACCAGTAATTCCTCGACTTCGCCTCGACCGTCCAGGGCCCGCGCAACGCCGGCGGCGGTAAATTCCGCCAGCGTCGCCTGCACGTCGGCCGGATGCAGGTTTGCGAATCCGGCCAGTACGGTGTCCAGCCAGCGCAGATTGAAATCCTCGCGCCCGGTACTCTTGGGCGGCGGGCGGGCAATGAACGGATGCGCCAGCAAGGCGGCCAGCAGCTGCCGGTCGGCCGTGCCCAGTGCGGCGAACCGGCCCTCGGCGTCGTAGGGCTGTCCGAGGTGCCGTACAGCCCAAGCGTCCAGCAGCACATTGCCGGGACCGACATCCCAGCCGCTCGTGTCGGCGCCCAGCAGCGACACATTCGCCATGCCGCCCAGGTTCAGCACCGCACGTCGGCGGCCGGCAGTGCCGAAGGCCGCCTGGTGAAAGGCCGGTGCCAGCGGCGCGCCCTGCCCCCCGGCCGCAATGTCGGCGCTACGAAAATCGGCCACCGTCGGAATGCCGGTACGCGCCGCAATCAGCGCGCAATTGCCGATTTGCAGGCTGTGAGGTGCCGGTCCATCCGGGTTGTGGCGAATCGTTTGCCCGTGACAGCCGATGGCGCGCACGGCTTGGGCGGGGACCCCCGCCGTGTCCAGCAAACGCAGCGCACAGTCCGCGAAGCGCTGTCCCAGATCGTGATGCAGCTGCAGGGCCAGGTCGAGGTCTCCCTCTCCCGGGCGCTGCAGCGAATCGAGTTGGTGACGCAAGTCGTCCGTGAGCGCGGCGCTGTGGGTGGCGCGGATGCGCGGTTGCCCGTTGGGCGAAAACTCGGCCAGAACGCCGTCGATGGCATCCTGGCTGGTGCCGCTCATGAGACCGATGTAGAGCTCGGCGGGCGGCGGGTCGATCACTGCGCTTGGGCAGGGTCCGTTTGTGCAACCCGGCGCGTTGCCAGTGTCTCCAGTTTCGCCACCCAGCCCGAGGTCTGGGTCAGGAAATGACGCCGGTAAGCGTCCGGCAGCGGTTGCGCATTCGGAAGGGCTACGGTCAGTGGATCCTTGGTTTGGCCGTTCACCTGGAATTCGTAATGCAGGTGCGGACCGGTGGCCCATCCGGTGGACCCGACGTAGCCGATGACCTGGCCTTGGTTCACCCGTTGACCGACGCGCATCTTGGGCGCGAAGCGGCTCAAGTGCGCATAGAGCGTTCGGTTGCCGCGGCCGTGATCGATGATCAGGACATTCCCATAACCGCCCTGCCGTCCGGCGAACGCAACCTGGCCGTCGCCTGTGACCTGCACGGGGGTGCCGGTAGCGGCGCCGTAATCGACGCCGCGGTGTGGGCGAACGGTTTTGAAAATGGGGTGCAGTCGGTTCGGATTGAAGCGCGAGGTAATGCGCGTTACCGGCAGCGGGTTGCGGCTGAAGGCCTTGCGCATGCTGCTGCCGTCCGGTTTGTAGACGGCTACCCGGCCGTCCGGATCGGTGTAGCGCACGGCCCGCAGGACCTTGCCCTTGTTGACGAACTCGGCGGCCAGGATGTCACCGTCGCGTACCTTCTCGCCGTCGGCCGTCAGCTCATTGTAGATAACAGCGAAGCGATCACCGGGCTGCAGGTCCTGCGTGAAGTCGATGTCCCAGCCAAACATTTCCGCCAGTTCCAGGACCAAGCGGTCGGACAGCCCGGCCTGCTGCGCCGACATATATAAGGAGCTGTTGATGACGCCGGCGGCCTGCGCTTGCACGGTTTGGGTCGGCCGGGTGTGCAGGAGTGCGGAGTAGCCGTCGAAGTCCCGCCGGACCTCCAGCTTGTTCAGCGGGTCGATCTCCAGGTCCAGGGCCATAAGCTCGCCATCGGCTGCACTGGCGCGCAGCACCTGGCCGGGTTTCAGGTCGAGCAGGGAGCGCGCCTGCTGGCCGGCGTCCATCACGGACTGCACGGTGCCGGGACCAAATCCCATGGCCCGCATGGCCTGAAAGAAACTCTCGCCGGGCCGGATTCGATGCTCCAGCCAAGCCTCATCGAGCTGCTCGAGGGTGACATCCGCGACCGCCTCGACTTCCGGCAGGGGATAGGGCCTCTCCACCGCAGGCGCGTTGAGGCGCTCGGGAATGCTGGCCAGACTCTCGGCGGTGCGCGCCGCGAGCACTGCTACCATGAGTGCCATGGCCGAGCCGAACACCCACGGCAGCAGATGACGCGCAGGGCTCGGGTCAGGCGGCGTTGCGCGGTACCCCTTGGACATCCGCAAGCTGGCAGCAGCGGAATGCAAACGGCGGGAGCGGCGGCTGATAATGATAAGAACCCCTGTCGTATGAGCTTGGCCGCTGGCGGGCAAGTGCGTGCAGTGCAGGTTGCAAGTACAGGTACGACGCACCAGTGACGCTGCATTCTTCACTTTCGGGTGACAAGATTGCAACCCCAAAGGGCGTGTTTTTGAATTCACCGATCGGGCCAGATTGTGATGCTTGAGGGCGCAAGTAACGACCCACTCGAAATGCTTCGACGCGGCGCAGACGAAATTCTCCCGGAGCAGTCGCTCGCAGAGCGGCTGCAGGAGGGACGTCCCCTGCGCATCAAGGCGGGCTTCGACCCCACCGCGCCGGATCTTCACCTGGGCCACGCGGTCCTGTTGGGCAAGCTTCGCCAGCTGCAGGATCTTGGCCACCAGGTCCTGTTCGTGGTCGGCGACTTTACGGCGATGATCGGCGATCCGACCGGCCGCAACGCAACGCGCAAGCCGCTCACCCGAGAAGCCATTATTCGCAATGCCGACACCTATCAGCAGCAGGTGTTCAAGGTTCTCGATCCGCAGCGTACGCAAGTCCTGTTCAACTCGACGTGGCTGGAGCCCCTTGGCGCGGCGGGCATGATCGCACTGGCTGCGCACACGACTGTCGCGCGCATGCTGGAACGCGACGATTTTTCCCAGCGCTACCGGTCCGGTCAACCGATCGCTGTACATGAGTTCATCTACCCGCTGATGCAGGGCTACGACTCGGTGGTTCTGGAGGCCGACCTCGAGTTGGGGGGCACCGACCAGAAATTCAACCTCCTGATGGGGCGTCAACTCCAGCAGGCATATGGCAAGCGCCCCCAGGCGATCCTGACCATGCCGCTGCTCGAGGGGCTCGATGGCGTCAAGAAGATGTCCAAGTCACTGGGGAACTACGTGGGGATCACGGACCCCCCGAACGAAATGTTCGGCAAGCTCATGTCGATCTCGGATGTTCTGATGTGGCGCTACATGGAGCTTTTGAGTTGCCGTACGCCTGCGCAATGCCAGGATCTGCGGGGGGGCATCGAGGCCGGCCGAAACCCAATGGAGGTCAAGCTGGAACTGGCGGAAGAACTGGTAGCCCGGTTTCACACACCGGAGCAGGGCACCGCCGCGCGCCGCGCTTTCGTCGAACGCTTCCGTCACGGAGAGCTGCCCCAGGACCTGCCGGTGCTCCGACTCGATGCTCCAGCAGGACTCATGGTCGGGCTTGCGCTGCAGCGGGCGGCGCTCGCGGGCAGTAATTCGGAGGCGATGCGCCTGATCAGCCAGGGCGCCGTGCGTGTCGATGGGGTCCGAATTGACGACCCGAAGCGCGTTCTGGGCGCAGGTAGCGAATACCTGGTTCAGGTTGGAAAACGACGTGCGTGCCGTATCTTTATGACATAGAAAGGAAATTTACCGAGCTCTACAGGAAGTCACAAAATATTCGTTCCCCCCGGTTGACGCGCCCCCGAAGCTCATGAATAATTCGCCTCCCTCGCCGGTCACGAACCGGCCCGCTCTTTGAAAAACCGAGATCAGGTAATTTGTGTGGGCGCTTGCGTCTGAAGGTTAGTCAAACCTGCTTGAGATAAGGGGTTCGCCCCTTGGAAACCGAATCAAGACTGTTCGCAGTCTTCGGTATTTAATTAAAGAGTTTGATCATGGCTCAGATTGAACGCTGGCGGTATGCTTAACACATGCAAGTCGAACGGCAGCACAGGGTAGCTTGCTATCCGGGTGGCGAGTGGCGGACGGGTGAGTAACGCGTAGGAATCTACCTTTTCGTGGGGGATAACCCGGGGAAACTCGGGCTAATACCGCATACGCCCTACGGGGGAAAGCGGGGGACCTTCGGGCCTCGCGCGGAACGATGAGCCTGCGTCCTATCAGGTAGTTGGTGAGGTAATGGCTCACCAAGCCGACGACGGGTAGCTGGTCTGAGAGGACGACCAGCCACACTGGGACTGAGACACGGCCCAGACTCCTACGGGAGGCAGCAGTGGGGAATATTGGACAATGGGGGAAACCCTGATCCAGCAATACCGCGTGTGTGAAGAAGGCCTTCGGGTTGTAAAGCACTTTTAGCAGGAAAGAAAGACAATGCGCTAATACCGCATGGTTTTGACGTTACTTGCAGAAAAAGCACCGGCTAACTCCGTGCCAGCAGCCGCGGTAATACGGAGGGTGCAAGCGTTAATCGGAATTACTGGGCGTAAAGCGCGCGTAGGCGGCTTGTTAAGTCGGATGTGAAATCCCCGGGCTCAACCTGGGAACTGCATTCGATACTGGCTGGCTAGAGTGTGGTAGAGGGAAGTGGAATTCCAGGTGTAGCGGTGAAATGCGTAGATATCTGGGGGAACATCAGTGGCGAAGGCGGCTTCCTGGACCAACACTGACGCTGAGGCGCGAAAGCGTGGGGAGCAAACAGGATTAGATACCCTGGTAGTCCACGCCGTAAACGATGTCAACTAGCCGTAGGGAGCATCTGGCTCTTTGTGGCGCAGCTAACGCGATAAGTTGACCGCCTGGGGAGTACGGCCGCAAGGCTAAAACTCAAATGAATTGACGGGGGCCCGCACAAGCGGTGGAGCATGTGGTTTAATTCGATGCAACGCGAAAAACCTTACCTGCCCTTGACATGTCAGGAATCTTTCAGAGATGAGAGAGTGCCTTCGGGAACCTGAACACAGGTGCTGCATGGCTGTCGTCAGCTCGTGTCGTGAGATGTTGGGTTAAGTCCCGTAACGAGCGCAACCCTTGTCCTTAGTTGCCAGCGGTTCGGCCGGGAACTCTAAGGAGACTGCCGGTGATAAACCGGAGGAAGGTGGGGACGACGTCAAGTCATCATGGCCCTTATGGGCAGGGCTACACACGTGCTACAATGGCCAGTACAGAAGGTTGCCAACCCGCGAGGGGGAGCTAATCCTGTAAAGCTGGTCGTAGTCCGGATCGCAGTCTGCAACTCGACTGCGTGAAGTCGGAATCGCTAGTAATCGCGAATCAGCATGTCGCGGTGAATACGTTCCCGGGCCTTGTACACACCGCCCGTCACACCATGGGAGTGGGCTGCACCAGAAGTAGGTTGCTTAACCCGTAAGGGAGGGCGCTTACCACGGTGTGGTTCATGACTGGGGTGAAGTCGTAACAAGGTAGCCGTAGGGGAACCTGTGGCTGGATCACCTCCTTAAAAGATGACGTGCCTTTCAGGCGCGAGCGTCCGCACAAGTTACTTGATCTTGCTTAAGCCCAGTCATGGGTCTGTAGCTCAGTTGGTCAGAGCGCACCCCTGATAAGGGTGAGGTCGGTGGTTCAAATCCACCCAGACCCACCAGTGGTGCGGGGCCATAGCTCAGCTGGGAGAGCGCCTGCTTTGCACGCAGGAGGTCGGCGGTTCGATCCCGCCTGGCTCCACCAAGGCCTGAGGTAATATCAAACATCTGTATTTTTGCTGATGTTTGATATTGTCGTGTCGGTATAGCGCCGGCAGACAATGCTATTTAAAAATTCGGAAAGAGAATTGAAGCCGCATTTATCAGCGAGTTTGGCCTGATTTCAACCAGTGTGGTTGGGGTTATATGGTCAAGTGAATTAAGCGCATACGGTGGATGCCTTGGCGACAGGAGGCGATGAAGGACGTGGTAGCCTGCGATAAGCTTCGGGGAGCTGGCAACAAGCTTTGATCCGGAGATGTCCGAATGGGGAAACCCACCGCGCAAGCGGTATCCTGCACTGAATACATAGGTGCTGGAGGCGAACCCGGGGAACTGAAACATCTAAGTACCCGGAGGAAAAGAAATCAACCGAGATTCCCTTAGTAGTGGCGAGCGAAAGGGGACCAGCCCAGTGCGTCTAAAGTCGTTAATTCTTAGAGGAATGGCATGGAAAGGCCAGTCATAGAGGGTGATAGCCCCGTACTTTAAAAGAATTTTCGATGGGGCGCCGATGAGTAGGGCGGGGCACGTGAAACCCTGCTTGAACATGGGGGGACCATCCTCCAAGGCTAAATACTACCTGTCGACCGATAGTGAACTAGTACCGTGAGGGAAAGGCGAAAAGAACCCCGGATAGGGGAGTGAAATAGATCCTGAAACCGTATGCGTACAAGCAGTGGGAGCTCATTCATTGAGTGACTGCGTACCTTTTGTATAATGGGTCAGCGACTTACTTTCAGTGGCAAGCTTAACCGAATAGGGGAGGCGTAGGGAAACCGAGTCTGAATAGGGCGATAGTCGCTGGGAGTAGACCCGAAACCGGGCGATCTATCCATGACCAGGGTGAAGGCAGGGTAAAACCTGCTGGAGGCCCGAACCGGGATCTGTTGAAAAAGATTCGGATGAGTTGTGGATCGGAGTGAAAGGCTAATCAAGCTCGGAGATAGCTGGTTCTCCTCGAAAGCTATTGAGGTAGCGCCTCGCGTCTCACTCTCGGGGGTAGAGCACTGTTTCGGCTAGGGCTGCGTCTAGCGGTACCAAACCGATGCAAACTGCGAATACCGAGAAGTGCAATCGCGGGAGACACACGGCGGGTGCTAACGTCCGTCGTGAAGAGGGAAACAACCCAGACCGCCGGCTAAGGTCCCAAAATCATGGCTAAGTGGTGAACGATGTGGGAAGGCTAAGACAGCCAGGAGGTTGGCTTAGAAGCAGCCATCCTTTAAAGAAAGCGTAATAGCTCACTGGTCGAGTCGTCCTGCGCGGAAGATTTAACGGGGCTAAGCCATGTACCGAAGCCGCGGATGCAAGCTTGCTTGCATGGTAGAGGAGCGTTCCGTAGGCCTGTGAAGGTGGATCGTAAGGTCTGCTGGAGGTATCGGAAGTGCGAATGCTGACGTGAGTAACGATAAAGGGGGTGAAAAACCCCCTCGCCGAGAGTCCAAGGGTTCCTGCGCAACGTTAATCGGCGCAGGGTGAGTCGGGTCCTAAGGCGAGGCCGAAGGGCGTAGTCGATGGAAAACAGGTTAATATTCCTGTACCTCGCATTGCTGCGATGGGGAGACGGAGAAGGCTAAGCGGGCCGGGTGTTGGAAGTCCCGGTTTAAGCGTGTAGGAAGTGACCTTAGGCAAATCCGGGGTTGCAATTTCGAGACGTGATGACGAGCTCCCTTGTGGGGCGAAGTCGCCGATGCCACGCTTCCAAGAAAATCCTCTAAGCTTCAGGCAATGTGGGACCGTACCCGAAACCGACACAGGTGGACCGGTAGAGAATACCTAGGCGCTTGGGAGAACTCGGGTGAAGGAACTAGGCAAAATAGCACCGTAACTTCGGGAGAAGGTGCGCCCCTGGTACGTGAAGAACTTCGCGTTTGGAGCGGAAGGGGGCTGAAGCAATCAGGTGGCTGCGACTGTTTATTAAAAACACAGCACTCTGCAAACACGTAAGTGGAAGTATAGGGTGTGACGCCTGCCCGGTGCCGGAAGGTTAAGTGATGGGGTCAGCGCAAGCGAAGCTCTTGATCGAAGCCCCGGTAAACGGCGGCCGTAACTATAACGGTCCTAAGGTAGCGAAATTCCTTGTCGGGTAAGTTCCGACCCGCACGAATGGCGTAACGATGGCCACACTGTCTCCACCCGAGACCCAGTGAAATCGAAATCGCTGTGAAGATGCAGTGTACCCGCGGCAAGACGGAAAGACCCTATGAACCTTTACTATAGCTTTGCACTGGACTTCGAGTTTGTTTGTGTAGGATAGGTGGGAGGCTGTGAAGCGAGGACGCCAGTTCTCGTGGAGCCATCCTTGAAATACCACCCTGACACGCTTGAAGTTCTAACCTAGGTCCGTTATCCGGATCAGGGACAGTGTATGGTGGGTAGTTTGACTGGGGCGGTCTCCTCCGAAAGAGTAACGGAGGAGCACAAAGGTACCCTCAGCGCGGTCGGACATCGCGCAATGAGTGCAAAGGCATAAGGGTGCTTGACTGCGAGACTGACACGTCGAGCAGGGGCGAAAGCCGGTCTTAGTGATCCGGTGGTTCTGAATGGAAGGGCCATCGCTCAACGGATAAAAGGTACTCTAGGGATAACAGGCTGATTCCTCCCAAGAGTTCATATCGACGGGGGAGTTTGGCACCTCGATGTCGGCTCATCACATCCTGGGGCTGTAGTCGGTCCCAAGGGTATGGCTGTTCGCCATTTAAAGTGGTACGCGAGCTGGGTTTAGAACGTCGTGAGACAGTTCGGTCCCTATCTGTCGTGGGCGTTGGAGATTTGAGGGAAGCTGCTCCTAGTACGAGAGGACCGGAGTGGACGTACCGCTGGTGTTCCGGTTGTCACGCCAGTGGCATTGCCGGGTAGCTATGTACGGACGGGATAACCGCTGAAAGCATCTAAGCGGGAAGCCTCTCCCAAGATTAGATCTCCCTGGACCTATAAGGTCCCTGAAGGGCCCTGGAAGACTACCAGGTTGATAGGCCGGGTGTGGAAGCACGGTAACGTGTGGAGCTAACCGGTACTAATTGCCCGTGAGGCTTGACCATATAACACCCAACCAGGCTGGGCGGCATCAAATTCTCTTTCTGAATACAGGGCATGCGCCCTGACAGTTTGCCTGGCGGAAATAGCAAGTGGGAACCACCCGATCCCATTCCGAACTCGGAAGTGAAACCACTGTGCGCCGATGATAGTGTGGGTTCGCCCATGTGAAAGTAGGTCACCGCCAGGCTTTTAACATCACCCCCTTGAGGCATTCCTCAAGGGGGTTTTCGTTTGCGCGTTGCGTGGCAGGGTGGCTCGCGGGCAGTAGCCCACGGAGATAACGGGCCGAAGTCGCTACCGAAGATCAGACGTTGAAGCGGAAATGGATTACGTCGCCATCCTTGACGATGTACTCCTTGCCTTCCAGGCGCCATTTGCCAGCTTCCTTAGCGCCGGCTTCGCCCTTGTAGGCGATGAAGTCGTCGTAGGCGATGACCTCGGCGCGGATGAAGCCGCGCTCGAAGTCGGTGTGGATGACGGCCGCCGCTTGCGGGGCGGTGGCGCCCTGGTGCACGGTCCAGGCGCGCACTTCCTTTACGCCGGCGGTGAAGTAGGTTTGCAGGCCAAGCAACCGGTAGCCGGCGCGGATGACGCGGTCCAGGCCCGGTTCCTCCAGGCCAAGATCGGCCAGAAAATCGCCGCGCGCGGCGGGGTCCAGCTGCGCCAGTTCGGCTTCGATGGCGGCACTGACGGCCACCACTTCCGCGCCCTCTGCCGCCGCGTGGTGCTGCACGGCGTCCAGCAGCGGATTGTCGGTGAAGCCGTCCTCGGCCACGTTGGCGATATAGACCACCGGCTTTGCGGTGAGCAGGTGCAACTCGTCCAGCGGCGCGGATTCGTCCGCGGATAGACGCAGGCTGCGTACCGGTTTTGCCGCATCGAGGCAGGCGCGCGCGCGTTCCAGCAGCGCTTGTTCGGCCAGCGCGGCCTTGTCGCCGGTCTTGGTGCGCTTGCCGACGCGCTGCAGGGCGCGCTCGACGGTTTCAAGGTCGGCCAGAGCCAGTTCCGTATCGATCACCTCGATATCACGCAGCGGATCGACGCCGCCGGCCACGTGCACCACGTCGTCGTTCTCGAAACAGCGCACCACGTGGGCGATGGCCTCGGTCTCGCGGATGTTGGCCAGGAACTGGTTGCCCAGGCCCTCGCCCTTGGATGCACCGGCCACAAGGCCTGCGATGTCGACAAAGGTCATGCTGGTCGGCACGATTTTTTGCGGCTTGACGATGGCGGCCAGCCGATCCAGGCGCGGGTCCGGCATGGCGACGATGCCCACGTGTGGGTCGATGGTGCAGAACGGGTAGTTCTCGGCCGCGATGCCGGCCTGCGTAAGGGCGTTGAAGAGGGTCGACTTGCCGACGTTGGGCAGACCGACGATGCCACAGCGAAAACCCATGGGGTGATTCCTGCAAACTGAAGTGAACGTCGCCTGAGCGACGCCGCGCTAGCGGGCGTCCGCGCGCGGCGGACGGGTATTGAGCAATTGCATGACCGGCGCGGTTTCGCCGGCCAGCAGGCGCGGCAGCAGGGCGAGCGCGCAGTCGATGGCGCCCTCGATCAGCCGTGCCTGGTCGGCCGGCGGCCCACTGAGCACGTAGGGCGTGACCAGCGCCGCAGCGCCGGGGTGACCGATGCCGATCCGCAGGCGCAAAAACGCCGGTGAGTTCAGCGCGCCGATGGTGCTGCGCAGGCCGTTGTGCCCGCCGTGGCCGCCGCCCGCCTTCAGGCGTATGTCGCCGGGCGGCAGGTCAAGTTCGTCATGCGCCACCAGTATCTGTTCCGGCGCGATGCGGTAATAGGCGGCCAGCGCCTGCACTGCACGGCCGCTGTCGTTCATGAAGGTCTGCGGCTTGAGCAGCCGCACGTCGCAATGTGGCCGGTGCCAGGTCGCAACCTCGCCGTGAAAGCGGCTTTCAGATTTGAACGACAGACGCTCGCCGGCCGCCAGGCGCTCCACAAAAGCAAAGCCCGCGTTGTGCCGGGTGTTGGCATAACGCGGGCCTGGATTGCCGAGGCCGACGATCAGTTCGACCATGTCTCTGCCCCGCCGTCGGGGCGCGATCAGCTGGCGGGTTCTTCGCCGGCTTCCGGCTCAGCCTTGCGCGGCGCGTGCATGGCCACTACCGGCAGATCGTGGTCGTGACCGAAGGCCAGCGCCGGGATGCTGACGCCAGGCGGCAGGACCAGATCGGACAGATGCACGGACTGGTCGATATCCATATCGCTGATGTCGACCGCAATGAATTCCGGCAGGTCCTTGGTCAGACACTCGATTTCGATTTCCGGCAGCAGATGCGACACCACGCCGCCGTGCTGCTTGACGCCGATTGACGTGTCTTCGCCGATGAAGTGCACCGGCACCACCATGCGAAGCTTGCGGTCGGCGCTCACGCGCAGGAAATCCAGGTGCATCACCAGGCGCTTGTAGGGGTGCATCTGCACGTCGCGCAGGACGACCTGCTCGCTGCTGCCACCCACGTCCACGCTCAGCACGTGGGAATGGAACGCTTCCCGTTCCAGGTGATGGATGATGTCGTTGTGGTCGAGTGTGATGTCGGTGTTCGGCTGGCCGGCGCCGTAGATGACGGCCGGCACACGGCCGGCGTGGCGCAGGCGACGCGCGAAGGCGGTGCCAAGGTCGCTGCGCGGCTCGGCGGTGATCTGAAACTGGTTATCCATGGCCGAAACTCCGGGAAACGGTAAAACGCGAGCGTCGCGGGTGGCCCCGTCGCCGGTCGGGCCGGCCACGCTGCGTGGAAAAAACGGAACGTGAAATGGTACTACAGGTTCGCCTTTTGGCCGTTCGCCAGCGGCCTTATCCCATCAAAAGGGTGCTTACCGAATCCTCGTCGCTGATACGGCGCATGGTCTCGGCCAGCAGTTCGGAAATGCTCAGCTGACGGATGCGCGGGCAAGCCGCGGCGGCGGCTCGCAGCGGCAGGGTGTCGGTCACCACCAGCTCGTCCAGACTGCTGTTCATGATGTTCTCGACGGCCTTGCCGGACAGTACCGGGTGCGTTACGTACGCGACCACGCGGACCGCGCCGTTCTGCTTCAGGGCGTCGGCGGCCTTGCACAGCGTGCCGGCGGTGTCGACCAGATCGTCGATCATGATGCAGGTGCGCCCAGCCACATCGCCGATGATGTTCATTACTTGCGACTGGTTGGCACGCGGCCGGCGCTTGTCGATGATGGCCAAGTCCGCGTCGTCCAGATGCTTTGCCAAGGCCCGCGCGCGCACCACGCCACCGACGTCCGGTGACACGACCATCAGGTCATCATAGCTGTGGCGCCAGATATCGCCCAGCAGCACTGGCGACGCGTACACGTTGTCGATGGCAATGTCGTAGAAGCCCTGGATCTGGTCGGCGTGCAGGTCCACCGTCAGCACGCGGTCGGTACCGGCGGCGGCGATCATCTTGGCCACCACCTTGGCCGAAATCGGCACCCGCGCGCCCAGCATGCGCCGGTCCTGGCGCGAGTAGCCCATGTACGGCATGACGGCCGTGATGCGTGATGCCGATGCCCGTCGCATGGCGTCCACCATGATCAGCAGCTCCATCAGGTTCTGATCGGTGGGCGCGCCGGTGGACTGGACGATGAACACGTCCTTGCCGCGCACGTTGTCGATCACTTCGACCTGCACCTCGCCGTCGCTGAAGCGGTCCACCACGACCTTGCCCAGCGGCTGGTCGAGGTATTGCGCAATGGACGCTGCCAGCTTCGGGCAGGCCGAGCCCGAAAACACCATCATGCCGCCGTAGGCCATGGGCTCCTCGCCTGGGTCTGGAATGCGCACGTGGCGCGAGAAAAATGGCTGGGGTGCCAGGATTCGAACCTGGGTATGCGGGAATCAAAATCCCGTGCCTTACCGCTTGGCGACACCCCAGCAGAAACGCGATTCAGTCGGCCAGCAACGGATGGTGGTTCAGGCCGCGCACTACCCAGCCACGCCAGGGTGCCGGGAGCTGTGCCTGGGCTACATCGGCAGCCTGCCGGGCGTCGAAACGCACAAACAGGCACCCGCCGGTGCCGGAAAGATGCGCCTGGCCAAACCGGGCCAGCCATCGGTATGCCGCGTCGATCTGCGGATACAGTGCGCTGACCACGGCCAGGCAGTCGTTGCCGGTGCTCCCGCTGCGGAACTGCGAAATTGTGATTGGCGGGGTATGGCGTGTCAATTTTGGGTGCCCAAACACGCCCGCCGTGGCGACGGCCACGCCCGGATCGACGATCAGGTACCAGGGCTCGTCAAGCTCGATCGGCGTGAGCCGATCGCCGACACCTTCCGCCCAGGCCGCCCGCCCGCCGACGAATACCGGCACATCGGCGCCCAGCGCAAGCCCGATCGCGGCCAGTTCGTCGCGCGGCAGATCGAGTTGCCACAGCCGATTGAGCGCCAGCAGCGTGGTGGCGGCGTCGGAGCTGCCGCCACCGAGCCCGCCGCCCATCGGAATGCGTTTGCTCAGTTCAATGTCCACGCCCAGCCGGCAGCCGGTGTGCGCACGCAGCGCCTGCGCCGCCCGCACGCACAGATCCTGCTGCGGCGGCACGCCCGGCAGGGGCCTTGGCAAGCGGATTTGGTCATCGTCGCGGGGGCGCAAGCGCAGCTCGTCGCACAGGTCGACGAACTGGAACACCGTCTGCAGCAGGTGATAACCGTCCGCGCGCCGGCCTACGATGTGCAGGAATAGGTTGATCTTGGCTGGTGCCGGCCAGATGCGCCGGGTTTCAGGGGGCATGTTCCCCGGGGGTCCAGCGCTTGATGGCGAGGCGCAGTTCGACCTCGCCCTGGCGCGCCTGCAGCTTGCTCGGCAGCATCCATGGCGGCACGGACTGGTATTCGAGGTAACGAATTTCCCAACCGTTCTGGCGCAGCAGCGCCAAGCGGTTCTCGGCATCGAGCTGCTGCGCATCGACCGCGCCGGGGCCGGCCGACCCAGCACCCAGTAACGCAGGCTGGCCAGTGGCAACGGCGTCTCGGGCAGGGCATCGGCCAGCAGTATGGCGGCGCTCGAGGCTTCGATTGGCGGCTCATCAGCGCGCTCAAGACGCGCGCCAGCGGTGTTTTCCGTCAGCCGCATGGCGCCGCGACCGAACGCTCCGTGCAGGCGCAGGTCGAAGCCGTCGCTGCGTTGCCACCAGGCAACGCTGCCGCTGGCCGACTCGCCAGCACCCTTGAGCGCCAGGCGCCCCTGCAGGCCCCAGTCGCCGATCTGGTCGAGCGCCGCCAGACGATCGGCCCACGACGTGGCCGGTAGGGTGGGTGGCACCGGTCCGCGCGCGGCGCAGGCCGACAGGGCGGCCACCAGCACCAGGGCCGCCAGGCGCATCATCGGCGGCAGGGTCACGGGTCGAGTTTGCTCTGCACGCCCAGCAGGCGGGGATCCGTCGGTGACTTGTCGAGGCCCTCGGCCAGGACTTTGCGGGCCTCGTCGGTGCGTCCCTGTGCGTGCAGCACCTCGGCGAGGTGGGCGTAGACCTCGGCATCCGGCAGCAGGCTCAGCGCCCGTCGCAGGTAGCTCTCAGCGCCGACCAGGTCGCCCTTGCGGAACAGCACCCAGCCCAGACTGTCCAGGATGTAGGGGTTGTCGGGTGATTGCTCCAGTGCGCGGCTGATCAGGGTGTGCGCCTCGTCCAGGCGCTCGCCGCGATCGGCCAGCGTGTAGCCCCAGGCGTTCAGCGCGTTGGCGTTCTTGGGGTCGATTTCCAGGATACGACGCAGATCCTGCTCCATCTCGGCGGTGCGGTTCAGCTTGTCGAGCACCATCGAGCGGGCGAACAGCAGGTCCATGCTGTCGGGCTCCTGCGCCAGAGCCTCGTTGATCAGTGCCTCGGCCTGGAGCGCGCGGTTGCCTTGCAGCAACAGGTCGGACTGCGCCAGCAACAACCGCGTCCGGTTGTCGTCGGACTCTGACGCGGCTGCCGCCAGCAGCGCCACGCCGGCGTCCAGATCGCCCTGCTGCGCCAACAGGTTTGCCCTTCGCAGCAGCGCATCGAGATAGTGTTCGCCGGCCTTGACCCGGGCGTAGCGGTCGATCGCCTGCAGCGGATTGCCAGCGTCTTCGGCGAGTTTGCCAAGATAGAAATTCGCCTGGTCGGCCCGTTTCTCGTCGCCGGCCAGTTTCAGCAACTGTGCCCGCGCCGTGCGTCGGTCGCCGAGCTGTCCGGCAAGCAAGGCTGCCGCCAGGCGCGCATCGCCGTTGGCGGGGTCCTGTTTCAGTACTGTCTCGAAGGCATCCCGGGCGCCGGCGTAATCCTTCTCTTCCAGCAGCACCCGGGCCAGTGTCAGGCGCGCCTGCGCGTGCCGGGGATGGGTCTTCAGAAAGCCGCGCAGCAATTCACTTGCGGCCTGCGACTGGCCGGTCTGCAGCAGGACCTGCGCCCGCAGCAGCAACGCTTCGTCGACGCCGGGCTGCAATTCCAGCAGCCGGGCGGACGGCTTGTCGGCGCGCTGCGCCTGCCCCAGACCCGTGGCGGCAAGGCTGTAGGCAAACAGAGCTTCCGGATCATCCGGGCGACTTTCGAGCAGCGCGTCGAGCACGCCCAGCAGCGTTTCGGGTGGCACGTTCTGGTTCAGCAAGCGCACCAGATTCAGGTAGTCCTGGCGGCTGCTGAAATTCTTGAGTGCCAGCAAGCTGCGCAGGTGCGTGCGCGCAGCCTCGGCGTTGCCGCGTTGCAGTTCAAGGCCGGTCAACAACTGCGCCGCGTCGACGCTTTGCGGCTCGATACGCTGCCAGGCTTGCGCAGCGGCAATCGCGGCCGGCACGTCCTGACCGTACAGCGCTGCCTGCACGGCGCGCCGGGCAATCTCGGCATCGCGGGCCTGCTCGGCCACGGCGGTATACTTGGCCGCCGCTTGGGCGTAGTCGCCGCGCTGCGCGGCCATGTCGGCCAGCAGCAGCGCAAGCACCGCGTCGTCGCGGCCGGTGTCGCGCAGGGTCGCGACGGCGGCCGGCGGCGATGCAGGCGGTGGGCTGGCACAGCCCAGCAACATCGAGCCGGCGATCAGAGTAAGCAAGTGTTTGCGCATGCCGCTTAAGACCCAGTGGCGGGGCTTTCGTTCCTGTGCCCGCGAATGGCGGGCGGGTGCGTGTTCGTTGACTATTATGCGCCCGGCGCACGGCCGAGCTACCTGACCCGCCGTCACCTCGACATGCTGTTACTCGCCCTGGGCATCAACCACCACACCGCGCCGCTGGACGTGCGCGAGCGGGTGGCCATCCTGCCCGAGCGCCTGGAGCCGCAGTTGCGTTCGCTGCTGCTGCAGCCGGACGTGGCCGAGGCCAGCCTGCTGTCCACCTGCAACCGCACCGAACTGTTGGTGGCGCTGGGCTCGCACGAATCGACCGGGGCGCTCGACTGGTTTCGGGCTGCCTGTGCCGGCCTGCAGCAACCGGTCGATCCGTACCTGGCCGTCTTTCGCGGTCCGCTGGCGGCACGGCACATGTTCCGCCTGGCGGGCGGTCTGGACTCGCTGGTGGTCGGTGAGCCGCAGATCCTGGGCCAGCTGAAAGAGTCCTACGATCTTGCCCGTCGCGTGGGCGGCGTCGGCAAATGGCTGGGCCGCGCCTATCAGCAGGCGTTTGCGGTCGCCAAGCGCATCCGCACCGACACCGCAATTGGCGCGAATCCTGTGTCGGTGGCCTTCGCCGCGGTGACTCTCGCCCGGCAGATTTTCGGCGATCTTGCCCAGCACTCGGCGCTGATCATCGGCGCCGGTGACACCGCCGAACTGACCCTGCGCCACCTGCACGGCCAGGGCGTGAAGCGAATCACGATCGCCAACCGCACCCTCGCCCGCGCCCAGCAACTGGCCGCGCCCTACGGCGCGCAGGCGGTGCCGCTGACCGCCGTGCCGTCGCTGCTGGAGCGGGCCGACATCGTGCTGTCGTCCACCAACAGCGAGCTGCCGATCCTGGGCAAGGGTACGGTGGAGAGTGCGCTCAAGGCCCGGCGTCGCAGGCCGATGTTCCTGGTGGATCTGGCCGTGCCGCGCGACATCGAGGCCGAGGTGTCCAGCCTGCGCGACGTGTACCTGTACACCGTGGACGACCTGCGCGGCGTGGTGCAGGAAGGCCTGCAGTCGCGCCAGGCGGCAGTCGGAGAGGCCGAGCGCATCGTCGACAGCCAGGTCGACGCTTTCATGGAATGGTGCAACGCCCAGCAGGCGGTGCCGCTGGTGCGGGCGCTGCGCGGCGGCATGCTGCGCACGCGCGATCTTGAAACCGAGCGCGCGCTGGCCGATCTGCGCCGTGGTCGCCCGCCGGAGCAGGTGATCCAGCGCCTGGCGCACGACCTCACCAACAAACTCGCCCACGGGCCGTCGGTGCAGATCCGCCGCGCCGGCGAGCAGGGCGACGCCGCCCTGCTGGACGCCGCCCGCCGCCTGCTGGGTTTTGACGAGAGTCAATGAAACCGTCCATCGAAACCCGCCTGCGCTCGGCCAGCGAACGGCACCAGGAGCTGACCGTGCTGCTCTCGGACCCGGCCCTGTCCGACGACGGCCAGCGCTACGCCGCCCTGGCACGCGAGCATGCGGAGCTGACGCCCACCACCGACGGCTACCGGCGTTACCTGGACACCCTGGCCGCGCTCGAAGAGGCGCAAAGCCTGGCAGCCGGCGACGATGCAGAGCTGCGCGAACTGGCCCGCCAGGAGCTGCCCGAGATCGAACAGCGCCTGGCGGGCATTGAAGCCGAACTGCAACACCTGCTGTTGCCGGCCGACCCCGATGACCGGCGCAACGTCTTTCTGGAAATCCGCGCCGGCACCGGCGGCGACGAGGCGGCGCTGTTTGCCGGCGATTTGCTGCGCATGTACCTGCGCTATGCGGAAACCCAGGGCTGGCAGTGCGAGATCGTCAGCGCGCACGAGGGCGAGCACGGCGGCTACAAGGAAGTGATTGTGCGCATCGAGGGCCGCGGCGTGTACGCGCGCCTGAAGTTCGAGTCCGGCGGCCACCGCGTGCAGCGCGTGCCGGTCACCGAGGCGCAGGGCCGCATCCACACCTCGGCCTGTACCGTCGCCATCCTGCCGGAGGTGGACGAGGTCGACGACATTCCGATCAACCCCGCCGACCTGCGCGTGGACACCTACCGCGCCTCCGGAGCCGGCGGCCAGCACGTCAACAAGACCGATTCGGCCATTCGCATCACCCACCTGCCGACCGGCACCGTGGTGGAGTGCCAGGACGAGCGCTCGCAACACAAGAACCGCGCCCGCGCCATGGCGCTGCTCAAATCCCGCCTGCTGGAGGCCGAACGCCAGCGCCAGCATGCCCAGGAAGCCGCCACCCGGCGCAGCCTGGTCGGTTCCGGCGACCGCTCCGAGCGCATCCGCACCTACAACTTTCCGCAGGGCCGCGTCACCGACCACCGCATCAACCTGACCCTGTACAAGATCGATCAGGTGATGGCCGGCGACCTGGACGCCCTGATCGAACCGCTGCGGCGCGAGTACGAGGCCGAGCAATTGATGATCCTGGGGATCGCATGAGCGCCGTTGCCGCAACCGAACATGCCGGGCCGACCGTGCAGGCTCTGCTGGCCGCGGCGCGCCGGCGCTGCGCCGGCAACAGCGCCGCGGCGGGCGATTGCGCCCTGCTGCTGGCGCTGGCGCTCGACGTGCCGCGCGCCTGGCTGCTGGCCCATGCCGAGCAGCGCCCCGACGATGCGGCGCTGGGCCGTTTCGAGACCCTGCTGCGGCGCCGCCTGGCCGGCGAGCCGATGGCTTATCTGCGCGGCCGGCAGGGCTTCTGGTCGCTGGAGCTCGACGTCACGCCCGACGTATTGGTGCCGCGTCCCGAGACCGAACTGCTGGTGGAACTGGCGCTGGCGTGCATGGGCGAATGCGGCCGGCTGGCCGATCTTGGCACCGGCAGCGGCGCAATCGCGCTGGCGCTGGCCAGCACGCGGCCGCACTGGCAGATCGTCGCCACCGACCGCAGCGCCGCCGCGCTGGCGGTGGCCGACGGCAATGCCGCGCGGCTGGGTTTGAGCGTGGAGTTCCGGCAAGGCGACTGGTTCGCGCCGCTGGCCGGTGAGCGCTTCGACATCATCGTCAGCAATCCGCCCTACATCGCTGCGCACGACACCTGCCTGGAGGGCGACGGCGTTCGCCGCGAGCCGCGCGCGGCGCTGGTCGCGGGCGACGATGGCCTGGCCGACCTGGCGGCGATCATCGCCGGCAGCGCGGCGCATCTTTCGCCCGGCGGCTGGCTGCTGCTGGAACATGGGGCCGATCAAGGTCCAGCGGTGCGCGCGCTGCTGGCCAGCGCCGGCTTCGTCGCCCTGGCCACCCACGCCGACCTGGCCAGCCGGCCGCGTGTCACCCTGGGTCGCCTGCCATGCGCGAACTGAACGACGACGAACTGCACCGCTACGCCCGCCAGCTGGTGCTGCCGGAGGTGGACTTCGCTGGCCAACTGCAGCTGCTGGAGGCGCGCGTGCTGATCGTCGGGCTGGGCGGCCTGGGCTCGCCGGCAGCCCTGTACCTGGCCGGCGCCGGAGTGGGCGAACTGGTGGTGGCCGATCACGACCAGGTGGATGTTTCCAATCTGCACCGCCAGGTGCTGCACCGCACGGCGGATGTTGGCCGGCCCAAGGCCGAATCGGCCCGCGACGCGCTGCTGGCGCTCAATCCGACCATCCGCGTCACGCCGATTACCGGCCGCATGGACGAAGGTACGCTGGCCACGCAGGTGGCAGCCGTGGACCTGGTGCTGGACTGCACCGACAACTTCGACACCCGCTTCGCCATCAACGCCGCCTGCGCGGCGGCCCGCAAGCCGCTGGTGTCGGGCGCCGCCATCCGCTTCGAGGGCCAGGTGTCGGTGTTCCGCCTGGACCGGCCGGACGCGCCCTGTTATCGCTGCCTGTACCGCGACGCCGGCGCCGAGGCCGAGCACTGTGCGCGGGTCGGCGTGCTGCCGCCGGTGGTTGGCGTGATCGGCGCCATGCAGGCGCTGGAGGCGCTCAAGGTGCTGCTGGGCATGGAAACCGGCCTCGCCGGCCGGCTGCTGATCTTCGACGGCCGGCGCAGCGAATGGCGCGCCATTGGCCTGCGTCAGGACCCGGACTGCCCGGTCTGCCGGGCCCGGCAGGCACCGGCCTGAGGCCGCATCCGTGGCAGTGGCGCCCTTGTGGGAGCGGCGCCTCGCCGCGAATCTTCAGAATCTTCGATCAAGCATTCGGCCCGACGGCGGGCCTCCCACACTCGGAATGGGAGGCCGTGGCCGCGCATCGGAGCGACAGGCCGCGACTGCTGGCCGTCAGGCCTGATCGAACTGGCGCCGCAGCACCTTCTTGTCGAACTTGCCGACCGAGGTGCGCGGGATGGCGTCGATCAAGTGGATGTCCTCGGCATACGGCACCTGCCACTTGGCGAAATCGCCGTTGCCGCCCAGGAATTCCTGCACCGCGGCCGGGGCAAGCTCTGCCTCGCGGCCTGGCCGGGGCACCAAAAAGGCCACCGGCCGCTCGTCCCATTTGGGGTCCGGCCGCGCCACCACGGCCGCCTCGGCCACCGCCGGGTGGGCCATGAGGGCGTTTTCCATGTCGACGCTGGAAATCCACTCGCCGCCGGACTTGATCAGATCCTTGACCCGGTCGGCGATGCGCATGTAGCCGTCGGCGTCCAGCGCCGCCACGTCGCCGGTGCGGAACCAGCCGTCCTCGGTGAAGGATTTGCCGGCGCCTTCCATCTTGAAGTAGTTGCTGATCACCCACGGCCCGCGCACCACCAGCTCGCCGATGCTCTCGCCGTCGCGGGGCAGGATTGCGCCGTCCGGGCCCTCGATGCGCATCTCGATGCCGGGCACCGGGATGCCGGCCTTCAGGCGCGCCTTGTACTGCTCCGCCGGGCTGGCATCGCGCAGGCGCCGCTTCAGGCGCGACACCGTGCCCAGCGGCGACATTTCGGTCATGCCCCACAGCTGGACGATTGGCACGCCGTAGCGCTCGTCGTAAGCGCGCATGAGCGCTTCCGGCACCGCCGAGCCACCGCAGGCGATGCGCCGCAGGGGTTTCAGGTCCCCGCCGTGCTGCTGCAGGTGCTGGTCGATCATCATCCAGATGGTGGGCACGCCGGCGGCGAAGGTGACCTCCTCGCCGCGGATCAGGTCGACCACGTCGGCCGCCTGCGGGTTGCGGCCCGGGAACACCAGCTTGCCGCCGTACATGACGCCGGCGAACGGCAGCCCCCAGCCGTTGACGTGAAACATGGGCACGAACACCAGGGCACTGTCCTGCTGCGAGAAGCCCATCACGTCGGCCTGGCCGACCGCCATCGTATGCAGATACAGCGCGCGGTGGCTGTAGAGCGCGCCCTTCGGATTGCCGGTGGTGCCGGACGTGTAGCACAGGGCGCAGGCGGTGTTCTCGTCGAGGTCCGGCAGCTCGGTCACCGGCTGGGCCGAGGCCAGGAAATCCTCGTACTCGGTCTCGCCGCGCAGGCCGAAGGTCTCACTGCCGCCCTCGCGCATCACCACGAAGCGCTCGACGCCCTTGCAGTGCTCCTGCACCGGCGCCAGTTGGTCGGCCAGCGATTCGTCGACGAAGATCATGCGGTCTTCGGCGTGATTGATCAGATACGTCAGCTGGTCGGTGGACAGGCGAATGTTCAGCATGTGCAGCACCGCGCCCAGGCACGGCACCGCAAAGTACAGCTCGAGGTGCTGGTAGCGGTTCCAGGCAAAGGTGGCCACCCGGTCGCCGGGCTTCACGCCGGCAGCCTTCAGTGCCCCCATCAGGCGCAGCACGCGGTGGTAGAAGTCGCCGTAGGTGTGGCGGTGCACGCCGCCGGGCTCGCGGGTAGCAATCTCGCCGTCGGCGAACAGATCCCGGGCCCGGTGCAGGATTGAGGTCAGGGTCAGCGGGTAGTTCATGATCAGGCCGTGCATCGTCGTCTCCTCGGGCGAATGCTTGTCGTTGGGGGGCGGTTGGGGGGCGGCCGGCGCGCGGCCAGCGGCAAAGCTTAACTGGCACCTTGCCGGGCCGCCATGGCGCGGGTGCCGATCAGTCCGCGGCCTTTTGCAGCCGCTCCAGGTCGGCCACCACGGCGGCGGCGTGGGTCTTCGGATCGACCTCCAGATAGCGGTGCGCGACGCGGCCCTGCGGGTCGATGATGTAGGTCTGGCGCTTGGCCATCTTCATCACCATCAGGTCGCGCAGGGCGCCGTAGGACTCCGCCACCTTGCCACCCTCATCGGCCAGCAGCGGAAACGGCAGCTTGTGTTTGGCGGCAAAGTCCGCGTGCGAGGCGACGCCGTCCACGCTCACGCCGACCACCTCGGCGCCCAGCCTGCGGATGCGCACGATGTCATCGCGAAAATTGCAGGCCTCGGTGGTGCAGCCGGGGGTGTCGTCCTTCGGGTAGAAGTACAGCACCAGCCAGCGCCCGGCGTAGTCCGATAGCGCGTGCGTCTTGCCGGCCTGGTCCGGCAGGCTGAAGGCCGGCGCAGCGGCGCCTTCGGCGGGCGGTTCGGCGGCGCTGGCCAGTGCCGGCAGAAACAGCATCAGCAGGGCAGTCAGCGTGCGTCGCATAAAGCCTCCGGTGGGGTCGGTGACGGCGGTTTAAGATGACCAGCGCAGCATACCCCGCCCCATCCGCAGGAGGAGACCCCCATGCGTTACGCCGCCCCCGGCACCCCCGGTGCCAAAGTCAGTTTCAAGTCCCGTTACGGCAACTTCATCGGCGGGCAGTGGCTGCCGCCGGCCGGCGGCGAGTATTTCGAGGACATTAGCCCGATCACGGGGCGGGCGTTTTGCGAAGTTCCGCGCTCGCAAAAGGACGACATCGAGCGTGCGCTGGACGCCGCCCATGCCGCCAAGGCCGCCTGGGGCAGGACTTCGCCGGCCGAGCGCGCCGGGCTGCTGCTCAGGATCGCCGATCGCATGGAGCAGAACCTGGAACTGCTGGCGGTGGCCGAGACTTTCAGCAACGGCAAGCCGATCCGCGAGAGCCTGGCCGCCGACCTGCCGCTGGCAGTGGACCACTGGCGCTACTTCGCCGGCGCGCTGCGGGCGCAGGAAGGTTCGCTGTCGCAGATCGACGCCGATACCGTGGCCTACCACTTTCACGAGCCGCTGGGCGTGGTGGCGCAGATCATCCCGTGGAATTTCCCGCTGTTGATGGCCGTCTGGAAGCTGGCCCCGGCGCTGGCCGCCGGCAACTGCGTGGTGCTCAAGCCCGCCGAGCAGACGCCAACGTCCATCCTGGTGCTGATGGAACTGCTGCAGGACCTGATCCCGCCGGGCGTCATCAACGTGGTCAACGGCTTCGGCGTCGAGGCCGGCAAGCCGCTGGCCTCCAGCCCGCGCATCGCCAAGGTGGCCTTCACCGGCGAGACCACCACCGGGCGGCTGATCATGCAGTACGCGTCGGCCAATCTGATCCCGGTCACGCTGGAGCTGGGCGGCAAATCGCCCAACATCTTTTTCGACGACGTCGGCGCGCGCGACGATGCCTTCTTCGACAAGGCGCTGGAAGGCTTTGCCATG
The DNA here is from genome assembly GCF_001697225.1 of Immundisolibacter cernigliae. GTDB lineage: Bacteria > Pseudomonadota > Gammaproteobacteria > Immundisolibacterales > Immundisolibacteraceae > Immundisolibacter > Immundisolibacter cernigliae. The sequence continues at coordinate 1,514,249 of NZ_CP014671.1, forward strand.
TTCGCGCTCAATCAGGGCGAGGTGTGCACCTGCCCGTCGCGGGCGCTGATCCAGGAGTCGCTCTACGAGCGCTTCATGGAACGGGCGCTCAAGCGCGTGGCGGCCATCCGCGGCGGCGATCCGCTCGACACCGACACCATGATCGGCGCCCAGTCCTCGCAGGAGCAGCTCGAAAAAATCCTCTCCTACATCGACATCGGCAAGCAGGAAGGTGCCCAGCTGCTCACCGGCGGCACGCGCGTGGCCCATGACGGCGACATGGCCGGCGGCTACTACGTGGCGCCGACCGTGTTCAAGGGCCACAACCGGATGCGCATCTTCCAGGAGGAAATCTTCGGTCCTGTGGTGTCGGTCGCCACCTTCAAGGACGAGGCCGAGGCGCTGGCGCTGGCCAACGACACCCTGTACGGCCTGGGCGCCGCCGTGTGGTCGCGCGAGCAGAACACCTGCCACCGCATGGCGCGCGCCATCCAGTCCGGGCGCGTGTGGGTGAACGCCTACCACCTGTACCCGGCGCACGCAGCGTTTGGCGGCTACAAGCAGTCCGGCATCGGCCGCGAATGCCACAAGATGATGCTCGGCCACTACCAGCAGACCAAGAACGTGCTGGTCAGCTACAGCGATCAGGCGCTCGGCTTTTTCTGATGGCGGATTCTGAGATGGCGATGACCGCCGCCCCGCCGCGGGTGGTGGCCACCGAGGCGGCGCTGGCGCTGATCGCGCGCCTGCTGGCCCGCCACGGGCCGCTGATGTTCCACCAGTCCGGTGGCTGCTGCGACGGCAGCTCGCCCATGTGCTACGCACGCGGCGAACTGTTGCTGGGCGAGCAGGACGTCTACCTGGGCGACATCGGCGGCCAGCCGTTCCACATCGGCGCCGCCCAGTACGAATACTGGAAACACACGCAGATCATCATCGACGCCGTGCCCGGCCGCGGCGGCATGTTTTCGCTCGAAGGCCCCGAGGGGATGCGCTTTCACAGCCGCTCGCGGCTGTTCGATGACGCCGAATGGGCGGCGCTGGTCGCGCAGCAGCCGGCCTGCTTCCAAGCCGATCAGAAGCTGTAATTGACCGCCACGTAGAAGGAGCGGCCTGGCCCGGCCACGGCGGTGCCCCAGGGTATGCCGTTGATCGACATGGTCCCGCCCTGGCCCAGGTAGGCGCCGCCGAGCGGCAGTGCGTAGCCCTTGTCGAGCAGGTTCTCGACGCCGGCATCCAGGCGCACCTGCCGCCACTGATAGGCGCTGCGCAGGTGGATCAGGTTGTAGCCGGCGGTTTCGGTCTCGTTGCGTACTTCCGAGACCTCGTCCTTTCGGGCCACCCATTCGGATTCGAGCGCGTTGCTCCAGCTGCCAAGGCTTTGCGTGAGCGTCAGCCGAACATCGAGCGGCATGATGTTGTAGAGGTCGTCGCCGGTGTCGCGATTCTTGCCGTCGACGTAGTTGACCACCCCGCGCAGGGCAAAGTCGCCGAAATCGGGCGTGCTGCCGAGCCGCACCGAACCGGACAGGTCGACGCCGTACAGGCGCGCGGATGCGTTGTCGTACTGGAGCACGTTGAACTGCCGGGCAGTGCACGTGCCCAGGCAGCGGGCGTCGATGTAGTCCTCAACGCGGGTGTAGTAGGGGCTCAGGCGAATGTTCCAGCGCGCCTGCGCGGCGTCGTGCCAGTCGGCGGCCAGGCTCACCGTGCGGGCGACTTCAGGGTCCAGGTCGAGATTGCCGACGTAGCCGTTGCCGTCGCCGACGAAGTTGTTCATGACCGCCGCCATGGCCAGGGTCGACCAGGTGTAGCGCTCATGAAGATTCGGCGAGCGGGTCTTCTGGGCCAGTCCCAGCTCGAAGGTTTGCCGGGCATCCGGGGTGAAGCGCGCCAGGGCCGTCGCGTCCCAGTTGTGGTCGGTCTTGTCGTGGCTTCTGGAGTTGAAGGCGTTGGCGTCGGCCGCGTACATCATGCTGTAGCCGGCGGCAGGTCCGGTGTCCATCCTGACCGTCTCATGGCGCACGCCCAGCAGGCCTTGCCACTGCGCGCTCCAGCGGCTTTCCCATTCGCCGAACACGGCATAGCGGTCGCGCTGGCCGTCGTTGATGTTCCAGAAGGTGCCCGGCGCCATCATCATGCCGCTGCCCGACGGCGACCACCAGTCATCGAGCCGGTAGCGCTGGTACTCGCTGCCGACGCGCAGCGTGCCGGTGTCCGTGAGCGGCATGGCGGCGCTCAGCGCGGCGCCGGTGTTCCGGCCCTCGCTCGCCATCGGCATGCCCGGCGCGTCGCCGTAACGAAACTGCTTGTCATCGCCGAAGTTCATGCGATGGTCGGTTGCGTCGTGATAGATGCGGGTTTTCAGCTCGCCCCAGCCGTACTGGCCGGTGTAGGCGATGTTGACCTGGTCGCTTTCGTTGTCGGTCAGGTCCATGCGCTGGTTGGGAAAACCCTCGTACGGAATGTGCTGGTGGGCATATTTGAGCTCCAGCAGATGCCCGTCGCGACGCAGGGCGAGACGGCCGGCCTGGTTGATGGCCTTGTATGCGCTTGAGCCGACCTCGTCGCCGTCCAGCCAGCCGCGGCCGACCGCCGCCGGACCGGCCGGCTTGAACGCGTCGCCGGCATCGTAGTTGTCGGCCTCGGTGCCGGCACCGGTGTAGGTGAAGCTCGCGTGGGCCCCGGCCACGGTGGCGGCGATGTGGGCGCCGCGGGCGTCGCCGTTGCTGCGGTAAAAGGCGCCGGCCTCGCCGGTGACGCGCGTTTGCCCGGGTGCAGCGAACTGCGCCGGGGCCGACTCGACGACGATGGTGCCGCCGATGCTGTCGCCGCCGACGCTGACCGGCGTGACGCCTGCATAGACCTCGACCCGTGCCACGGCGGTCGGGTCCAGATACGAGAGCGGCGAGTTCATGTGGTTCGGACAGGCCGATACCAGGTCCATGCCGTCGACCTTGATGCGCAGCCGGTCATCGGCCAGGCCGCGGATTGCCGGCAGGCTGGACACGCCGCCGGCGCTGCGCAGGCTCACGCCGGGCAGCTCGCGCAGCAGGCTGGCGGTGTCGCTGCTGCGGTAGCGCAGCGGCGCAAGGGCCGCCTGGTCCAGGATCGAGGTGTTCAATGTCTGGCCGGCGGTCTCCTCGGGGGCGGTGATGACGATGCGGGTCTCGGCCGCGAGCGGACCGGATAGCGTGGCCAGGGCAGCGATGGCGAGCGAGCGCCGAACGGATGAGGGCATGAGGTTCCCGGTCTGGATGAAGCTGGTAGGCGCTGGTGCCGCTTGGCAGGCACGCAGCGCCACTCAGGCTAGCCGGATCGCCGCCGCCCGGGGATGCGACATGGTGTCGCAGGAGGCGCGGCCCGACCGCGTAGGAGCGTCTGGAACTGGCTCCGGTCGGTCGGCCGGTGCGATGCGCGGTTTGGTGCCGTCGGGGCTACCCCGGCGCCCGGGCCTGCCGGTTGCGCGTGATAATCTGCGCGGCTGTCGGTGGCCACCGTTCCGGTCGACACCAGCCGCATCCGAGCCGCTCCCCGACTTACCCACTGCCGGTCCGCCGGTAGTTCACCTGGAGGCCCCGTGCCCGACATCCGCCTGCCCGACGGTTCCACCCGCAGTTATCCGCAGCCGGTCAGCGTGGCGACGGTGGCGGGCGACATCGGCGCCGGCCTGGCGCGCGCGGCGCTGGCCGGCAAGGTGGCCGGCAAGCTGGTCGATACCTCGTACCTGATCGACAGCGACGCGGATCTGGCCATCATTACCGAGCGCGACGCTGACGGCCTGGAGGTCATTCGCCACTCGACGGCCCATCTGCTGGCCTACGCGGTCAAGGAGCTGTTTCCCGAGGCGCAGGTCACCATCGGCCCGGTGATCGAAAACGGCTTCTATTACGACTTCGCCTACAGCCGTCCATTCACGCCGGACGATCTGGTCGCCATCGAAAAGCGCATGGCGGAGCTGGCCCGGCGGGACATTCCGGTGACCCGGCAGGTGCTGCCACGCGACGAGGCGGTGGCGTTCTTTCTGGCCCAGGGCGAGCGGTACAAGGCCGAGCTGATCGCCGCCATCCCGGAAGGCGAGGACGTGTCGCTGTACCGCGAGGGCGATTTCGTGGACCTGTGCCGCGGGCCGCACGTGCCGTCCACCGGCAAGCTCAAGGTGTTCAAGCTGATGCGCGTGGCCGGCGCCTACTGGCGCGGTGATTCGCGCAACGAGATGTTGCAGCGCATCTACGGTACCGCCTGGGCCAGGAAGGAAGACCTCGACGCCTACCTGCACATGCTGGAGGAGTCCGAGAAGCGCGACCACCGGCGCATCGGGCGTCAACTGGACCTGTTCCACCAGCAGGAAGAAGCGCCCGGCATGGTGTTCTGGCACCCCAAGGGCTGGGCGCTGTGGCAGACGCTGGAACAGCACATGCGACAGGTCTACAAGGACTCCGGCTACCAGGAGGTGCGCTGCCCGCAGATTCTGGATGTGTCCCTGTGGAAGGCCTCGGGCCACTGGGACAACTATCAGGAGAACATGTTTTTCACCGAGTCGGAAAAGCGCGAATACGCACTCAAGCCGATGAACTGCCCGGGTCATGTGCAGATTTTCAAGGCCGGCCTGCACAGCTACCGCGAGCTGCCGATCCGCTATGGCGAGTTTGGCGCCTGCCACCGCAACGAGCCCTCGGGCGCCCTGCACGGCATCATGCGCGTGCGCGCCTTCACGCAGGATGACGGCCATGTTTTCTGCACCCCCGAGCAGATCGAATCGGAAGTAACCGATTTCCACCGCCAGGCGCTGAAGGTCTATGCGGCCTTCGGTTTCGAGCAGGTGGCGGTCAAAATCGCGCTGCGGCCGGAAAAGCGGCTCGGTTCGGACGCTGTCTGGGACAAGGCCGAGACGGCGCTGCGCGCGGCCCTGGGCGCCTGCGGCGTGGCCTGGGAGGAGCTGCCCGGCGAAGGCGCCTTTTACGGCCCCAAGATCGAGTACCACCTGAAGGACGCGATCGGCAGGGCCTGGCAACTGGGCACCATGCAGGTGGATTTCATGATGCCCGAGCGTCTGGGCTGCGAGTATGTGGCCGAGGACAACACCCGCAAGGTGCCGGTCATGCTGCATCGGGCCATCGTCGGGTCGATGGAACGGTTCCTCGGCATTCTGATCGAGCACCACGCCGGGGCTTTCCCGCTGTGGCTCGCTCCGCGTCAGGCGGTGGTGCTGAGCATCACCGAAAGTCACGCCCGCTACGCGTCGCAAGTGGCCGAAACTCTGCGCGACGCGGGCTTGCGCGTGGAGGCCGACTTGAGGAACGAGAAGATCGGCTATAAAATCCGCGAACATACCCTGCAGCGTGTTCCCTACTTGCTGGTCGTCGGCGAGCGGGAGTGCGCCAATTCAACGGTGGCCGTGCGTACGCGCTCCGGCGAGGACAAGGGCAGCCTGCCGCTGGCAGATGTTGTCGCGACCCTCGTTGCCGAAGTTGCGAACCGCGGCCATTGCGTTACGGAGTGCTGAGACATCGCGAAAGAGAAAAAACTCCGCGTCAACGAGGAAATCACCGCCTCGTCCATACGCCTGATCGGCCCGGAAGGCGAACAGGTGGGCGTGGTCAGCCGTATGCAGGCGCTGGATGCCGCTTCCGAAGCGGGGCTCGATCTGGTGGAAATTTCGCCCAGTGCCGAGCCGCCGGTGTGCCGGGTCATGGACTTCGGCAAGTTTCTGTATACGGAGAGCAAGAAACAGCAGGTCGCCAAGCGCAACCAGAAGCAGATTCAGGTCAAGGAGGTCAAATTCCGGCCCCAGACCGACGATGGCGACTACCAGGTCAAGCTGCGCAACCTGCTGCGGTTCTTCGAGGAAGGCGACAAGGCCAAGATCACGCTGCGCTTTCGCGGTCGCGAAATGGCGCACCAGGAGCTTGGTCGTGAACTGCTGCAGCGCCTGGAGGACGACCTCAAGGGTGTGGCGGTGGTCGAACAGTACCCGCGGCTGGAAGGCCGCCAGATGGTGATGGTGATGAGCCCGCGCAAATAGGCGCGAGCCCACGCAGGCGCTGCCCGTCGCGGCGCTTTACAGAACAGTATTCAGGAGTAATGAAGCCGTGCCCAAGCTCAAGACCAAACGCGGCGCCGCCAAGCGGTTCAAGAAAACCGGTTCGGGGGCGTTCAAGTGCGGCCATTCGCACCTGCGCCACATTCTGACCAAGAAGAGCTCCAAGCGTAAGCGGGGCTTGGTCGGCACCACGCTGGTGTGCGCTTCCGATACGGCCTCCGTGCGGCAGATGCTGCCGCACGCCTGACGCTCCCGCAGTTCCCGCACGAGTCACTGAGTCATGCCAAGAGTCAAACGCGGCGTCACCGCCCACGCCCGCCACAAGAAAGTCCTGAAACTGGCCAAGGGCTATTACGGCGCCCGCAGCCGCGTGTTTCGCGTCGCCAACCAGGCCGTCATCAAGGCCGGGCAATACGCCTACCGCGATCGGCGCCAGCGCAAGCGCCAGTTCCGCGCGCTGTGGATCGTGCGTATCAACGCCGGAGCGCGCCAGTCGGGCCTGTCCTACAGCCTGTTCATGAACGGTCTGCACAAGGCCGGCATCGAGGTCGATCGCAAGATGCTGGCCGATCTGGCCATTCACGATGCGGCCGCTTTCGAGGTTCTCGCGCAGCAGGCCCGGGCCGCCCTGGCGAATTGACACGCCGCGCGCCATCCGCCGAATAAAGGGCAGCCTGGTCTGCCCTTTTTTTGTTCCGAATCGACATGACCGACCCGCAGCACCTCGCACAGGAAGCCCAGCGCGCCATCGCCGCCTGTCACGACGAGGCGGCGATGGAACAACTGCGCGTCGGGTACCTGGGCCAGAAAGGCGCCGTGGCCGAGCTGCTGCGCGGTCTGCCGCAGTTGCCGCCCGAGCAGCGGCGCGAGTTCGGCAAGGCGGTCAACGACGCCAAATCGGCCATCGAAGCGGCTCTCGAAGCCCGCCGCGAGGTGCTGCGTGAGGCGAGCCTGATCGCCCGCCTGCAGGCCGAGCGGGTGGACGTCACCCTACCTGGCCGCGGCGAGCAACCGGGCGGGCTGCATCCGATCACGCGCACACTGGCTCGTATCGAGACGCTGTTTCGCGGCATCGGCTTCGACGTCGAGGAAGGCCCGGAGATCGAGGACGATTTCCACAATTTCGGGGCCCTGAACATCCCGGCCGACCATCCGGCGCGGGCCATGCACGACACGTTCTATCTGCCGTCCGGGCTGTTGCTGCGCACGCACACCTCGCCGGTGCAGATTCGCTCGCTGGAGCGGCAGGCGCCGCCGGTGCAACTGATCGCCCCCGGCCGCGTCTACCGGCGCGATTCGGACCTCACCCACACGCCGATGTTCCACCAGGTGGAAGGGCTGATGGTCGACGAGGGCGTGAGCTTCGCGCACTTGAAGGGCGTGCTGATCGAATTCCTGCGCCGGTTTTTCGACCGCGAGGATTTGCCGATCCGTTTTCGGCCGTCGTTTTTCCCCTTCACCGAGCCGTCGGCAGAAGCCGACATCGGCTGCGTCATCTGCGACGGCGCCGGTTGCCGGGTGTGCAAGCACACCGGCTGGCTGGAAGTGCTCGGCTGCGGCATGGTGCACCCGAACGTGCTGCGCAACGTCAATGTCGATCCCGAGCGCTACACCGGTTTTGCGTTCGGCATGGGCGTGGAGCGTCTGGCCATGCTGCAGTACCGCATCGGCGATCTGCGGCTGTTTTTCGACAACGACCTGCGCTTTCTGCGCCAGTTCAACTAGGTTCGGCGCGGATGAAAGTGAGCGAAACCTGGCTGCGCGAGTGGTGCAACCCGCCGCTCGACACGGCCGGCATTGCCCAGCGCCTGACCATGGCCGGCATCGAGGTCGGCGCCATCGAGCCGGTGGCCGAAGCACTCGACCAGGTCGTGGTGGCGCGCATCGTCACCACCCGCCCGCATCCGGACGCTGACCGTCTGCGCCTGTGCGAGGTGGAAGTCGTTCCCGGCGAGGCGCTGCTCGGCATCGTCTGCGGTGCGCCCAATGCAAGGCCCGATCTGCGCGTGCCCTTGGCGCGCATCGGTGCCCGCTTGCCGGGCGGTTTGCAGATCAAGAAGAGCAAGATTCGCGGCGAAGCGTCCGAAGGCATGCTGTGCTCGGCGCGGGAACTGGGGCTCGGAGAAGGCCAGGCCGGCCTGCTCGAATTGCCGGCCGATGCGCCGATCGGCCAGCCGCTGTCGGATTACCTGCAGCTCGACGACCGCATCATCGAGGTCGAACTGACGCCCAACCGCGGCGACTGCCTGAGCCTGTCCGGTCTCGCCCGAGAACTTGCCGCGCTCACGCAAACCCCGTTGACGCCGCCCGACATCGCTGCCGTTGCGCCGGTCAGTGCGCGTCAATTCGGCGTGCGACTGGAGGCGCCGCAGGCCTGCCCGCGCTACCTGTGCCGCGTGGTCGAGAACATCGACCCGCAGGCGAGTACCCCGCTGTGGCTGCAGGAACGCCTGCGCCGGGCCGGCCTGCGCAGCCTGGGGCCAGTGGTGGACATCACCAATTACGTGCTGCTGGAACTGGGCCAGCCGCTGCACGCCTTTGACCTGGACCGCGTCAGCGGCGACATCGTGGTGCGCCATGGGCGGCCCGGCGAGCGGTTGCGGCTGCTGAACGAGCAGGACATCGAGGCCGGCGCCGAATTGCTGCTGATCTGCGACGACACCGGGCCGTTGGCTGCCGCCGGCATCATGGGCGGGGCGGACTCGGCTGTGGGTGATGCCACGCGCAACGTGCTGCTGGAGAGCGCCTTTTTTGCGCCGCGCGCCATTGCCGGACGGGCACGGGCGCTGGGGCTGCAAACCGACGCCTCGCAGCGTTTCGAACGCGGCGTGGACCCGCAGCTGCAACGACTGGCCATCGAACGGGCCACGCGGCTGCTGATCGAGCTGTGTGGGGGCCAGCCGGGGCCGATCGTGGAAGCCTGCGCCGGGGCCGAGCTGCCGGCTACGCCGTCCATCCGGCTGCGTCGGGCGCGGGTCGAGCACGTGCTGGGCACGTCGCTGCCGTCCGACGAGATCGAAGCCATCCTGCAGCGGCTGGGCATGGAGATCACGCTGGAATCGGCCGGCGTCTGGCAGGCACGCCCGCCCAGCCGGCGCTTCGATCTTGGCTGCGAGGAAGACCTGATCGAGGAGCTGGCGCGCGTTCACGGCTACGAGAACCTGCCCAGTATCCGCCCGGCACCGCGCGGCAATTTCCCGGCCGCCGCCGACGACCGCATTTCGCGGCAACGGCTTGCCCTGGCCCTGGTTGATCGCGGTTATCAGGAAGCCATCACGTACAGCTTCGTCGATCAGCGGCTGCAAGCCCTGATCGACCCGCAAAACCCGCCACTGGCGCTGGCCAATCCGCTGTCGGCGGAACTGGCCGTGATGCGCACCAGCCTGTGGCCCGGCCTGCTGGCGGCCTATGCGCACAACGCCAACCGCCAGGCGGCGCGGGTGCGCTTGTTCGAAACCGGACTGCGTTTTGTGGACGACGGCAGCGGACTGCGTCAGGACGCCCAACTGGCCGGATTGATCGCCGGCCCGCGCAGCCCCGAACAATGGTGCAGCCCGGCGCAGCCGGTGGATTTTTTCGACCTGAAGGCCGACGTCGAGGCGCTGCTGGCCATCACCGGCTGCGCGGACCGGTTCAGCTTCGAGCCGGCCGAACATCCGGCGTTGCATCCCGGCCAGAGCGCACGCCTGCTGCGCGCAGGCCAGCCGGTCGGCTGGCTCGGGCGCCTGCACCCGGGTCTCGAGGCGGAACTGAAAATCGACTCGCCGCTGCTGTTCGAGATCGAGCTGGCGGCACTGACCGCCGGGCGCGTGCCCGCCTACGCCGAAGTGTCGCGTTTCCCGGCCGTGCGTCGCGACCTGGCCATTGTGCTGCCGAACGACGTGCCCGCCGCGGACATCCTGGCCACGGCGCGGGCCGCCTGCGCGCAGTCGCCGGTGCAGGAGCTGCTGATTTTTGATGTGTACCAGGGCCAGGGCGTGCCGGACGGCTACAAGAGCGTCGCGCTTGGCATTACCCTGTCTGCCACCGAGCGCACGCTGATCGATGCCGACGTGGAGCCGCTGATCGCCCGCCTGCTGCGGGCGCTGGCCGAGGCCCACAGGGCGCACCTGCGAGACTGAACATGAACAGCACCTTGACGAAGGCCGAGATGAGCCAGCTGCTGTGCAGTGAGCTTGGCGTCAACAAACGCGAGGCGCGCCAGATCGTGGAGTCCTTCTTCGAGCACATGCGCGCCGCGCTGGCCCGTGGCGAAGGCGTGAAACTGTCCGGCTTTGGCAATTTCACCCTGCGCCAGAAGCGCCAGCGCCCGGGTCGCAACCCCAAGACCGGCCAGGAAATTCCTATCACCGCACGCCGTGTGGTAACTTTTAAACCCGGTCAACAGCTGAAGCGTCGCGTCGATACCTATGCTGGAACCGTCGCAGAATGACCAGTTGCCGCCGATACCGGGCAAGCGCTATTTCGGTATCGGCGAGGTCAGCGAGCTGTGTGGCGTGCGGCCGCACGTGCTGCGCTACTGGGAGCAGGAATTCCCGGAGCTGACGCCGGCCAAGCGCACCGGCAACCGGCGTTACTACCAGCGTCAGGACGTGATCCTGATCCGCCAGATTCGCAGCCTGCTGTACGAACAGGGCTTCACCATCAGTGGCGCCCGCCAGCGCCTGGGCGGGGAGGCAGGCCGCCAGGATGCGGACCGCACGGCGCAGCTGGTGCGCCAGATGCGGCAGGAACTGGAAGAGGTTCTGGCGATACTGAAGACCTGATGCGGCCGGTCGCATCACATCGATTTCTCGGGGCGTGGCGCAGCCTGGTAGCGCACTTGACTGGGGGTCAAGTGGTCGGAGGTTCAAATCCTCTCGTCCCGACCAATTCTGCACGGGGCAATTTCCGGTTGGAGATTGCCCCGTTTTGCTGCCGCGCCGCCCATACGGTCGCACCCCGATGAGTAATCCGTTCCATGCCGGTTCCGGCTCTGGTTCCAGCCAGCAGGCGGCCGGCATCGGCATGACCTCGCAGCGCACGCGCGACCGACTGGTCGAGCTGCTCGCGCAGCTGTCGCCGCTGGATCCGCGGGTACTGGATGTGATGCGTCAGATCCCGCGGCATCTGTTCGTGGAGGAAGCCCTCGCCAGCCGTGCCTACGACAACGTGTCGCTGCCCATCGGCCACGGCCAGACCATTTCCCAGCCGCTCACCGTGGCGCAGATGACCAGCGCCCTGCTGCAGGGGCCGCCGCTGCGCCGGGTGCTCGAAATCGGCACCGGCTCGGGCTACCAGACCGCCGTGCTGGCGGCACTGGTGCCGGAGGTGGTCAGCATCGAGCGTATCGGCGCCCTGGCCGCCCAGGCCCGGCGTGTGCTGCGCGACCTTCGCGTGCGCAACGTGGCACTGGTGGTCGGCGATGGCAGTCAGGGCCTGCCGGGCAAAGGTCCGTACGACGGCATCCTGATTACCGCCGCGGCGGCTACGCTGGCGCCGCAGCTGTTCGAACAGCTGGCCGAGGACGGACGGCTCATCGCGCCGGTGGGCTCGAGCGAGCAGGCGCTGCGCCGCTTCACCCGTACCGCCACCGGCCTGCACGAGGAACGCCTGGGTGCTGCGCATTTCGTGCCGCTGCGGCGCGGCCGGGGCTGAGGCGCACGGCGACGCCTCGCAGGCTGCCCTGCGCCCTGCGCCGGGTGGCCAAGCGGCGCGCGTGCTGCTGGCGCTGGTCATTGCGCTGATCCTGTCCGGCTGCGCCGGTCGATCCGGCCGCCCGCCGGCGGTTTCGCCATCCGCGTCGTCGCAAGCAAACGCCTTGCTGCCAAGTGGCGAACATGTCGTCCAGCGGGGCGAGACGCTGGCGATGATCGGCCGCCGCTACGGCACCGATTACCAGGCCCTGGCGCGCCTGAACGGCATTCGGTCGCCCTATACGATCTACCCCGGCCAACGCCTGCGCCTGCCCGGTGTGGGCGGTGTCCCTGCGCCCACGCCGATCGCGCCGGCGGGCGGCTGGACCTGGCCGACGGCCGGCACCACGCTGCGTGGATACGTGGCTGCCCACGGCGGCAACAAGGGACTGGACATCGCTGGCCAGATCGGCCAGCCGGTCCGCGCCGCCGCCGCCGGCACCGTCGTCTACGCCGGCAACGGGCTGCGCCAGTACGGCAATCTGGTCATCGTCAAACACAACGAGGACTACCTGAGCGCCTACGGCCACCTTCAGAAAATCACGGTGGCCGAGGGCAGCGCCGTTACCACCGGCCAGACCATCGCCAGCATGGGCAGCCCCGGGGATGGTCCCGGGGTGCTGCATTTCGAAATCCGCTACCGCGGCACGCCGATCGACCCGGCCGCAGTGCTGCCACGGCCATCGGGCGGCTGATCGACAAGGCAAGGCTTGACGGGCTGGCGCCGGCCGGGCGATCCGCTGCCGGCCGATGACCGGGCGCCTGTCACGCGCGGTGGTGGATCTCGATCAGTTTCATCGATGGCCGCGCCATTCGCGCGCCGGCGCCCGCGGCCGGTGGATCGACAACGGGCGCCCAATCCGCCTCAATCCAGAGGCGGCCGGGCAACGAACGGTTCATCTGGCCGCCGATGCGCCGGGCACGGCTGGATTTTTGGGCCATGTGGCCGCGACGCTACAAATACACGCCCTGCGTGCTGTTGCCGTCCACGGTGATGACGCTGCCGCAGATGTAGGCCGCGCGCGCCGAGGCCGCGAAGCAGATGGCGTCGGCCACGTCCTGCGGGTAGGCCATGCGCCCCAGTGGCAGCGCGGCGTCGATCTCGGCCTGCAGCTGTTGCGGCGTCTTGCCCTCGGCCGGCGCGCGTGCATTGATCAGGCGCGTCCAACGGTCGGTGGTCACGCCCGACGGCGCCACGCCGACCACCCGGATGCCCTGCGGCGCGCACAGGTCGGCAAAGCTCTTGGTGAAATTGAACAGTGCCGCGTTGCTGATGCCGACCGGCATGTAGGAGGCCTTGGGGTTGCGCGCGGCGGTGCCCAGCACGTTCACGATGACGCCGCTTTTCTGCTCGCGCATGATCGGGTACACGGCCCGGCAGGCGCGGATGTGGCACTGCAGCTTCTGATTCCAGCCGGCCAGCCAGGCCTCGTTGCTGATATCCGCAAAGTCGCCGGCGGGTAACTTGCCGGCAGCGTTGTTGACCAGCACGTCCACGCGTCCAAAGTGTTGCCGGGCAGTTGCCATGAGGGCGTCGACGTCGGCGTCCAGCGTGACGTCGCAGGTGACGGTTTTCACCTGCGGCGCACCGGCGGCCGTGGCCGCTGCGGCAGCGGCCGTGAGACCATCCGCGCCGCGCGCCGCCAGCAGCAGCCGGGCGCCTTCGCCCGCAAAACTCAGCGCCGTGGCCAGGCCGATGCCCTGGCTGGCGCCGGTGACGATGACCACTTTTCCTGCCAGTTCCAGATTCATGACCATCCTCCTCGAGAGCGCATCGGCGGGCCGCACCGCACTATACAGAAGCCTTTTTCGCCAGCCCTATGCCAGCCGGCGCCATGCACTTTTGCCTGATCGCCCTGCAGGGCGCAGAGCCGTCCTGCGCGCACACTGAGCCCATGGATTATTTGCCGATTTTTCTGGATGTGCGGGGCCGGCCCTGCCTGGTGGTGGGCGGAGGGCCGGTGGCGGCGCGCAAGCTCGCGCTGCTGCTGCGGGCCGGCGCACGCGGCGTGGTGGTGGCGCCGCACTTAACGGATGAGCTGCGGGCCATGGCCAGTGTGGTGGAACTTCGCGAGCGGCCGTTTGCGGAGGTCGACCTCGACGGCATGACGCTGGTCATCGCCGCCACCGACGATGCGCAGGTCAACGCCCAGGTGGCGGCACTGGCCAGCGCGCGCGGCCTGCCGGTGAACGTGGTGGACACGCCGGCGCTGTGCAGTTTCATCATGCCGGCGGTGGTGGATCGCTCGCCGGTGATCGCGGCCGTCAGTTCCGGCGGCCGGGCACCGGTGCTGACGCGCCTGCTGCGGGCGCGGCTGGAAACCCTGATCCCGGCCGCCTATGGCCGCTTGGCCGAGCTGGCCGGCAGCGTGCGCGGCAAGGTGCGCGAGCGGATTGCCGATCCGGTCGCCCGTCGCCGCTTCTGGGACGAAACCCTGCAAGGCCCGGTGGCGGAGCTGGCGCTGTCCGGCCAGGATCGGCGCGCGCGGCAATTGCTGGATCGCCTGCTCGAACGCGGCGCGGCCGGCGGCGTGGGCGAGGTGTACCTTGTCGGTGCCGGTCCCGGCGACCCGGACCTGCTGACCTTCAGGGCCCTGCGTCTGCTGCAGCAGGCCGACGTGGTGGTCCATGACCGTCTGGTGGCGCCGGAAATCCTGGACATGGCGCGGCGCGAGGCCGAGCGCATCGACGCCGGCAAGCGCGCCAGCCAGCACACGCTGCCGCAGGAGGACATCAACGCGCTGCTGGTGCGTCTGGCCCGCGAGGGCAAGCGGGTGCTGCGCCTGAAGGGCGGCGATCCGTTCCTGTTTGGGCGTGGCGGGGAGGAAATCGCCACGCTGGCGGCCGAGGGCATTCCGTTTCAGGTGGTGCCCGGCGTGACGGCGGCCAGCGGCTGCGCCGCCTACGCCGGCATTCCGCTGACGCACCGCGACCACGCGCAGCTGTGCGTGTTCGTGACCGGCCACCTGAAGGACGGCAGCGTGGACCTGCCCTGGCCGCAGCTGGTGGCGCTCGGCGGCACCCTCGTGATCTACATGGGTCTTGGCGCGCTGGCCGAGATCTGCGCGGCGCTGATCGCGCACGGCAAGGATGCGGCCACGCCGGCGGCGGTGGTGGCCGAGGGCACCACGCTGCGCCAGCGGATCGTTACCGCGCCACTGGGTGAGCTAACCGCCGCCGCGCAGGGCTTGCCCGGCCCGGCGCTGATCATCGTCGGCGGCGTGGTCGGCTTGCACGAGACCCTGTCCTGGTTCAGCCCGCAGCTGGCCGATGCCGAGGAGTGAGGCGATGGAGCCGTTGGATAGCGTCCAATGAACACCGCCTCGCCGCTGCGCTCGCGCCTGTTCTGGGTGGGCGTGCTGTATTTCGCGCAGGGTCTGCCGCTGGGCATCTTTCTGGACCTGTTGCCGGTGTACTTCCGCCAGCATGGGGTGGATCTGCGCCAGATCGGCGTGCTTGGCCTGCTTGGCCTGGCCTGGACGTTCAAGTTCCTGTGGGCGCCCGCGGTGGACGCCTGGCGCCATCATCGGCGCTGGATGCAGGCCGCCAATCTGCTGATGGCGCTGTGTATGGCCGCCCTGGTCGGCATGGACCCAGGGCAGCCGCAGATGTGGCTGGTGCTGGGCGTGTTTGCCGCGCTGTCGGCCACCAACGACATCGCCATTGACGGCTACACGGTCGAGAAAGTGCCGCGCGCGCAGCTCGGTCTTGCCAACGGTGTGCGCATTGCGTTGTACCGGGTCGGCATGCTGGCCGCCGGCGGACTTTTGATGCTCAGCGACCGCATCGGCTGGGCCGGCACCCAGTTGGCGGCCGCCGGTCTGCTGGTCCTGTTGGCCCTGGTGTGTCGCGCGGCGCCGGTGGAAGCGCCCCGTGCCGGGCCGCCGCCGCGCCTGGCAGACCTGCGTGCAATGGCGCGCCAGCCGCGGGTGGCCCTGGGCGGCCTGTCGGTGTTGCTGGTGCTTGCCTGGCTGGCCGGGCGGCAGATGGGGTGGATCAGCGGGCGGGCTGAGGTGGCGTTGGCGGTGCTGGCCGCGGGCTTGCTGGGGCTTGCCGCGCTGCAACCGGTGCGCGCCGGATCCGGCGCGGTGACGGCGCCGTTTGCGGCGCTGCTGGCGCGGCCCTACATGCTTGCCGTGCTGGCCTTCGCGCTGACCTTCAAGCTTGGCGATGCGGCCATGGGATTCATGGTCAAGCCGTTCTGGGTGGATGCCGGCTTTCGGGCCAGTGAAATAGGCCTCATTTCCGTCAACGTTGGTCTGTTACTGTCCGTTGCCGGGGGCGTCCTCGGCGGCGTGGCGACGCACCGTCTTGGTATTTTCACGGCGCTGTGGTCGCTCGGATTGCTGCAGGCGATGTCGAATCTGGGTTACGTCTACGCGGCGCAACTTGCCGAAGCAGGCGCGGTCTCAACGTCCGTGCTATACGGAGCCAGCATGGTCGAATCGTTCACGGGTGGGCTGGGCACGGGCGCGTTTCTGGCATTTCTGATGTCGGTCGTGGACCCCCGTCAGGCGGCAACCGAGTATGCGCTGCTGTCGTCGCTGTTCGCCCTGAGCCGATCCCTGGCTGCCTTCGCCAGCGGTTTCGGCGCGGCGTGGTTGGGCTATCGGGACTATTTCTTGCTTACGTTTTTTCTGTGTTTTCCGGCCTATCTGCTTCTGCCGTTCGCAGGACGTGCCTTGCGAGCGGTTGAATCGAAGGAGACCGCCACATGATCACGGCCTTCGTGTTGATTCAGGCGGCGCGGGGCCAGGTGAGCGCCCTGGCGCAGACCCTGGCGGAACTGCCGGGCGTGGCCGAGGTGTACTCGGTCAGCGGCCAGCATGACCTGGTGGCCATTGCCCGCGTGGCGTCGGCCGACGATCTTTCGGTACTGGTGACAGACCGGCTGGCCGGTTTGCCCGGTATCGTGAGCACGCAGACCCTGCTCGCCTTTCGCGCCTACTCGCGGCACGATCTGGAGAGCCTGTTCGAGGTGGGTTTACGTGCGCCCGGTCCGTGAGGTGAACATCATGCGAATCGCCCGGCTGCGCAGCCCCAGGCCGATCGGCGACAGGCCGGCCGGTCACGACGCTCTTGGCCCTGCCGCACAGCGGCTCAGCCCCCACCCCCAGCTGCGGCGCCAGGTGGTGGATCTGTATCGGCGCGGCTCGGTGCCGCCGCTGCTCAGTTTGCTGTGTGCCTGTGGTCTGGCCGGGCTGCTGTGGCCGGTCCTGCCGGCTCCGGTGGCGGGGGCCTGGCTGCTGGCGCACGGCGTGGTGACGGCAGGCCGCCTGCTGCTGGTGCGGCATTTCAATCGCGAGCGCGTCGGGGACGGGCAGTTGCCACGGTGGCGGGCACATTACGTCAACGCGACACTGGTTGGCGGCCTGGTCTGGGGTGTCGGCAGCGTCCTTCTAGTGGTTGGCAAACCGCACGTGCTGCAGCTGTTCGCCTGGGTAGTGCTCGGCGCCGCAATACTGGTGGAGTTTCCGTCTCTCGCGCGGCTTGGGCGCCCTTATGCGTGGCTGCTGATCGCGACGCTGACGGGGCCATTGGCACTGATGCTGCTTGGTCCGCAGCCGCTGCCCGGCGGCGCCGGTGCCTTGCTGTTGCTCGCCTGCAGCAGTGCCTTGGCCGGCCTGGAACTGCATCGTACCTATGTCGATGGCGTGCAGATGCAGGTGGAGTTCGCGCGCCTGGCCCGCTTCGACCAGCTGACTGGTCTGGCCAATCGGCGGCATT
This sequence comes from Immundisolibacter cernigliae, assembly GCF_001697225.1. Lineage (GTDB taxonomy): Bacteria > Pseudomonadota > Gammaproteobacteria > Immundisolibacterales > Immundisolibacteraceae > Immundisolibacter > Immundisolibacter cernigliae. The sequence goes on from NZ_CP014671.1 coordinate 1,531,673, forward strand.
TCGACGAGACGCTGGCCGGCGAGTGGCAGCGCGCGCTGCGCCTGCGCGGCGAAATGGCCTTGGTCATCTTCGATGTGGACGAATTCAAGCCGTACAACGACCACTATGGTCATCCGGGCGGGGATGCCTGTCTGCGCCGCCTGGCGGCGGTGGCGCGCGAGTTGGTGCACCGCCACGGCGATCTGGTGGTGCGGCTCGGTGGCGAGGAGTTCGGTGTCCTGCTGCCCTTGACGCCGGCCAGCGGCGCCAGCGCGGTGGCCGACATGCTGCGACGGGCAGTCGAGAATCTGCGGCTGCCGCACGCGCCGGGGACCAGCCATCCGATCGTCACCATCAGCCTCGGGGTTGCCAGCGTGCGTCCCCACAGCGGTTGCCGCCCCGAGGACCTGATGCAGGCAGCGGACGCCGCGCTGTATCAGGCCAAGCGGGCCGGCCGCAACCGCGTGATGACCGCGCCGGAGATCGATCTGGCCTCGCCCGCGGCGCGGCGTATGCGCGCGGTGCTGCATTGAGCCCCTGGGCGGGCTGGCTGCTGCCGCCGCTGATCGGTGCCGTGATCGGTGGCGTCACCAACGACGTCGCCATCCGCATGCTGTTTCGGCCCTACCGGCCGTGGCGCATCGGCCGCCTGCGGGTACCGCTGACCCCGGGGCTGATCCCGCGCGAACGTGCGCAGATCGCGCTGGCCATTGCCGACACGTTCACCGCCCACGTGCTCGACGGCGAGCAGGTCGCCGACCTGCTGCTGACCGAGCCGGTACGTGCGCGGTTGCGAGACAAGGTGGCCGGCATGGTCGACCAGCTAGGCGGTTTGTTGGGTGCCAATGCAGCCATGCTGTCGATGGCCAAGGGCATGGCGGGCGACCTGCTGCTGCGCGAAATCGACACCCTCGCCCGCAGCGACGGCCCCAGTGGCGATCACATCCGTGAGCGCATCCATGAGCGCATCGACGCGCTCGACGTGGCCCGGCTGGAGGCCCTGGTGCTGGGCTTCTCGCGCAAGCAGTTTCGGGCCATCACCTGGTTTGGCGTGTTGCTCGGTGGCCTGATTGGCGCAGCGCAGGTGCTGCTGACGCAGGTGCTGCCGGCCGCGGGTTGAGGCGCCCCATCCGGGGCGGCGGCGTTACCATGCCGCGGCGTGCAAAACCCCAGTTCGAGGAGAAACATCATGGACGTAACCAGCAGCCGCGTGCCGACCAACGGTTTCGAGACCTTCTATCACCAGGCCGGTGCGGCCGATGCCACGCCGGTGATCCTGCTGCACGGTTCCGGGCCGGGCGCCAACGCCATGTCCAACTGGGTGCACGCGCTGCCGTTCCTGGGCGAGCGCTACCGGGCGATTGCGCCGGACATCGCCGGCTTTGGCGACAGCCAGCACCACGCGCCGCCGAGCGGCGCGGCGGCCTGGATCGAGGTGTGGACCGCCCAGGTCATCGCTCTGATGGACGGTCTTGGCATCGCCAAGGCGCACCTGGTCGGCAATTCAATGGGCGGCGGCGTCACGCTGCAACTGCTGCGCCGGCATCCCGAGCGCTTCGAGCGCATCGTGCTGATGGGCGCCGTCGGTGCGCCATTCACGGCCACGCCGGGCCTGCAGCGCGGCTGGGGCTACTACCGCACCGGCACCGAAGAGGAACTGGCGTACCTGGTGCGCAAGTTCCTGCACAACCCGGAGGTGCTGGGCGGGGATGTGGAGGCGATTGCCAAACAGCGCTATGGCCTGGTCATGCAGGAGCGCATCCGCCGGCAGTTCGAGGCCATGTTCCCGGGCGACGCGCAGGTGCACGTGGACGCCTTTGTGGTGCCGGAACACGAGCTGCGCGCCATGGCGCACCCGACGCTGGTGACGCACGGCCGGGAGGATTTTTTCATTCCGACCAGCACCAGCCTGTATGTGGCCGAGCGCATGCCAAACGCCCAGCTGCACATGTTCCACCACTGCGGCCACTGGATTCAGATCGAGCAGCGGCAGGCTTTCAACCAGCTGGTGCTTGATTTCCTGGACGGCCGCTTCGGCTGAGCGCACGGGTTTTCGGATACAAAAAAGCCGGCGCCGGGGACAAGCCCGGCGCCGGCTTTCTGTGTTTTTGGCCTTCGCGTCAGCCCATCTTGGCCATCGCTTCCTGGGCGATTTTCTGGAAGCGCTGCGCAGCCGGGCGGCCGTTGCATCGGCCCAGCCAGCCGCCGACGCTGGCAAAGGGCGAGAAGTCGTAATGCAGCATGGCCGCCAGGCCCAGCACCGAGCACACGTTCAGGTCGCCGACGTTGAAATCCGTGCCCAGCAGGTAGGCGCGGCCGGCCAGGTGCTGGTCGAGCACCTGCATCGGCTTGCCCAGGGCCGCCTTGGCCTGTTCGATGGCCGCCGGGCTGCGCTGGGCCTCCGGCAGGAACATCATGTGCATCAGCATGGTGACCAGGTGCGGCTCGACCTCGGTCATGGCCCACAGGCTCCACTGGGCGATCTGCCCGTGCGCCTGGGCGCCGGCCGGCCACAGGATGCCGGTCTTCTCGGCCAGGTACTGGTTGATGGCGAGTGATTCCCAGATCACGTAGCCGTTGTCGTCCAGCACCGGCACGTGGCCGTTGGGATTCAGCTTGAGCATCTGCGGCGTGCGGGTTTCGCCCCGTGGGCTGGTGCCGACGTGGTCGTAGGGCTGGCCGATCTCTTCCAGCATCCAGATGCAGCGCCCGGCGCGGCTGTAGGCGGCTCCATAGAGTTTCATGACGGTTTCTCCTCGGGGTGGGGTGCCCCGCCTGATGCGGGGCCGGAACATGATATGTCGCCGCCTGGTGCAAAGGTCGGGGCGCTGGCGCACCGCAGTGCGTCGGCCGTTCGTGCTGAACTGTCTGCAACCGGCCCGGATGTCGCAACCATGAGTACTGCCCGATGCGCGTCGTGACCCCGCTGTTGCTGGCGCCCGACGAGCCGCCTGCGTGGCATATCGAGCACGCCGACGGCCGTTCGGACTACGTGCTGATCTGCGACCACGCCGGCAACCGGCTCCCGCGCCGTCTGGGTACCCTCGGCCTGGACGAGGATGCCCTGGCCAGCCACATTGCGTGGGATATCGGGGCCGGCGCGGTCGCATCCGGCTTGGGCGACGCACTGGATGCCTGCGTCGTGCTGCAGCCGTATTCGCGCCTGGTGATCGACTGCAACCGGCCGCCGGGCAGCGCCGATTCGATCGTGAGCCGCAGCGAGCGCACGACCATCCCCGGCAATGTGGCGATTTCCCGTACCCAGGTGGCGGCGCGAGAGTCCGAGATTTTCGTCCCCTACCACGCGCATATCCGCGAGCTGCTGGACGCCCGCCTGCGCCGCGGTCAGCCCACGCTGCTCGTTTCCCTTCACAGCTTCACGCCGGTGTATCTGGGGGTCCCCCGTCCCTGGCACGCGGCGGTGCTCTACAACCGCGATCCGCGCCTGGCGCGTCTCGTCGCGCGGGCGTTGCGCGATGAGGGCGGTCTGGTCGTGGGTGAAAACGAGCCCTACGCCGTCAGCGATGACACCGATTACGCCATTCCTCGTTACGGCGAGGCGCGCGGCCTGCCTCACGTCGAACTGGAGATTCGCCAGGATCTGATCGACGACGCGGCCGGGCAGTCGGCGTGGACCGAACGCCTGGCGCGGTTGCTGCTGCAGGTCCACAGCGGACTGTGTGGATGCTGACCCGCCGGCTGCGCAGCCCATCCTGTTGCCCGCGCATGGTCGGGTTCGCAAATCCTGGCGACGAGGCCTTCCTCGCCGCCCGCCCAACGGAGTGTTCCGATGCAGATTCGCCTGGGTTACGAGCTTGTCTATCAGTTCCCGCAGCCAACGCCGATGATCGTCACGCTGAACGTGCATTACACGCGAGCCTCCGATCTGGTGCGCCCGGACCAGATGCGCACCGATCCGTGGGTGCCGACCAGCATGTACCGGGACGGTTTTGGCAACTGGTGCACGCGCCTGGTGGCACCGGCCGGGCGCTTTTGCCTGACCACCGATGCGCTGATCAACGATCGCGGCACGGTCGAGCCGCCGGTTCCGGCGGCCTTGCAACATCCGGTCGAGTCGCTGCCGGAAGAAACCCTCGTGTTCCTGCTGCCAAGCCGGTTCTGCGAGTCCGATCTGCTGGCCGAGACCGCCTGGCGGCTTTTCGGCGCGACGGCGCCCGGCTGGGCGCGGGTGCAGGCCGTTTGCGACTTCGTGCACAACCACATCAGTTTTGGCTACGAGCACGCCCGTCCCACGAAAAGCGCCTGGGAGGTCTACAACGAGCGCCGGGGCGTGTGCCGCGATTACGCTCATCTGGCGATTGCCTTTTGCCGCAGCCTGAACATTCCGGCGCGTTACTGCACCAGTTATCTCGGCGACATCGGCGTGCCGCCGGACGGCTCGGCGATGGATTTCTCCGCGTCGATGGAGGTTTTCCTGGGCGGTGCCTGGCACACCTTTGATCCGCGCAACAACCGGCAGCGCATCGGGCGGATCCTGATCGCGCGGGGCCGGGATGCCGCCGACGTGGCCATCACGACCACCTTTGGCCCGAACACGCTCGAGAGTTTCAGGGTGTGGACGGACGAGGTAGTGATCTAGTGTCGTGAGTCAGAAATGCGCAAACAAAATCTCTTGATGGAGTCAAGGATCTGGTCTGCGGTCTTGGTCCAGGCGAATGGACGCGGGTTCATGTTGTAGGTCGCCAGGTAATCACGAATGGCTTGCTCCAGCTGGCGCGTGCTGCGATGAGTACCCCGGCGAATCTGCTTGCGCGTGATTTCCGCGAACCAGCGTTCAACCTGGTTGATCCACGATGCGGAGGTCGGTGTGAAGTGCGGATGGAATCGCGGATGGCGCGCAAACCAGCGTTTCACCGCGGGCGTCTTGTGCGTCCCGTAGTTGTCCATGACGACGTGGACATCGGCGTCTGCGGGAACGCTCTGGTCGAGCGTCGCCAGGAATTTCAGGAACTCGGTAGCACGATGACGACGATGCAGCTGTCCGATCACCTTGCCGGTGGCCACGTCCAGCGCAGCGAACAGCGTGGTGGTGCCGTGGCGCATGTAATCATGCGTGCGCCGCTCCGGCAGACCCGGCGTCATCGGCAGGATCGGCTGCGTGCGATCCAGCGCCTGGATCTGGCTCTTTTCGTCCACACAGAGCACGACGGCTTTCATCGGCGGCGCGAGGTACAAACCCACGATGTCGCGCACCTTGTCGACAAACAGCGCGTCGGTGGACAGCTTGAACGTCTCCTGCCGATGCGGCTGCAGGCCGAACGCTCGCCAGATGCGCGATACCGACGCCTGAGACAGCTTCATGCTTCTGGCCAGGCTGCGCGTGCTCCAGTGCGTCGCATCGGCTGGCTTTTCCTGCAGGGTCTTGGCAATGATCGCTTCCATGACATCATCGCCAATTCGTCGCGGGGCACCCGGCCGCGGCTCGTCGAGCAGTCCATCCAAACGTCGCTCCACAAAGCGCTGCCGCCACTTGCCGACCATCTGCTTCGAGACGCGCAAGTGACTGGCCACTTCCAGATTGGGCATCCCTTGAGCGCACGACAGAACGATCCGCGCACGCACCGCCAAGGCCTGGCTGGTCTTGTGCCGGCGTGCCCACTCGACCAGCCGGTTGCTCTCCTCGGCCGTCAGCGTCAGCTCCGGCAACGGTCGTCCACGTCCCATGAAAACCTCCCCAATGTCTCGATGATACTGAGACAAAGGGAATCCTAATTAGTTCATAGAACTTCTGACTCAGAACACTAGGAAAACGCTGGAGTATTCACTTCCCCAGCGTTGTCGGGGGCGCTCAGGCTGGCAGGATGCCGCGCTGCAGGATGTCCATCATCAGCGCGTTGTAGCGCTGCGGGTCATCGGCAAAATCGATGTCGGTGAAGTGGCGCAGCAGGGGCCGGGTCTGAGCGTAGAACACGTTGCCGGCGTTGATCAGCAGCGCCAGCAGGGCCGGGTTCAGGTCGGCGCGCAGCTGACCGGCAACCTGGCCGGCGCGGATCAGTTCGACCAGGCGGTGGAAGCTGTGAGCGAAGTCTTCCCGCACCGGCTGAATGTCGTTGTCGGCCCCGTCACTGGTGAGGGCGCGCAGCACAAGACGGCTGGACATCGGGTCTTCGATGTACGCACACAGGCGCTGGCGAGCGTAGGCGCCCAGGCGCTGCGTGGTGTCCTCGTCCAGGCGCGAGGCGGCGTCGATGGCGTCGGTGAACGATTGGCAAGCCTCTTTCAGGACCTGCTGATACAGCGCCGCCTTGCTCTTGAAGTGATGGAAGATGTTGGCCTTGCTGACCGAAGCCCGCTCGGCGATGGCGCTGATGGAAGCGGCATCGTAGCCCTGGCTGGAAAAAACTTCCGCCGCTGCCCGGAGGACTCGGTGGGCAGCGGCGGCGCAGGGTTTGGGAGGGGGATTCTTAGTCATTATCGGAGCCTGACTGGCCCGAGCGGAGGGGTGGACCGATCGGTCAGTCGGTTGCATCCTACTGCCGTTGGATGCCGTGTTGCAAGGGAAATTTTCGGCATGGCGATCAGGACGCCGCCAGCGGGTTGCGCAGCGTGCCGATGCCGGCGATTTCCACGCACACCTCGTCGCCGGGCTGCATCCACAGCGGCGGCTTGCGCGCGGCGCCAACGCCACTTGGGGTGCCGGTCAGGATCACGCTGCCGGCTTCGAGCGTGCAGTCGGCGCTCAGGAACTCGATCAGCGTGCGCACGTCGAAAATCATGTCGCTGGTGTTGGCCGACTGCACAGTCTGGCCGTTGAGCGTGGTGCGGATGTCGAGCGCGTTGGGGTTCGGGATCTCGTCAGCGGTGACCAGCACCGGCCCCAGCGGGCAGAAGGTGTCGAAGGATTTGCCGCGGCAGAACTGGCCACCGCCCCATTCCATCTGCCAGTCGCGGGCGCTGACGTCGTTGGCACAGGTGTAGCCGAGCACGTAGTCGAGGGCCTCGGCAGCGCGCACGTTCTTGGCGCGGCGGCCGATCACCACCGCCAGCTCGCACTCGTAATCCACCTTGTGGCTGGGCGCGTGGGTCGGGATCAGGATCGGTTGATCCGGATGGTGCAGGGCGCCGGCCGATTTGATGAACAGCACTGGATATTGGGGGATGGCGGCGCCGGTTTCCTCGGCGTGCTTGCGGTAGTTGAGGCCGATGCAGTAGATGGTCGGCGGCACGACCGGCGCCAGGCGCTCGGCGTTTGCCGGTGCGACCTGATCCGTGGCCCGCCAGTCGCCCAGCAGGTCGCCTTCGATCAGGCACAGCCGGCCGTCGGGTTGTTCGAGCGCGTGACGCGGGCCGGCCGCGGTTCGGATGCGGGCAATGCGGGCCATGAATTCGACTCCTCTTTGCGGAATTGGGCAGGCGGTCAACAGGCGGGCGCCCGGCCAGCAGTTTACGTGCTGACGGCACGCCAGTCGCAATGCCGCCGCTCAGGCGTCGTCCGCCGCCTCGCGCGTTTCGCGCAACAGTGCGATCAACTGCTGGCGCAGGGCGTCGACACCTTCGGCGCGGGCGGTAAACGGCAGGCGTAGCGCAGCCCCGTCGGCCAGCAGATCCACGCCATCGGCATCCGCGCCAACCAGCGTCGCCTGCTGTGCCTCGCGGCCAAAGAAATGCCGGCAGTAGGCACGCAGCGCGTCGGCGTGGTCGCCGTTCATGTGCTCCACGATGCCGGCCTCGGCATCCGCCAGCGGGTTGCTCAGGTCGATTTCGTGCGGCTCGATCCAGCCGATCTTGCCGAAACCGCCGATGTAGCGCAGGCGCACCGGACGCAGGGCGTAGAAGCTGAAATCGTGGGTACCGGCGTAGGCGCGGGCCGCCGGAAAGAACCGGTAGTAGCGCTCGGCGACCGCGCCGGTGCCATCCGCGCTCAGGGCATGAGCCTCGGCGATCCACGTCAGGCGCGCGCCGGCCTGCGGATCGGCGGCGTCGGCCGGGTCGAATACGGTCAGCGACACCCTGGGGTCGGTGTTGATGTTCCTGGTGTGCTCGGCCAGCGTGCTGATGTAGATGACCGGCTCGCCGACGGCGCCGAGCACGTAGGGCGTGATCGAGCCGAACGGGTAGCCGGGCAGGCTGCGCGAGTGCGTGGCCAGCACGCCGTAGCGGCCGGCGCGCAGGAATTCGCTCGCCGTGCGCTGGCCGGGCATCAAAGCTCCACCGGCTCGGGAAGGGCCGTCACATCCACCTCGACCTCGATCTTGTGCGTGTCGCCACCGCCGTAGATCACGCCCTGCAGTGGCGCCACGTCACTGTAGTCGCGGCCCCAGGCGGTGGTGATGTGGCGGCCGGACGGCTGCAGGTTGTTGGTGGGATCCCAGTCCTGCCAGCCGTTGCCGGGCAGGTACACCTGCAGCCAGGCGTGTGAGGCGTCGGCGCCCTGCAACTTGGCCTTGCCGGGTGGGGGCAGGGTTTCCAGGTAGCCGCTCACGTAACGGGCCGCGAGGCCCAGGCTGCGCAGGCAGCCGATGGCCAGGTGCGCGAAATCCTGACACACGCCCCGGCGCCGTTGCAGTATCTCCAGTACCGGCGTGGCGACATCCGTGGCGGTGGGGTCGTAGGTGAAGTCCTCATGGATGCGGGCGATCAGCTCCGCCACCGCGTCGGCCAGCGGCCGGCCGGCGGGGAAACTGGCCGCTGCGTAATCGTGCAGGGCCGGCAGCGCGCGCACCATGGGCGAGTCCAGGCAGTACTGGACGGCGTCCAGGGTTTCCGGGTCACCGGCCTGGGCCAGGCGGCGGGCCGTCTCCTGCCAGTCGATGGCATCGCCGAAGCTCAGCTGCCGCCGCGGTGCCTGCAGGCGTACCTCGCTGGTGGCCGTGATGGTGACTTCCCGGTGCGGGTCCAGGATGGCGAAATAACTGGCTGTGTTGCCGAAAAAATCCTGTCGGTCGCGGTAGTCCCGGCACGGCGGATCGATGTGCAGGCTGGCGCTGACCAGCGCCTGCCCGGTGCAACTGCGCGGCAGCAGGTGCGCCTCGTTATAGCTGCTGGCCACCGGCTTGTCGTAGCGGTAGCGGGTGACATGCACGGTGCGGTAGTTCATGACGACTCGGTCGGCACCCGCAGCAGCGAATGCGGTGCCGCGGAGGGCGGGAAATGCGCGTCGGCGATCGCATCCGACAGCTCCCGCAGCAGGTAATCGCCGCGGCCCAGGAACTGGTCAAGCGCGGTCTGGTCGAGTCCGTCCGCGGTATCGAGGCTCACGATGTCGAGCAGCCGCAGGCGGGTGAGCGCGTCCAGCGCCAGTCGCCCGCTGACGCTCAGCTGCACGCCCGTGGCAGGATCCGGCAGCGCCGCCAGATGCCGTTCGATGCCCTGCAGTTGGCGCATCAGGCTGCGCGGTTGCCGGGCATCCAGCAGCAGCAGTTCCAGTGCCAGCCGCAGTGCCGGCACGTCCGGGCCATGGCGGCGATATGCCGGCAGGCTGCCGCAGAAGGCCAGTGCCGTCTCGATCGCGGCCGGCGTGGCGGCCAGCGGCGCCCGGCTGCACAGCAGGCTGCGCAGGACGACGCCCAGATTCTGTCCGCGCTCGATGCAGCGGCCCAGCTCCAGGAAATGCCAGCCGGCGTCCTGTTCCGTGTCCCCGGCCAGCGCCCCGCACAACGCGAGGACGCCGTGCAGCGCCTGCTGGGCGGCCGAGTTCATTTGCTCGGCATCGCCGGACGCCGCCGACAAGCCGGTCAGCGGCGCCGACAGGTCGACCAGAACATGCAGGGCGTCTTGCGGCAGATGTTCGCGCACGGTTTCGGCGGCCTGCGCCAGTGCCTGCAGGCCAAAGGCCACACTGCCGGGGCGCTGCGGGTCGGCCAGCAGGCTCCACAGCGGTTCGGCAATCGCGTTCTGGTCCACCGCGTCCGGATGCGTGCCGGTCAGGTGGGTCAGGGTCTGTGCCAGCAGGCGTTGACTGTCCAGCGCTGCCGGTTCTCGCGCGGCGTCACTGTCGGTCAACCGCTCCAGCGTCAGGCGCAGCAGGCGCAGGCTGGCCACGGTCCGCTCCAGGTAGCGGCCAACCCAGAACAGGTTCTCGGCGGCGCGCCGCGGCAGGCCACCATGTGCCGCACCGACCACGGGCGCCAGCGACGGAGCGGTGTCGGTTTCCGGTTCGCTGGCCAGTACCCAGACGTCCTTGCCCATGGCGCCGGTCTGGTTGCTGATGAACAGCGTGTCGGCCTGCGGGCCGACACGGGCGAAGCCGCCGGCCAGGACCCGGTAGCCTTCCGCGCCGGCAGTCAGAAAGGTGCGCAACAGGACCGGTCGCATGCCCAGTTCCTTGCCGCCGAACGACGGCGTCGGCACCGGCATCACGGCCGCCTGCGCCGTGTACTGGGCCGGCTGGGCCAGCAGGCGTTCGCGCCAGGTGGCCAGTTCCTGTGGTGTCAGGCTGGCACCGAACACCGACCGCTGCTCCGGGTGCCGCTGCAGGCGCTTGATGACCAGCCGGTCCAGGTTGGCCAGCACGTGCTGCAGGTGCTGCGGGTCCCCGCACCAGTAGCTGTCGACACTGGGCAGGCGCAGGTCCTCGCCCAGGAAATGCTTGGCGAGGGCCGGCAGGTAGGCGCCCAGGGCCGGGTTCTCCAGCACGCCGCTGCCCAGCGGATTGACCACACTGACCTGGCGGCGGCGTGCGGCTTCCACCAGGCCCGGCACGCCCAGGAAGGAATCGGCCCGCAGCTCCAGCGGGTCGCACCAGGCGTCGTCCACGCGCCGCCACAGCACGTCGATCGGCGTCAGGCCGCCGAGCGCGCGCAGCCGCAGACGGCCGCCCTGCATCACCAGATCCGAGCCTTCGACCAGTTGCAGGCCCAGTTTCTCGGCCAGCAGGGCCTGCTCGAAATAGGTTTCGTTGCGCGCGCCGGGCGTGAGCAATGCCAGGGCCGGGTCGTTGCGGGCCGCGGGCGGAGCGGCGGCGATCAGGTTACTGCGCAGGGCACGCAGGAACGGCTCCTGGCGGTGCACCTGCGCATCGCGGTACAGGCTCGGCAGCACGCGGGACGTGACGCGGCGGTTTTCCAGCGCATAGCCGATGCCTGACGGTGCCTGCGTGCGGTCGGCCAGCACCCAGGTCTGCCCCGAGTGGTCGCGTACCAGGTCGGCGGCGTACAGCGGCAGCTGGTGCGCGGACGGCAGGCGAATGTCCTGGCAGGCGCGCAGAAAACCGCCGTGCCCATACACCAGGGCCGGCGGCAACAGGCCGCGGCGCAGGATGTCGCGCGGGCCGTACAGGTCGGTCAGGATCAGGTTCAGCAGTTCGGCACGCTGCACCAGGCCGGCCTCGATGGCGGCCCAGTCGTCGCTGCCGATCAGCAGCGGCACCACGTCGAGCGGCCACGGTTGGCGCGAGCCGTCGGCAGCCCCATAGACGTTGTAGCTGACGCCGGTTTCGTGCAGCAGGCGGCGCGCCTCGTCGGCCCGGCCGGTCAGGGCGGCCGGGCCCAGCGCGCGCAGGGCGCGGGTCAGGCGTTGCCAGTGCGGGTGCTGGTCCTGGTCCACAGCCAGTTGGTCCCAGCTGTTGAACACAGGGCGCGATTGGCTGTTCTTGCGGGGCATGGCACGGATCGGGCGCGGCGTGCTCAGGTCGGCTGCCAGCGCAGGTCCAGGGTGAGCGGATAGTCGGGATTGATCGGCTCGGGCGGCGGCGCCAGCGGCGCCGGCAGACTGCCGGGCGGCAGGAACTGGCCCAGTCCGGCCACCGCCGGCGGGGGCGTGATGGCGCCCGGTGTGTGGCCGTAATTCCAGAAACGCATGATGCGGCGACCCTCGGCCTCGTAGGCGTTGATCGGGAAGGTGTCGTAGTTGCGCCCGCCCGGATGGGCCACATGATAGGTGCAACCGCCCACCGCGCGGCCGTTCCAGGTGTCGATGATGTCCAGCACCAGCGGCGCGTGCGGGCCGATGGTCGGGTGCAGCGCCGAGGGCGGGTTCCAGGCCCGGTAGCGCACGCCGGCCACCTGTTCGCCATGCGTGCCAGTCGATTGCAGCGGCACCCGCCGGCCGTTGCAGGCCACCAGATAGCGGCCGTCGGTGGCGCCGGTGAGGCGCACCTGCAGGCGCTCGACCGAGGAATCGACGTAGCGCGCCGTGCCGCCGGCCGTGGCCTCCTCGCCCATCACGTGCCAGGGTTCCAGCGCCGCGCGCAGCTCCAGCGTCAGGTCGCCCACCTGCACGGTGCCGTAGCGCGGGAAGCGGAACTCGACGAACGGGTCCAGCCAGTCGTCCTGAAACGCATAACCGGCCTCCCGCAGTTCGGCCAGCACGGCGCGCAGGTCGGCGGTCACGTAGTGCGGCAGCATGAAGCGGTCGTGCAGGCCGCTGCCCCAGCGCACCAGCGGCTGGCGGTAGGGCGCGGCCCAGAAACGCGCCACCAGCGCGCGCAGCAGCAGCGCCTGGAACAGCGACATCTGGGCGTGCGGCGGCATCTCGAAGGCGCGCAGCTCGAGCAGCCCCAGACGCCCGCTGGCGCTGCCGGGCGCGTACAGCTTGTCGATGCAGAACTCCGCCCGGTGCGTGTTGCCGGTCAGGTCCACCAGCAGGTTGCGCAGCAGGCGGTCCACCAGCCACGGCGCCGCGGCCTCCCCGTCCGGCATCTGCTGAAAGGCGATGTCGAGCTCGTACAGGCTGTCGTGGCGGGCCTCGTCGACGCGCGGCGCCTGGCTGGTGGGGCCGATGAACAGGCCCGAGAACAGGAACGACAGCCCCGGGTGGTGTTGCCAGTAGGTCAGCAGGCTGCGCAGCAGGTCCGGTCGGCGCAGCACCGGACTGTCGGTCGGCGTGGCGGCGCCCAGCGTGATGTGGTTGCCGCCGCCGGTGCCGGTGTGGCGCCCGTCGAGCATGAACTTTTCGGTGCCCAGGCGCGCCTCGCGGGCCAGTGCATACAGCGTGGTGGTGTTCTGGACCAGCGCGTCCCAGCTCGCCGCCGGGTGGATGTTGACCTCGATGACGCCCGGGTCCGGCGTGACCGCCAGGCGCTCCAGGCGCCCGTCGCGCGGCGGCTCATAGCCCTCCAGCACCACCGGCAGGCCGCAGGTGGCGGCGCTGGCCTCGATGGCGGCCATCAACTCGATGTAGTGCTCCAGTTCGGTCAACGGTGGCAGGAAGATGTGCAGCCGGCCGTGGCGGGCCTCTACGCACAGCGCGGTGTGGATGACCTTTGCCGGCGCGGCCTCGTCGTGCTCGTCGGCAGGTGCCTGCTGCGGCGGGGTCGGCGTGGCGGTGAGCTGGCTGTAGCGGCGCGCGACTTCGCCGTAGTAATCGCCCAGTGCCGGCTTGGGTTCGAACAACTGCGCCGGCTGCGGCTCTTCTCGCTCGGCTTCCCAGGGCAGGCTGTCGAGCGGCAGGCGCAGCCCCAACGGCGAGTCCCCCGGCACCAGATACAGCCGCTCCCGACGCAGCGGCCAGGGACCGGAACGCCAGCCGCCGCCGCGGTAGTCCCAGTGCAGCGGCAGCACGAAGCCGGTCGGCTCGCCCAGGCCGCGGCCCAGCAACTCGGCCAGCCGCCGGCGCTCGGCCGGGTCTTTCAGGTCGGCCGTGTGCGGGTCGACGTCGGCCGGCAGCCGGCCCTCCTGCAACAGGTAATGGAACACGTCCTCGAAGGCGGGCATCAGGTACTGCGCCGGCACGCCCAGGTGCCCGGTCAGCGCCTGCGCCAGGCGCTGCGCCGCGGCCAGGTCGTGGCCGTAGTCGCGGTCGAAATCGGCCAGCAGGGCCGGCTCCCGCCACAGGGCCGTGCCGTCCTTGCGCCAGTAGCAGGCCAGCGCCCAGCGCGGCAGCGCCTCGCCCGGGTACCACTTGCCCTGGCCGTAGTGCAGCAGGCCGCCGGGGGCGAAGTGTTGCCACAGGCGCTGCGTCAGGTCGCGGGCGCGCTCGCGCTTGTGCGGGCCGTCGGCGGCGACGGTCCACTCGGGACCATCCATGTCGTCGATGGACACGAAGGTCGGTTCGCCGCCCTGGGTCAGGCGCACGTCCCCGGCGGCCAGGTCCTGGTCCACCTGGCGCCCGAGCGCGACCATGCAGGCCCATTGATGGTCGTCGTAGGGCCTGGTGACGCGCGGGTCCTCGTGGATGCGCGTCACGGTATTGTGGAAATAGAACTCGACCTCGCACTTGCTGGTGGCACCGGTGACCGGCGCGGCGCTGGCCGGCTCGGCGGTGCAGGCGAGCGGAATGTGGCCCTCGCCGGCGAACAGGCCGGAGGTCGGATCGAGTCCCAGCCAGCCGGCGCCCGGCACGTACACCTCGGCCCAGGCGTGCAGGTCGGTGAAGTCCTGCTCGGGGCCGGACGGGCCATCCAGGGACTTGATGTCGGCCGTCAGCTGCACCAGGTAGCCGGACACGAAGCGTGCGGCCAGGCCCAGGTGGCGCAGGATCTGCACCAGCAGCCAGCCGGTGTCGCGACACGAGCCGATGCCCCGTTCGAGCGTCTGCTCGCAGGTCTGCACGCCCGGCTCCATGCGCACGCTGTAGGCGATGTCCCGCTGCAGGCGCTGGTTCAGATCCACCAGAAAATCGTTGATCGGCCGTGGCGTGCGATCGAAGCTCGCCAGCCAGGCGCCGAGCAGCGGGCCTTTTTCGGTGACCAGCAGGTACGGCAGCAGTTCGGTGTGCAGCGCCGGGGCGTAGGTGAACGGATATTTCTCGGCGTATTCCTCGACGAAGAAATCGAACGGGTTGATGGTGGCCAGATCGGCGATCACCTCCACCGTGATGCTGAGCTTGCGCGCCGGCTTGGGGAACACCAGCCGCGCCAGGTAATTGCCGAACGGGTCCTGCTGCCAGTTGATGAAGTGCTCCGCCGGCTCGATGCGCAGGCTGTAGGCGCTGATCGGCGTGCGGCTGTGCGGCGCCGGACGCAGGCGCAGCACGTGCGGGTGGATGTCGACGGGCCGGTCGAAGCGGTATTCGGTGTGGTGTTCCAGGGCGACGCGGATGGCCATGATGCGGGTGTCTCAGGGGTTGTGAAGAAATGCACGTCCTGTGCATTTCTTGCGTCGCAAGTCCGGTGCCTGCCCGGACTTGCTCCCGCGAATCAAGCCCTTGCGTGCTTGATTCGCGTCCGGCCATCCCTGGCCTGACTGAGCGCGTGAAAGATTCACAAGCGCTCAGCCCGGCGGGGCCGGGAACCAGGTGCCGGCGATGGCGTCGTGGACCTGCCCCAGTTCCAGTTGCAGGTCGTCGATGAAGCCGTGCAGCGCCTCGCGGTCGATGGCCCTGGGGTCGGTCTCGGTCAGCAGGCGGCTGATGTGGGCGATTCGGTGCAGCGGCGCCTCGCTGCGCGGCAGACGGCGCAGGGCGGCGTCCAGCTCGTCCACGCAGTAGCGCACCGAACGCGGAAACTGCGCATCGCCCAGCAGGAAGGCCGACACGTCGCGGCCATTGACCGATGCCCGCACGTGCCGGCGATACATCTGGTAGGCCGACAGCGAGCGCAGCACGTTGATCCACAATGTCGACAGCAGGGCGGCGGCGCCGTCGTCCTGCTCCTGCAGGGTGGTGACGCCCACGTCCAGGATGCGCGTGGTCATGTCGGCGCGCTCCAGGTTGCGGCCCAGGCGCACGAAGTCATAGGCCGCGTCGTGGCTGAGCGTGCCGGCGAGCAAACCGGCCAGCTGCTGGCAACCGTGGACGATCTGCGCCAGATAGTCGTGCCGCTGGCTGCGATTGACGCCGCCCAGTGCGTGCTCGCGGGCGAACAGGTGCAGTTCGTTGACCGCCTCCCAGGCCTCGGCCGGGAACAGGTCGCGCGTGGTGCGCACGTTCTCGCGGGCGCCTGCCAGCGCCGACAGCACCGACGAGGTGTTGTGCGCGTCGGTCAGCAGGAAGCGCACCACGCTGCGCTCGTCGGCCTGCTCGTAGTGCTTGCGAAACGGCTCCTCGATGCCGGTGATGGTGATCAGCGTGTGCCAGCCGACCGTGTAGCCCTTGGGCAGGTCCAGCAGCAGGTTGGCGTAGACGCTGACCAGGCGCGCCGTGTTCTCGGCCCGCTCCAGATAGCGCGCCATCCAGTACACGCGCTCGGCGACCCGCGACAGCATCAGGTATCGGCCTCGGCGACGATCCAGGTGTCCTTGCTGCCGCCGCCCTGGGAGGAGTTGACCACCAGCGAGCCCTTGCGCAGCGCCACCCGCGTCAGGCCACCGGCCGTGACATGGGTCTTGTCGGCCTGCAGGACGAACGGGCGCAGGTCCACGTGGCGCGGTTCCAGGCGCCCGTCGCACAGCGTTGGCACCGTCGACAGATCGAGCGTCGGCTGGGCGATGTAGTTGCGCGGGTCGGCCTTCAGGCGCGTCGCGAACTCGGCGCGCTCCTTGCGGCTGGCATGCGGGCCGATCAGCAGGCCATAGCCGCCGGACTCGTTGGCCGGCTTGACCACCAGCTTGTCCAGATTGGCCAGCACGTGGTCCAGGGATTTGGGCTCGTGGCACAGGAAGGTCGGCACGTTCGGAATGATGGCGTCCTCGCCCAGGTAGTAGCGGATCATGTCCGGCACGTAGGCATACACCACCTTGTCGTCGGCCACGCCGGCACCGGGGGCGTTGGCCAGCGCCACGGTGCCCTTGTGCCAGGCGCGCATCAGGCCGGGTACGCCAAGCTGCGAGTCCGGGTTGAATACCTCCGGGTCCAGAAACAGGTCGTCCACGCGCCGGTAGATCACGTCCACCCGCTGCAGGCCGCGGATGGTGTGCATGTAGACGCAGTCGTCGTCGCCGACCGTCAGATCGCCGCCCTCCACCAGCTCGGCGCCCATGCGCTGGGCCAGGAAGGCGTGCTCGAAGTAGGCGGAGTTGTAGATGCCGGGCGTGAGCACCGCCACCTGCGGGTAGTCCAGCGGCCGCGGCGAGATGGCGGCCAGGGTGTCGAACAGCTGCGTCGGGTAGGCGTCCACCGGCAGGATGGCCTGCGTCTCGAACAGCTCCGGGAACACGCGCTTCATCACCACGCGGTTCTCGAGCATGTACGACACGCCCGACGGCACGCGCAGGTTGTCCTCCAGCACGTACACCGTGCCGTCGCTGTCGCGCACCAGATCGCTGCCGCAGATGTGCGCCCACACGCCGTAGGCCGGGCGCACGCCCACGCACTGCGGGCGAAAGTTTTTGGACTGCGCCAGCACGTCGGCCGGGAACACCTTGTCGCGGATGATCTTCTGGTCGCCGTAGATGTCGTCGATGAAATGGTTCAGCGCCGTCAGGCGCTGGCGCAGGCCGCGCTCGACCTGCGTCCACTCGCGGGCCGGGATGACGCGCGGGATGATGTCGAACGGCCAGGCGCGATCGATGTTCTGACCTTCCGAGTAGACGGTGAAGGTGATGCCCATCTCGACGATGGCCAGCTCCGCGGCCGCCTTGCGGGCGGCCAGGTCCGCATCCGACAGCGAGCGCAGGTACTGTGCCAGCCCGCGTGCAGCGGCGCGCGGCTGGCCGGCGGCCGCCAGCAGTTCGTCGAAATGCGAGCCGGGGTCGTAGTGGTTCCAGTCGATACGCATGCGGTTAGGTCCCAGCGGGGTCACGTTGGAAGGCGCTGGCGGGCGCCCCGTTCGGCGAAATGCGGGCGCGGCATTGGCCATGGTGCAAGCTCCGGTCCTGATGTTGCCGTTCGGTGAACGGCACAGGACAACAAGGCACGCTTCGTGCCATCCATTGACTCCCCGGAAGTGTTCAGGCGGCCACTGCCGGCCGGTTGACCAGGTACACCCCGGCCATGACGGCCAGTGCGCCCACGGCCAGCGTGGCGGTCAATGGTTCACCCAGAAACAGCGTGCCGGCGGCCACCGACACCAGCGGCACCAGGAAGGTGTTGCCGGCCATGCGCGAGGCCTCGCCGACGGCCACCAGCGCCAGCCACAGTGTCCACGACAGCGCCAGCCCGACCGCCGCGCCGTAGGCCAGCACCAGCATGAAGCCTGGCGTCCAGGCGATGTCGGTCCAGCGTTCTCCGAAGGCCAGTCCACTGGCGACGATCAGCAATCCGCCGAGCAAAAACGGCAGCGCGATGAACCACAGGATCGAGCGCGGCGCCGCCCGCTTGAAGCCCACCGTGCCCAGCGCCCAGGCGGCCGCGGAGCCGACGCCATAGGCGATCCCGGCCGGCGACAGGGAGCCTTCCATGCCGTGCACCATGATGGCCGCTACGCCGCCGAAGCCGAGCAGCAGGCCGGCCATTTTGGTGCGCGTCAGCCGCTCGCCCAGCCATAGGTGCGCCAGGCCGGCGATGAAGATCGGCTGCAGGTACAGCACCACCGAGGCGATGCCGGCCGGCAGCAGCTGCACCGACAGCGTCGACAGGCCGAAGAACAGCAGCACGTTGAACAGCGCACTCACCAGCAGCGCCGGCCAGGTGCCGGCCAGATCGGGCAGCCCGTCGTGGTGCAGGGCCAGTCCGGTCAGCAGCAGGCCGCCGCCCACCGCGCGCAACCCGGCAAACAGCAGCGGCGGGCAGTAACCGAGGCCGATTTTCATGATCGGGTAACCGACGCCCCAGATCAGGATCAGGCTGCCGAGGGCCACGTGCGGGTGGCGGGCAATGAAGGTGCGCGACACGCGTTCCTGCCAGGTTGCGGGATTGGACGTGCGGATTGTGGGCCATGGCCCCGGCCCGGCGCGGAAAAAATACTTTGGCCGGCGACCCCAAGTGTCTCAGGATTCAGGACAGTGCCCACCTACAGTGCTCCGACTTGTCACCGCCGGAGACCCGCCATGGCCCTGTCGCTGCATCCTGCCCGTTTGCTCGCCCGCTTGCCGCAGCTGTTCGTAGCCGAGCCGGACATCCCGCCGCTGCACCTGTCGCTGGCCGGCTTCCAGTACCACCGCGCCGAGGGCATCTGGCCGTTCCTGCGGCCGGGTCTGGAACTGCGCCTGCGCCGCGAGCCCTGGAACCGCCACGATCCGCTGGCGGTGGCGGTGTACTACCGGCGCGAGAAGCTCGGCTACCTGCCGCGCACCGACAACGCTGCCGTCGCCCGCTGGCTGGACCAGGGCCGAACGCTGCGGGCGAGCATTGCCGGCCTGGCCGAGGGCGGCTACCCGCGCGGCCGCGTGCAGCTGCGCGTGCAATTGACCCACGGCGCGCCCGTACTGTCCTGATCCGTCCACGAAACGCCCTATCATCGGCGCCCCATACCGCGACAGGAACCCGACATGCGTCTGCTCGTCACCGGTGGCGCCGGCTATATCGGCAGCCACGTCACCCGGCAACTGGTCGAAGCCGGCCACGACGTGACCGTGTACGACAACCTGGGCAGCGGCTTTCGCTGGGCCACGCTGGGGGCGCCGCTGGTCGAGGCCGATTTGGCCGACACGGCGCGCCTGGATGCGACGCTCGCCGCCGGCCGCTTCGAGGCGGTGCTGCACTTCGCCGCCCACATCGTGGTGCCCGAGTCGGTGGCCGACCCGCTCAAGTACTACGCCAACAACACCCGCAACACGCTCGGCCTGCTGCAGGCGCTGCTGCGCCACGGCGTGCGCCGGCTGGTGTTCTCGTCCACCGCTGCCGTGTACGGCACGCCGGAGCACATTCCGGTCAGCGAAAGCGCGCCGCTGCTGCCGATCAATCCCTACGGCGCCTCCAAGCTGATGAGCGAGCGCATGATCAGCGACCTGGCCGCCACCGGCGCCCTGGACCACGTCACGCTGCGCTACTTCAACGTGGCCGGCGCCGACCCCGGCGGGCGCCTGGGGCAGGCCACGCCGGCCGCCACGCACCTGATCAAGGTGGCCTGCGAGCTGGCCTGCGGCAAGCGCGAGCGCATCGACGTGTTCGGCACCGACTACCCGACCCCGGACGGCACCTGCGTGCGCGACTACATCCACGTCGAGGACCTGGCCCGCGCCCACGTGCTGGCGCTCGATCACCTGGCTGCGGGCGGCCAGTCGCTGACCCTCAACTGCGGCTACGGCCACGGCTACAGCGTGCGCGAGGTGCTGGCGGCAGTCGAACGGCAACACGGCCAGGCGCTCACCGTGCGCGACACCGACCGCCGCCCGGGCGATCCGGCCGCCCTGGTGGCCGACAGCAGCCGCATCCGCAGCGCGCTCGGCTGGCAGCCGCAGCACGACGACCTGGATTTCATCGTCCGCACCGCGCTCGATTGGGAACGCAGCCTGCCGCGAGCCGGCTGAGGTAAGCGCAGCTTCGCTGCGCGATGATCGCCCGGCGCAGCCGGGCTCCTACTTCAACGTTTCGCTGACCTCGTTGCGAGGCCGCTGCGGCGCCACGCGCACGCCCGCTGATGCCTGCTTAAAAAATTTGCAGGCCGCCGCTCAAGCTTCTGATTTGCCCCGCCGATACACAGCCCGGAAGCGGAGCCTGTCTCCGGGTTCCTGGAACAGGCCCGACACCCCGTGGGGGGCACGGCCCAGGTAACGCAACTCAACAGTGGAGCATTCCCATGCCGCAAGTCGTAAACAGCAACATCAGCGCGCTGAACACCCAGCGCAACCTGAACCGCAGCCAGGGTGACCTGGCCACCTCCCTGCAGCGCCTGTCGTCGGGCCTGCGCATCAACAGCGCCAAGGACGACGCCGCCGGTCTGGCCATCAGCGACCGCATGACGGCGCAGATTCGCGGCCTGAACCAGGCCGTGCGCAACGCCAACGATGGCATCTCCGTCGCCCAGGTGGCGGAAGGCGCCCTCGGCGAAGTGACCAATGCCCTGCAGCGCATCCGTGAGCTGGCCGTGCAGTCGGCCAACGACACCAACAGCGCCGACGACCGTACCTCCCTGCAGGCGGAGGTCACGCAGCTGGTGGCGGAAATCGACCGCATCGCCGGCCAGACCAAGTTCAACGGCAAGGCGCTGCTGGACGGCACGTTTACCGGCGCGGTGTTCCACATCGGCGCCTACGCCGGCGAGAGCATCACCTTCGACATCGCCGCTGCGGACACCGCCACGCTGGGCGTCGACGCCACCGCCGTCGACGTCACCTCGCAGACCGGCGCGGACGCCGCCATCGACGCGGTCGATGCGGCGCTGGTGCTGGTGGACGGCCAGCGCGGCGATCTGGGCGCCGTCCAGAACCGCTTCGAGTCGATCATCGCCAGCGGTCAGGTGACGGCCGAGAACGTGTCGGCGGCCCGCTCGCGCATCCTGGACGCGGACTTCGCGGCCGAGACGGCCAACCTGTCCCGCGCGCAGATCCTGCAGCAGGCCGGCACCGCCATGCTGGCGCAGGCCA
Source organism: Immundisolibacter cernigliae (assembly GCF_001697225.1). GTDB lineage: Bacteria > Pseudomonadota > Gammaproteobacteria > Immundisolibacterales > Immundisolibacteraceae > Immundisolibacter > Immundisolibacter cernigliae. Next base: position 1,552,834 of record NZ_CP014671.1, read on the forward strand.
ACCAGCAGGCGCAGAACGTGCTCTCACTGCTGCGGTAAGGGTGCGCGCGCAAGGCGCCAAGGCAAATGCAAAGGCGGGCCGGGGTCATGCTCCGGTCCGCCCTTTTGCCTGTCCGCAAGCATGCCGTGTCTGCGGGCATGGCCGAATCACACGAGGGATGCGCCCATGGACGTGAATTTCGATCCAGCCCTGCGCCCGCCACTGGCGGTGCCGGCCACGCCGGTGGCCGAGGTCGCCGCACTGGCGGCACGGCAGGTGACCGCGCCGGCCAAGCCGGGATTGGGTGAACAGCAGTCGTTCGGTCAGGACGCGCCTGCGGCTCAGGCACGCGCCCAGCGGCGGGCTGAGCCGGGTGAGTCGGTGGCGCGTCTGCAGGATCACGTGCAGACCCTGCACCGGGAACTGCATTTCCGGGTCGACGAGGCCACCGGCCAGACTGTGTTGCGGGTGGTGGACGCCGACACCGGCGCGCTGATCCGCCAGATGCCCAGCCAGGACGCCCTCGAGAAGCGGCAGATCATCGACGACATGCAGGCCAACAGCGGTCTGCTGGTGCGCGAGCAGGCCTGAGGAGACTGCCGTGGCAACACTCAGTTCCGGCGGCATCGGCTCCGGCCTCGATGTGGCCGGGCTCGTCAATCAGCTGATCAGCGCCGAACGCGCGCCGGCAGAAGCGCGCCTGGCGAGCAAGGAATCCGGCCTCAAGGCGCAACTGTCGGCTTTCGGGCTGATTCGCAGCGCCCTCGACAAGCTCAAAACGGCGCTCGACGCGCTCAAGTCGCCGACCCTGCTGACTGCGGTCGCGGCCAGCTCGGCGGACGCTACGCGCTTTACCGCCAGCACGGCGGCCGGCGCGGTGGCCGGCAGCTACGCGGTCGAGGTGGCGGCCCTGGCCAGCGCCCACAAGCTGGCTTCGGGCGCCTTCGGCGGGCCCGAGGCGGTGGTCGGCACCGGCACGCTCGAACTGTCACTGGGCGCTGCCACCGCCAGCGTCACCATCGACAGCAGCAACAACACCCTGACCGGCATCCGCAATGCCATCAATGCGGCGCGCGACGCCGACGGCAAGCCGCTGGGCATTACCGCCACGCTGGTCACCAGCACCGGCGGCACCGAGCCGGCCGGCACCTACCTGCTGCTGAGCTCCACCAGGACCGGCGCGGCCAACACCATCGCCGTGAACCAGAGCGGCGGCGACGGCGGCCTGGCGGCGCTGCAGTACCAGGCCGGTGGCAGCGCCAACGGCCTGACCGAAACGCAGGCGCCGGCCGACGCCGTGGTCACCATCGACGGCTTCACGTACGCCAGCGCCAGCAATGCCGTCAGCGGCGCCCTCAGTGGCGTCACGCTCGATCTGAAGGCCACCACCACGGCGCCGGTGACGCTCAGCGTGGCGCCCGACACGGCGCAGGTGCAGCCGGCATTGCAAGCCCTGGTGGATGCCTACAACGGCGTGTTCAGCGTGCTCAAGGCGCAGAGCACCTTCGATCCGGCGGCCGGCACGGCGGCGGCGCTGTTCGGCGACTCCGCCCTGCGCAGCCTGTCGGCCCAGCTGCGCCGCGGCCTGACCGACCCCGTGGCCGGTTCGCCCCTGATGGCCAGCGACATCGGGCTGTCGGTGGACAAGGACGGCGTGCTGAAGCTCGACGATCAGAAGCTCGCGACGCTGCTGTCCAGCGACCCGGCAGCGCTCGACGGCCTGTTGCGGGGCGACGCGGGCATCGCCGGGCGCCTGTCGACGCAGGTCAACGGCTATGTGTCATCGGGCGGCGCGCTGCGGGCGCGCACCGACGGCATCGACCGGCGCCTCGGGGACATCGCCGACCAGCGCGAGGCCCTGGCGGACCGCCTGGCGAACCTCGAACGGCGTTACCTGCGCCAGTTCAACGCGCTCGACGGACTGCTGGCGCAGATGCAGTCCACCGGAAATTTCCTTACCCAGCAACTTGCCGCTTTACCCGGCGCCGGATCGGCCGATAAGTAGGCCAGCACAAGGCCACTTATCCGGAGATTCGCCGCGATGTCCCAGTCCCGCGCAGCCCTGAAGCACTATGCCGCCGTGCAGGTGCAGTCCACCGTCACCGAGGCCACGCCGCATCATCTGACCGCCCTGTTGTTCGACGGCGCCCTGGAGCGCATCGCGCGCGCCAAGGGTCATCTGCAGCGCGGCGAACTGGCTGCCAAGGGTGAGCTGATTTCGGCCGTGGTGGCCATCGTCGGCGAGCTCGCCGGCAGCCTGCGTCGCGACGCGGCACCGGATTTGGTGGATCGTCTGTCGGCCCTGTACGACTACATCCTGCGGCGCCTGATCGAGGCCAATGCCGCCAATCGGGTGGAACCCCTGGACGAAGCCGGGCGCCTGCTGGGCGCGCTGGCCGAGGCCTGGCAGGCGATCGACCCGGACCGGCCGGCCCCGCTGGCGGCCAACGGCTGATGGACGAGCGCTTCCTGAGCACGGCCCTGGAACTGACCGCCGCCATGACCGCGGCGGCGGATGCCGGTGCCTGGGATACCACCGCCGAGCTGGCCCGACAGCGCCATGCCTGCCTGGAAACGGCACTGGCCGGCGACGCCTGGCGCCTGCGGCCGCCGGTGATCGAGGCGCTGCGCTCGATGCTGGCTGCCGACCGCACGCTGACCGAGCGCGCGGCGCGCGCGCGCCAGGAAACCGCCGCCGCGCTTCAGGAACTGCGCGGTGGCCGCCGCATGCAGGGTGCTTACGCCGCGCAGGCCGTGACCGGCTGAGCGTCCGGCGCCTGGAGGGGCTCGCGGGCCGCTCGCGCATGGCAAAGTGCGCTCCCTTGGCGGCCGCGGACGGTTCAGGAGGAAACAGCGCATGGACACGGATGCAGTCGATCCCCTGGCCGGCGGCCTCAGTCTGGCCGACAGTCTGGTGCTGGTATGGCAACCGCTTAAGGAATTGCCGGACGCCGACCGGCTGGCCGATGCCAACCGTCAGGCCGCCACGCTGCTGGCGCTGCTGGGCAATCTCGACGAGCCGCCGCCGCCACTGGACGACGCCCCGCAGCTGGCAGCCCATCTGCACCGCCTGGATCAGAAACTGGACCTGCTGCTGGGCCTGATGGGCCGCTGGCACAAGCGCGAACTGGAGCTGCCGGACCCTCAACCGGCGCGCCTGGGGCTGCGCGGCGTGCTCTGGCGGGCGCCACTGCCGGCCGGGCCGGGACGGATCAGCCTCTACCTGCATGCGGCGCTGCCGAGCGCGCTCGAATTGCCGGCCACGCTGCTGCCGCTGGGCGATGGCAAGGTGCTGGCCGAGTTTCACGGTCTGGACGCGGCGGTCACGGACGCTCTGGAGCGTTACCTGTTTCGCCGTCATCGGCGGGCGGTGGCGCAGGCCAAACGCCCGGCCTGAGCGCCGCCGTTCCAGGCCAACCGATTGCCGGATTCTTGACACTGCCTGATTGCGTTTGCACCATGCCGGCGTTGTGACGCTTTCGCCTCGCTGTGGTACGTGCTCGCCGAGCACTGCGGCCGGGCATCGAACGGGAATTCCCTGGCATGGTCCGCGACAGTCTGCTGCTGGCTCCGCACCCTCACGACATTTTCCCGGCGCCTGACGTACTGCTGCAGTTTCTGGGTTATCAGGTGGTGTCCGCGGCCGATCTGGCCGGGGCGCCGTCCGAAGCGGCCCCGCTGGCGCTGATGCTGTTCCAGGCCGGTCCGCGCGAGGCGGCCCTGGCCCTGCTGGACAGCTGCCGCGCGCGCTGGCCGCGTCTGGTGGTCGTGCTGGCGGTGCCCGGCGGCCAGTCTGCGGACGCCGACTGGCAGACCGCGCTGGGGCGCACGCTGGTCGCCAGCGTGACGCTGCCGCTGCAGTTTGGCGATCTGTCGGCGGCGCTGGACCGGGCGCGCTTCGTGCGCGATCGGGCCGGCGCCGGCCACAACGCGAGCCTGGTGTACCGGCTGGTCGGCCGCGGCCACGCCATGGAGCGCGTGCAGTACCTGATCGAGCGTGTTGCGCGCACGGACTCGAACGTGCTGATCCTGGGCGAGTCGGGCACCGGCAAGGAGGTCGTGGCGCGCAACATCCATTTCCAGTCCGCACGCGCCAACAAACCGTTCGTGCCGGTCAACTGCGGCGCGATTCCGGCGGATCTGCTCGAAAGCGAACTGTTCGGGCACGAGAAGGGCGCCTTCACCGGCGCCATCAGCGCTCGCCAGGGCCGCTTCGAGGCGGCCGAGGGCGGCACGCTGTTCCTGGACGAGATCGGCGACATGAGCCTGCCGATGCAGGTCAAGCTGCTGCGCGTGCTGCAGGAGCGCGTGTTCGAGCGCGTCGGCAGCAACCGCAGCATCAGCGCCGATGTGCGCATCATCGCCGCCACCCACCGGGACCTTGAAGCCGGCATCCGCGAGGGCGCCTTTCGCGAGGACCTCTATTACCGCCTGAACGTGTTTCCGATCGAGCTGCCGCCGCTGCGCGAGCGGCGCGAGGACATCCCGGCCCTGGTCGAGGAACTGTCGGCCCGCATCGGGCGCGAGAAGGGCATCAACGTGCGAATCGGGCGGGATGCCCTGGCGGTGCTGGCGGGCTACCCGTGGCCGGGCAACGTGCGCGAACTGGCCAACGTCATCGAGCGCATGGCCATCATGCACGGCGACGGCCCGGTCGGCGCCGGCGACCTGCCGGCGCGGCTGCGCCAGGCGGCGGACAGCGCGGCCGGTACCGTGGCCGGCGGCGAACTGGACCTGCCCCTGCCGACCTTCGTGCCGCCGCCGGAGGGCGCCGCCGCACGCCTGCCGGCGGCCGGCATCAACCTCAAGGATTACCTCGAAGACCTGGAACGCAACTACATCGCGCAGGCACTGACCGAGGCCAACGACGTGGTGGCGCACGCCGCTGAACTGCTGAACATGCGCCGCACGACGCTGGTGGAGAAGATGCGCAAGTACGGCCTGCAACGGGCGAGCTTCGCGTCGGATGTTTGACGCTCGCGCCGATTGAATTGATCAACTTACTGAATAATAAATAAAAAATAATCTGGTACGGCGGTTGCTTTAGGTCCGGTCGACCGGCCCCGATCCCCTGGGGCGCACTGATCAGGACGCACCGACCATGCCGGCCTTGCCCCTCGTCGATTCCGCTCGCGATGCCGCCGCGCTCGACCAGCTGTCGGGCACGCTGGGCGATTCCTACCGCCAGCTCGAACGGCGTCTGGACGTCCTGCAGCAGGAGCTGGCCACGCAGCGGCCGCTGGCGGTGCTTGGCCAGATGAGCGCCGGGCTGGCCCATCAGGTACGCACGCCGCTGGCAACCGCGCTGGTCTACGCCTGCCATCTGCGCGATGGGGCGTTGGATGCCGACAGTCAGGCGCGCTTTGCCGAGCGCCTGGTCGAGCGCCTGCGCCAGCTCGAACGCCTGGTGGCGGACATGCTGGCCTATGCCCACGGCGCCGATGCCGGCACGCAGGCATTTTCCCTGGCCGACCTCGTGCTGGCCCTGGATGCCGCCGTGCAACCGCAGTGCCCGGCCGGTGTGCAGCTGCGCCTGCCGCGCCCGGACACGGCCCTGCGCCTGACCGGCAGCATTGAGAACCTGAGCGGTGCGCTGGCCAACCTGTGTCTGAACGCCTTCGAGGCCGGCGCCCGGCAGGTCAGCGTCGAGCGCCTGCCGGCGCCGCTCGGGCAGCTGCGGCTGGCCATCAGCGACGACGGACCCGGCATTGCGCCGGCCCTGCGCGGGCGCGTGTTCGAGCCCTTCGTGTCGGGTCGACCGGGCGGCACCGGGCTCGGCCTGGCGGTGGCGCGGGGCGTGATCGAGCGTCACCACGGCGCGCTGCGGCTGGCCGAATCGGTGGCCGGTTGCCGCTTCGAGTTGATGCTGCCGGGTCGGACCGAGCGCCGCCCGGCGCCGCGCGCGGCGCTTGAGGCCTGAGCCATGACGCACGCCGCGGTGATGGTGGTGGAGGACGATCCGGCGCTGCGCGAGGCGCTGTGCGACACGCTAGATCTGGCCGGCTACCGCAGCCTGCCGGCGTCTGATGGCCAGGCGGCGCTGGCGCTGCTGGACCGCGAACGCCCGGCGCTGGTGGTCAGCGACGTGCAGATGCAGCCGATGGACGGCAATGCCCTGTTGCATGCCCTGCGCCGGCAGCGGCCGGACCTGCCGGTGGTGCTGATGACCGCGTTTGGCACCATCCGCAGCGCCGTGCAGGCGGTGCGCGAAGGCGCCGTCGAGTATCTGGCCAAGCCTTTCGAGCCGGCGACGCTGGTCAGTCTGATCGGCCAGCTGCTGCCCCGCCAGGGCGACAGCGGCGACGAGCCTGTCGCCGAGGATCCGCGCTCGCGTGAGCTGCTGGCGCTGGCGGCGCGGGTGGCGCACAGCGAGGTCAGCGTGCTGCTGACCGGCGAGTCGGGCACCGGCAAGGAGGTGCTGGCGCGCTACATCCACCGGCATTCGCCGCGCCAGGGCGGGGCTTTTGTGGCCATCAACTGCGCCGCGATTCCCGACAACATGCTCGAGGCGGTCCTGTTCGGCTACGAGAGGGGCGCCTTCACCGGCGCCACTGGCGCCCACGCCGGCAAGTTCGAACAGGCGCACGGCGGCAGCCTGCTGCTGGACGAGATATCCGAGATGCCGATCGGCCTGCAGGCCAAGCTGCTGCGGGTGCTGCAGGAGCGCGAGGTCGAGCGCCTGGGCGGCAAGCAGGCGATCGCGCTGGACGTGCGCGTACTGGCCACCAGCAACCGCGACCTCACCGCCGAAGTGGCCGCCGGGCGCTTTCGCGAGGACCTCTACTACCGCCTGGCCGTGTTCCCGCTGCACATCCCGCCGCTGCGCGAGCGGCCGGCCGACATCCTGCCGCTGGCCCGCCGCCTGCTGGCGCGCCACTGGCGGCGGCCAACGCCGGCGCCGGTGCTGGCCGATGCCGCCGCCAGCGCGCTGGTCGGGTATCCCTGGCCGGGCAACGTGCGCGAGCTGGACAACATGATCCAGCGCGCGCTGATCCTGGCCGACGCCGGCGCCATCGAGGCCGCGCACCTGGTCGGCGGGCCGGCATCGATGGCCGACGGGCAGGTGGCGACGCCTGCCAACGAGCCGACCGCGGTCGGCGATCTGGACCGCGACCTGCGCAGCCGCGAGGCGCAGCTGATCCTGGGCGCGCTGCGCGCCAGCGGCGGCCGCCGGGCGCAGGCCGCGGCGCAGCTTGGCATCAGCGAACGCACGCTGCGCTACAAGCTGTCGCAGCTGCGCGAGGCCGGCTTCGAGGTGCCCGCCGCGGGCGCCGCACGGGACGAGGACTGAAGCGATGTCGGACATGCAGATCAACGCCGTGCTGGGCCAGATCCGCGCCCTGCGCGAACAGATCGACCACGCGGCGGTCAAGGCGCCGACGCCGAGCGACGGCGCCAAGGAAAGCTTCGGCGCCGTGCTGGGCCAGTTTGTCAGTCAGGTCAACGAGGCGCAGGCGGCGTCCACGGACCTAGCCGCCCGCTTCGAGCAGGGCGACGAGAAGGTCAGCCTGGCGCAGGTGATGGTCGCCAGTCAGAAATCGAGCGTGTCCTTGCAGGCCGTGGTGCAGGTGCGAAACAAGCTCCTGTCGGCCTACCAGGACGTCATGAACATGCAGATCTGAGCGGTTTTCAGGGGGAACTGAACCACCATGGCCGATTCGACTCCTAGCCTGCCCGCCGGCAGCCCGGCGGCGCTGATCCAGGGCTTCATCAAGCTGCCGGCCTCGCGCCAGGCGGTGCTGCTGGTGGCGCTGGCCGCCTGCATCGCCAGCGTCATCGGCATCGTGCTGTGGGCGCGCACGCCCGACTACAGCCTGCTGTACGGCAGCCTGGAGGAGCGCGACGCCGCCCAGGTGGTGGCGGCGCTCGAAAAAGCCGCCATTCCCTACCGCCTGGACGCCGCGACCGGCGCGCTGCGCGTGCCGTCCACGGCGGTGCACGAGGCGCGCCTGAAGCTGGCGGCCGAGGGCCTGCCCAAGGGCAGCGGCAGTGGGCTTGAGATGCTCAGTCAGGATCCGGGCTTCGGCGTCAGCCGCTTCATGGAAAACGCCCGCTATCAGCACGCCGTGGAGGGCGAACTGGCGCGCACCATCGGCGCCATGGACGGCGTGCAGCAGGTGCGCGTGCACCTGGCCATCCCGGAGCGCTCGGTGTTCGTGCGCGACCGCGACAAGCCGACCGCGTCGGTCATGCTGCAGCTGTACCGTGGACGCAGCGTGGACGACGGTCAGGTGGCGGCCATCGTGCACCTGGTGTCCTCCAGCGTGCCGGACCTGGCCGCCTCGCGCGTCACGGTGGTCGATCAGGCCGGCGCGCTGCTGACCCGGCCGGCCGGCCAGGCCGGTCTGAACCAGTCCGGCGAGCATTACGACTATGCCCGGCGCCTGGAGCAGGACTACGTGCGGCGCATCGAGGACCTGTTGGCGGCGGTGGTGGGGCCGGGCGGCGTGCGCGCCAAGGTCAGCGCCGAGGTCGATTTCGAGGTCACCGAACGCACCCGCGAGGAATACCAGCCCGATCGCGCCGTGCTGCGCAGCTCGCAGGAAGAATCAACCGAAAGCGCCGCCGCCGGCACGGCCAGCGGCGGCGTGCCCGGCACGCTCAGCAACCAGCCGCCGCAGGGCGGCAGCCTGGCGCCCGAGGCCGCTCCGGTCCCGGCGGTCGCGGGCGCGGCCACGCCGGCGGCAAGCGGCGCCGCGGCTGGCGGGGCGACCGCAACGCCGGCTGCCAGCGCGTCGACACCCAAGGAACGCAGCAGCCGCTCGGTACGCAACTTCGAGATCGACCGCACCATCAGCCACAGCAAGCTGGCCGGTGGCGGCGTCAAGCGTCTGACGGTGGCGGTGGTGGTGGACGACCGCCTGGCCAGCGCTGCCGATGGCAAGCAGACGCGCGAGCCGCGCAGCAAGGAAGAGCTCGATCGCTATACCGCGCTGGTGCGCGACGCGGTCGGCTTCAACGCCGAGCGGGGCGACAGCATCAACGTCATCAACGCGGCCTTCATGCCCGGCGAGCCCACGCCCGCCGCCTCAGGCACCCCGGTGTGGGAGCAGTCCTGGCTGTGGCAGGCCGCCCGCCTGCTGCTCGGAGCGGGCGCCCTGGCGGCGGTGCTGCTGGGCGTGCTGCGGCCGATGCTGCGCAGCGTGCGCCAGGCCGGTGCCGCCGTCATCGCCCAGACCGGTCCGGCCACGACCCCGGCCCTGGCGCAGACCGGCGAGTTGTCGCCCGCTCCGCAGCGTCTGGCGGCGCCGGCCGGCCCGCCGCCCCTGCCGGACCTGCACGAACAGGACCCGCAGCGGGTGATGCAGGTGATGCGCAACTGGATGGCCGCCGATGCCTGAGCCGACCAAGCTGAACGGCGTCGAGCGCTCGGCGATCCTCATTCTGGCGCTGGGTGAGCGCAAGGCCGCCGACGTGCTGCGCCAGATGGAGCCCAAGGAAGTGCAGCGCATCGGCGCCGCCATGACGCGCCTGGGCGCCATCAGCCGCGACCAGATCAACGCCGTGCTGGCCGAGTTCGGCATGGCCGTGCAGAGCGACAGCATGCTCACCGTCGGCGTCGAGGATTACCTGCGAAACGTCATGGTCAGTGCGCTGGGCGAACAGAAGGCACGCGGCATCCTGGACCGGGTGCTGGAACGCGACGACGACACGCTGGGCAACCTCAAGTGGATGGACCCGAAGGCCATCGCCGCCGTGCTCAAGGACGAACACCCGCAGGTCACCGCGCTGGCACTGGCCTCCATGGAGGCGGATCAGGCGGCCCTGGTGCTGCCGTTGCTGCCGGCCGACCAGCGCACCGACATCGTGACCCGCATTGCCACGCTGGACGAGCTGCAACCGGGGGCGCTCAGCGAGGTGCGGGCCATCCTTGAACAGCACTTCTACCGCAACGTCAGCGTCAAGTCGGCACAGGTCGGTGGGGTCAAGGTGGCCGCCGGCATCGTCGGCCGGCTCGATCCGGCGCTGGGCAACGGCGTGCTGGAGGAACTGCGCGAAGCCGACGAAGAACTCGAACAGCAGATTCAGGACAACCTGATCCTGTTCGAGAGCCTGGCCGATGTCGACGACAAGGGCCTGCAGGCGCTGCTGCGCGAGACCACCTCGGAAGTCCTGCTGGTGGCGCTCAAGGGCGCCGATCAGGTGATCCGGGATCGTTTTTTCAAGAACATGTCCAAGCGCGCCGGCGAGATGCTGCGCGACGACATGCAGCTGCGCGGCCCGGTGCGCCTGGCGGAAGTGGAGGCGGCGCAAAAGGAAATGCTGGGCGCCGCCCGCCGCCTGGCGGAAGCGGGCACCATCCGGCTGGGCAAGGCCAGTGGCGATTTTGTCGAGTAAGCCCTTCCAGGGCTGGCAGGCGGTCAGCCCGCGGGCCATCGAGGCAGGCGATCCGCAGCTGGAGCAAGCGCGGGCGCAGGCCCGCGACGCCGGTCATGCGCAAGGTTATGCCGCTGGCCTGGAGCAGGGTCTGGCCGAAGGCCGGCAACGTGCCGCCGAACAACTGGCAAACGATGCTGCCCGGTTCGCGGCCGTGCTCGACAGCCTGGCGGCGCCGCTGGCCAGCCTGGAGCAGGAGCTGCTCGACAGCATGCTGCAGCTGGCCTGTGCCCTGGCGCGGCAGGTCGTGCGCCGCGAGCTGACCGCGGTGCCGGCGCGCATCGGTGAGCTGGTACGCGAGGGCGTGGCGGCACTGCCGCCGGCGGCGCGCCAGATCAGCGTGCATCTGAACCCGCTGGACCTGGATCTGGTGCGTACCATGGCGCCGCGCGGCCGTAACGACGCCCGCTGGGAACTGGTGGCCGACGCCAGCCTGTCGCGCGGCGGCTGTCGCATCAGCACGGAATCGTCGGAAGTGGACCTGACGCTCGAAACGCGCCTGACGGAAGTGTTTGCCCGCCTGCTGGAGGGCGGCACGGCATGAGCGCGGCCCTGCAGCAGCGTCTGGCGCAGCAGCTGAGCAGCCGCATCGGTGATCTGACCGCGGCGCCATCGGTGCAGGTCGAGGGCAAGCTCACGCGCATGGTCGGGCTGACGCTGGAGGCGATCGGCCTGCCGGCGGTCATCGGCAGTCGCTGCCTGGTGCGCCAGCCGGGTCAGGCCGACGTCGAGGCCGAGGTGGTCGGCTTCTCGGGCGATTTCATGTCGCTGATGCCGATCGATCCGGTGCAGGGCCTGGGGCCGACGGCGCGCGTGCTGCCGCTGCGCCACGGCGCCCTGGCGCCGGTCGGGCCGGGTTTGCTCGGCCGCGTGCTGGACGGCGCCGGCAGGCCGCTGGACGGCAAGGGGCCGATCCGCGCCGAGCGGCACGTGCCGCTCGCCGGCACGCCGCAAAACCCGCTCGGCCGCCCGCCGATTCGCGAGCCGCTGGATGTCGGCGTGCGCAGCATCAATTCCCTGCTCACGGTCGGTCGGGGCCAGCGTCTGGGCCTGTTCGCCGGCAGCGGTGTCGGCAAGAGCGTGCTGCTGGGCATGATGACCCGCTACACGGCCGCCGACGTGACCGTGGTCGGCCTGATCGGCGAGCGTGGCCGGGAGGTCAACGAGTTCGTCACGTCCATCCTGGGTCCGGAAGGCCTGAAGCGCGCAGTGGTGGTCACCGCGCCGGCTGACACCACCGCCCTGCAGCGCCTGCAAGGCGCCATGCTGGCCACGGCCATCGCCGAATACTTCCGCGACCAGGGCCTGAATGTCCTGCTGCTGGTGGATTCCCTGACGCGCGTCGCCCACGCCCAGCGCGAGATCGCCCTGTCGGTCGGCGAGCCGCCGGCCACCAAGGGCTATCCGCCCTCGGTGTTCGCGCGCCTGCCGGCGCTGATCGAGCGCGCCGGCACGGCGCCCAGCGGCGGCTCGATCACCGCCTTCTACACCGTGCTCACGGAAGGCGACGATCCGAACGACCCGATCGCCGATGCGGCGCGGGCCATTCTGGATGGTCACATCCTGCTCAGCCGTGACATCGCCGAGACCGGCCTGTACCCGGCCATCGACATGGAGTCCTCGGTCAGCCGCCTGATGGTGGAGTTGGCCGCCCCGGAACAGCTGGCGGCGGCGCGGCGCTTTCGCCAGCTGTATTCGACTTACCGGCAAAACCGCGACCTGGTGGCCGTCGGTGCCTATCAGGCCGGCGCCGATCCGCTGCTGGACGAGGCGATTGCCCGTCAACCGCAGCTGCTGGACTTTCTGCGTCAGGACCTGCGCCAGGGCGTCGATCATGCGACCAGCGTGGCCAGCCTCGACGCGCTGTTCGCCGGCGGCGGCGGCGGCGCATGAAGCGCGCGGCGCGCCTGCAGCCGGTGCTGCAACGCCTGCTCGAAGCGGAGCGCCAGGCCCGCCACCGCCTGGTCGCCTGCGAGGCCGAGTGGGTCACGCAGTGCGCACGCCTGGCCGATCTGCACCGCTACGCCGGCGAGTATCGGCAGCGCACGCAGGTCGGCGCGGTGCCGGTGGCGACGCTGCGCGACCACCAGCAGTTCGTCGGGCGTCTGGAACAGCTGGCCCTGAATCAGGAACGCGCCGTGGCCGCCGCCGAGCAGGCCTGCGCCCGGGCGCGTGAGGAACTGCAGCGGCGCCAGCGCCGCAGCGAGGGTCTGCGCCGGCTGATCGGTCGCTACCAGGCGCAAGCCCTGCAGGCCGCCGAGCGGCGCGAGCAGCGCGCCTTGGACGACTGGGTCAGCAGCCGCTCCAGGGCCGGCTGAGGCGAGCGCACGGCATCGGCCCGCGGATCGTAATGGCGGTTGGCCCGGACCGTGCAATGCAGATGCACAGAACCCCGATGCGGCACGGCGTCGTTCGGGCACACCGGTGGGCGAGTTTTTTCAGGAGCATGCAGCGGTGGATGCAGTCAGTACCGTAATCCCCGGCGGGGCCACAGGCGCCGCGCCGCCCGTCGATAGTGACGCCCCGGCGCCGGCGGCCGGCTTTCCGGCGGCCCTCGGCCAGGCGCTGGCCCAGCCGGCGGTCGCCGCCGACGGCAACAGCCCGCCGGCTATCGACGGCCAAACGTTGCCGGTCCTGCCGGTGGTGACCGACCCTGCAGCGGAGCCGATCACGCCCCCGATTGCGGCCGTTGCCGCCGATGGGTTGCCGCTGCCTGCCGAGCCACAGCCGTCCGGCGCTGTGGCGGCGGTCGTGGACGCGCTCGGCGACATCGCGCGCGGGCAAAAGGCTGCGCCCGCGGCGGCCCATTTGGGCGCGCCGCCGCCTTCACCCGCGGCGTCGAGCGATCCGGTGACGATGCCGGGCGTGGCCCGTGGCGCGGTGCAGGAGACGGGCGCCGGCGAAGAACATGGCCGGGATACCGAACCGCAGCTGGCGGCGACGCCCACCGCGGTGCAGGTGCCGGAGAGTGCTCCGGGTGCGGCGCGCAAGGCGGCGCGTCGGCTGGCGAGCGAAGGCGCGGCCGATCCGGCCGCCGCGGGTCAATTGCCGCCAGGCTTGCTCCTGCACGCCGCCCCCATCGCCCGCACGGTCGCCAGCGCGCACGCCGCGCCGGATGGCGGCCATGGCCGACAGGCAGCCGTTGTCGGCGCCGCGGCCGAGCAGCCTGCGGCGTCCGCGATGACTGCGACCGGTGCGGTCGGGCTGGAGGTCGCAATGGCGGCGCAGCCCCCCGGGCCGGCAAATGAATCGGCACCGGTCGGCACCCTGCCGGGCAACGAGCTTGCCGCGGCTCTGCAGCTCGCCGGTCGGCCGGGTGTTCCCGCGGCGTCCGGCGGACCACCCGTAGAACTGCCCGTGGCGGCCTCGCCCGGCAGTCCGCAGTTCAGTCAGGAACTGGGCGAGCGCCTGCTGTGGCTGGTGCGCGAGGGCGTGCACGAGGCGCGCCTGCAGCTGAACCCGCGCGAGCTGGGTCCGATCGAGGTGCGCGTCGGTGTCAGCGACGGCACCGCGCAGCTCAGCTTCAGCGCGCAGCACGCCGGTACGGTCGCCGCGGTGCAGCAGTCCCTGCCGCAGCTGCGCGAACTGCTCGCCCAGCAGGGCCTGCAACTGGGTCAGGCGGACGTGTCCCAGCAGCAGGCCGGCGCCGGCCAGCAGACGCCGCAGCAGGGCAGCTCGCAGCAGGCCGCAGCTGAGTCCCGCGGTTCGGCGGCGGGTATGGGTGGGCCGGTCATTGGCGAGCGCGTGCGCGTGATCGGCCGCGGCCTGGTCGACGCCTACGCCTGATCGGCCGCACAAAAAACCCCGGCGCGGGACAGACCCGGGCCGGGGTTTTTTGTCATCCGGATCGCGTCAGTGCGCGGTAGCGGTCCGGGTGTCGATGGCCGTCTCGCCCAGCCAGTCCGGCCAGCCGGCGCGGCGGTTGGCCTCGCGCGCCAGGGCGCGCTCCTCGGCGCTGGCGTGGTTCAGGTCCCAGTCCTTCAGGCGCGGCTGGATCACGCGGTTCCAGATCGGCGGGAAGAAGGCCGCGATGCCCCACAGCAGGATGTTGCGCATCTGCGGGCCTTGCGGGCGCGGCGTGAGGGCATAGAACGGCCGGTCCGGATCCTGGTGGTGCTCGACGTGGTTGGTGATTTCAAGGCCCAGGATGCGCGTGACTGCCGACAGGTGGTTCCAGGTGTGGCGGTCCTCGATGGCCCGGCCCGGCACCCGCAGCAGGCCGAAGTGCTGCAGGTAGTTCAGCGCCTCGCCCAGGATGCGCCCGCCGATCATGGCCGTCAGCTGCACCAGCAGGGCCGGCACGCCGCCGGCCCAGTACATCACCGCCAGCACCGCCACGGTCAGCGCCTGACCCTGGACGATCTGGCTTTTCCAGTGCCACAGGCCGAGGCCCTGCGCGGCCAGGCGGCGGCGCTCGTAGTCGAGTTCGTCCAGGGTGTTGCCCCAGATGCAGCGCGGCACGAAGCGGTACACCGACTCGCCGCGCCGGGCGGTGTCGAAATCGCGCTCGGTGTCGAAATACAGGTGGTGCGTGACGGTGTGCGAGATGTCGCGGTTGGGCGCGCCGATGATGCCGAAGCCGAGCTTGCCGATGAAGGTCGCCAGCGGGTTGTGGCGGTGCATCAGCTCGTGGGCGGCGCCGACGTTGGCGCCAAGGCCCACCCAGATCAGCGCCGCGGCGCTGGCGATCCACGGCTGGAGGTTGCCCAGCGCCGGATCGAAGCCGACATGCGCCCGCCAGCCAAACGCGACGAAGGTGCCCAGCACCAGCAGCATCTGCACATAGATCACCAGGTCGGCCAGCGCGCCGTTGTTGATATTGCGCGGCGCGTAGTCCTGCGGTGACAGCGCGTCGGCGATCAGCAGCAGCGGCAGCGTGCCGATGCCCAGCCACACCCACTGGCCGCCCAGCAGAAAGCCCGCGATGGCCGCCAGCGGCAGCAGGCAGTTGAGGTAATAACGCAGGTAATCCATGACCTTGCCTCCAGCCTCTTGGGGAACTTGGGGTGTCGACCAATCCTGATCGATCGTTCGGGAATGTGCGCGAGCGCAACCGTCGTGTCAATCGCCGCGCGGGCGATTGTTAGCATGGCCGGATGTCCGGTCCCGAACTGCCCATCGACGAAGCTCTGCCGGCGCTGCGCGCCGCCCTGGACGACCACCCGGCGGTGGTGCTGGAGGCGCCGCCGGGCGCCGGCAAGACCACGCGCGTGCCGCTCGACCTGCTGGCCGCGCCGTGGCTCGGGGATCAGAAAATCCTGCTGCTGGAGCCGCGCCGCCTGGCCGCGCGCGCGGCGGCCCGGCGCATGGCGAGCCTGCTCGGCGAGGCCGAGGGCCAGACCGTCGGCTACCGCACGCGCCTGGACAGCCGCGTCTCGGCGGCCACGCGCATCGAGGTCATCACCGAGGGCATCCTGACGCGGTTGCTGCAGGCCGACCCGGCGCTCACCGGCGTCGGGCTGGTGATCTTCGACGAGTTCCACGAGCGCAGCCTGCAGGCCGATCTGGGCCTGGCGCTGTGCCTGCAGGCGCAGGCGCTGCTGCGGCCGGACCTGCGGCTGCTGGTGATGAGCGCCACGCTGGATGGCGCCGCCGTGGCGCAGCTGCTCGGCGGCGCGCCGCGCGTCAGCAGCGCCGGGCGCAGTTTTCCGGTGAGCGTGCGCCACCTGCCGGGCGACGGACCGCTCGAAGGGCGCATCGTGGCGGCCATCCGCCGGGCGCTGGCGGAAGAAACCGGCAGCCTGCTGGTGTTCCTGCCCGGCACGCCGGAAATCCGCCGCCTTGCCGCCCAGCTTGAACGTGCCGAGCTGCCGGCCGACGTGCGCGTGTGCCCGCTGTATGCCGGGCTGGATGCGGCGGCGCAGGATGCCGCCATCGCCGCGCCGCCGCCCGGCGAGCGCAAGATCGTGCTGGCCACCCGCATCGCCGAGAGCAGCCTCACCATCGACGGCATCGGCGTGGTCATCGACGCCGGACTGAGTCGCCACACGCGCTTCAACCCGCGTACCGGCATGGACGGCCTGGTCACGGTGCCGGTGTCGCGGGCAGCGGCCGAGCAGCGCGCCGGCCGCGCCGGGCGCCTCGGGCCGGGCGTGTGTTTTCGGTTGTGGAGCGAGGCCGAGCACAGCCGCCTGCCGGCATACGCCGCGCCAGAAATCGCGGTGGCGGATCTGGCCCCGCTGGCCCTGGAACTGGCCCTGTGGGGCGTGCGCGACCCGGCGGAACTGGCCTGGCTGACGCCGCCGCCGGCGCCGCATCTGGCGCAGGCGCGGCAGTTGTTGCAGGCGCTGGGCGCACTGGATGCCAGCGCAGCAATCACCCCACACGGCCGCGCCCTGGCCGGTCTTGGTCTGCCGCCGCGCCTGGCGCATTTGCTGCTGGCCGGCGCCAGTGCCGACGCCTGCCTGCTGGCGGCGCTGCTGGCCGAGCGGGACGTCCTGCGCCGCACGCCGGGGCAGGCGCCGGCGGTGGACATCGAGCTGCGCCTGACGGCGCTGCGCACCGGGCGCGCCGGCGGCGATGCGGACCGCGCGGCCTTCGATGCCGTGCTGCGCCTGGCGCGGCGCCTGCAGTCGCGATTGCCGGCTGGCGCCGGCGTGTCACAAAGCTGCGGCGCACTGCTGGCGCTGGCCTTTCCGGACCGCATCGCCCAGCGGCGCAGTCGCGGCAGTTATCGGCTCGCCAACGGCCGCGGCGCGACCCTGGATGCGGCCGATGCGCTCGCAGGAGCCGAATTCCTGGTGGTGGCGGAACTGGACGACATAGGCGACAACGCCCGCATCCGACTGGCCGCCGGCATCGAGCGCAGCGAAATCGAGGCCGTCTGCGGGCCGCTGCTCGAGACCGTCGAGCAGGTGCGCTTCGACGCCGCCAGCGGCGCCGTGCAGGCGCGGCGGGTGCAGCGCCTGGGCGCCCTGGTGCTGGCGGACGATCCGTTGCCGCAGCCTTCGGCCGCGGCCATCGCCGGGGCACTGCTGGAGGCCATCGCCCGCCGCGGCGTCGCCGCCCTGCCGTGGAGCGATGCCGACCGGCAACTGCGCGCGCGGGTCGCCCTCATGGTCCGCCTGGAACCCGAAGCCGGCTGGCCGGACCTGTCCGATGCGGCCCTGCAAGCGGGTCTTGCCGACTGGCTGCGTCCGTACCTGCCGGGCCTGCGGCGGATGGACGATCTTGCCGACGGGGGGCTGCGAATGGCGCTGTCCGGGCTGCTCGACCACGCCCAGGCCCGGCATCTGGACGCCGAACTGCCCCGCGAGCTCACCGTCAACGGCCGTGCGCGTGCCATCGACTACGCGGCCGACACACCCGTGCTGGCGGTGCGCCTGCAGGACCTGTTCGGCCAGCACGACACGCCGCGCCTGGCCGGCGGGCGATTGCCGCTGGTGCTGCACCTGCTGTCACCGGCCGGCCGGCCGGTGGCGGTGACGGCTGACCTTGGCGGCTTCTGGCGCGGCGCCTACGCCGAGGTGCGCAAGCAGATGCGTGGGCGCTACCCCAAGCACCCGTGGCCGGACGATCCGCTCGCTGCCGCGCCGCCGGCGCCGCGGCGTTAGGCGACGCAAGTGGCCGGCTACCGGCGTGCGGCGGCGTGCTCGCCCGCCAGCGCTCCGAAGGTAAGGGCAGGTCCGATGGTGCCGCCGGCCGACCAGTAGGCCTGGGCGGCCGGCGAGGCGATGCAGTTGCCGGCGCCGTACAGGCCCGGGATGGGCGCGCCGAAGGCGTCCAGCACCCGTGCGTGGGTGTCGATGCGCGGGCCGCCCTTGGTGTCCAGCACGCCCGCGCACAGGATGATGGCGTAGTACGGCCCCTGGTCTGCCAGCGGATGCATGGTGGGGTTCGGCGACGGATTTGTCTGATCAGGCGGCCGGTACATGTTGTGGAAATAGCCCTCGACCGGCGTTTCGCCGCGCTGAAAATCGGCGTCCTTGCCGCTCGTCGCAAAGCCGTTGAAGCGGCTAACCGTGTGCACAAGCTGCCCGGCAAAATCATCGTCCAGCGCAAATCCGCCGGTATGTGGCGCGAGCTGCGCCAGGCGCGCGCCGATGGCGGCGCCCAGCGTCTGGAAATCGGCACCCTCGATCACATACGGCGCCGGCCCCGGCGGAAGCGGGAACATGCCGGCGAATTGCTCCGCCACGCGCCGGTCGTAGACCATGAAGGTCAGCAGATTGCGGTACTCGGCGCGCTGCGGGTCCCACACGAAGTGCAGCTGCGCCCGTTCGTTGTAGACGAACTTCTCGTTCACATAGCGCCGGCCGGTGCGGTCTACCTGCAGCATGGCGTCGCCCGGCGGCACGAACACGTTCATCGGCACCGCCGAGTTCACCACCGCCTGTTCGAACACCAGCTCGGCCCACCAGGCGTGCTGCATGTTGCCCAGCTGGGCGCCTGCCGCCTGGGCCAGCGGGATGAAATCGCCCTGCGCCGCCGGCACCGTGCAGCCGCCGTACACCGGCCCGCGCAGAAAGCGCCGGCGCAGGTCCGCGTTGTGGATGAAGCCGCCGGTGCCGAACACCACGCCGCGCCGGGCGCGCAGGTGATGCGTCTTTTGGTCGGCGTCCGCCACCTCGACACCCACCACGGCGCCATTGGCGTCCTGGACCAGGCGCACCGCGCGTTGTCGGAAGCGCACCTCGATGCCACGCGCCTTGACCGCGACCTCGAACTGGCGCGCGATCTCGTCGCCCATGCCCGGCGCGCCGTCCGGCCGGCGCGGCGACAGGATGCGCCCCAGCGGCGCCTCGTTTTGCGCCAGCGCGGCGTAGTAATCCGGCATGTACTCGTAGCCCGCGCCGCCGGGGAAGAACGTGCTGCCCAGGGCGCCCAGCGTCTCGAGCCGCTGCACCACGCGTGCGGCGTGGTCGTAAAAAGTCGCGATCAGCGCGTAGTCGTCCGGCGCGAGACCCAGCTGCGTATCAGCCGCGTTGTACAGCTCCGGATACGACAGGCGCGCCATGTAGCGCAGCGCCGCCGCGCGCTCGTCGGTGAGGCCGCGGGCGCGCATCAGGTGGTTATTGGGAATCCAGTAACCACCCTGCGATTTGGCCGTGGTGCCGCCGAAGTAGTCGGCCTTTTCAATCATCAGCACGGCCGCGTCTGCCTGTCGGGCAAAGATGGCCGCCGCGGCGCCGGCGGCACCGGTGCCGACCACCAGCACGTCGGTTTCCGCATCCCAGTGCGCAACGTTGTGCGCCGCCACCACCGGCGCCGCGCCCAGCAGCCCGACCCCGACCATGCCGGCGCTGCCGGCCAGCAGCCGCCGCCGGGCCGGGTCCGGCAGATCATTTCGTTTCATCGTTATTTGCCTCCTCCCCTCGGGACCGGGCAAGTAGAGCATGGGCGGCAGGGGTGGGCGTGCCGGCCGCAGGGGGCACTACAATCGCCCGAGCCGGTCTGGAGGAAGCCCATGGATCTTGATTTCTCGCCCGAAGACGAAGCCTTTCGCGCCGAGGTGCGCGAGTTTCTTGCGACGCAGTACCCGGCCGACATCCGCCGCAAGGTGGAGCTGGGGCTGGCGTTGGGCAAGGACGATTACGTGCGCTTCCAGCGCCTGCTGTACCTGAAAGGCTGGATCGCGCCGTCGTGGCCGGTGGAGCACGGCGGCTGCGGCTGGTCGGCCACGCGGCGGTACATCTTTGAGGACGAGCTGGCCGCTGCGGACACGCCGCGCATCATGCCGTTTGGCCTGAAGATGCTGGCGCCGGTGCTGATGGCGTTCGGCTCGCCGGCCCAGAAGCAGCGTTTCCTGCCGCGCATCCTGTCCTCCGAGGACTGGTGGTGCCAGGGTTACTCGGAACCGGGCGCGGGCTCCGATCTGGCCTCGCTGCGCACGCGCGCGGAACCGGCCGAGGGCGGCTACCGGGTGAGCGGCTCCAAGCTGTGGACCACCTACGCCCATTACGCCAACTGGATGTTCGCGCTGGTGCGCACGGCAAGTACCGGCAAGAAGCAGGAGGGCATTTCCTTCCTGCTGATCGACATGCAAAGCCGGGGCGTGAGCGTGCGGCCGATCATCACCATCGACGGCCTGCACGTGGTCAACCAGGTGTTCCTGGAGGACGTATTCGCGCCGGCCGATTGTCTGGTCGGCGGCGAGGGCCAGGGCTGGACCATCGCCAAGTTCCTGCTCGGTCACGAA
Organism: Immundisolibacter cernigliae; assembly: GCF_001697225.1. Classification (GTDB taxonomy): domain Bacteria; phylum Pseudomonadota; class Gammaproteobacteria; order Immundisolibacterales; family Immundisolibacteraceae; genus Immundisolibacter; species Immundisolibacter cernigliae. Next base: position 1,573,328 of record NZ_CP014671.1, read on the forward strand.
CGCAGCAACATCGCCGGCGTGGCGCGCAGCAAGCAGCAACTGCGGCGCCTGAAGCGCATCGCCGCCGAGCGCCGGCTGCTGGGTGACGCCCGTTTCGCGGACCAGCTGGCGCGGCTCGAAATCGAACTGCTGGCGCTGGAGTACACGGACCTGCGCGCGCTGTGGGAAGAAGCCGCCGGTCACGCGCCGGGGCCGCAGGCGTCCTTGCTCAAGGTGCGCGGCACGCAAATCCAGCAGGCCATCACGGAACTGCTGATGCAGGCGGTCGGCCCCTATGCGCTGCCTTACGACGCCAAGGTGCTCAAGCTCGGCTGGCAGGAGGCGGAAGCGGTCGGGCCGGAGTACGCGGCGCTGCTGGCGGCGAGCTATTTGTTCCATCCCGGATCATCATATAGTTCCGTCTCGGTCCCCGCTGCTGCTGGCGCGCGAGGTGTTCCGGGAGCTGGCAGGGGACGGGAAAGCGGTTGATCGGGAGGTGTCCGCATGCTGATTGCACTGCACAAACAAGCCCGCACCACGCCCCACGTGCGGGCGCAGATCGCGGCCAGTGATGAGCCGGTGGCGGTGCTGGCCCGCCGCTTTGGCGTCACCGAGCCGACGATCTACAAATGGAAGCGGCGCCCGGATGTCTACGACCGGCCGCACACCGCGCACCGCCTGCAAACGACGTTGACCCCCGGCCAGGAGGCGATCGTGGTCTACCTGCGCCGGGCCCTGCTGCTGCCGCTGGACGACCTGCTGGCGGTGACGCGCGAGTTCCTGTGTCCGGACGTGTCCCGCTCCGGGCTGGACCGCTGCCTGCGCCGCCACGGCGTGGGCAACCTGCGCGCCCTGCGCCCGGCGCCGGACAAAGCGGTCAGCAAGACCTTCAAGACCTACGTGCCCGGCTTTGTGCACGTCGACGTGAAGTACCTGCCGCAGATGGCCGACGAGGACCGGCGCCGGTTCCTGTTCGTGGCCATCGATCGGGCCACCCGCTGGGTTTACGTGGCCCTGAAAGCCGACAAGAGCGCGCGCTCGGCGCGCGCCTTCCTCAGTGCCCTGGCCACGGCCTGCCCGGTGCGCATCACGCGCCTGCTCACCGACAACGGCACCGAGTTCACGGACCGGCTGTTCGGGAGCCGGGCGCGGGCCCCGACCGGGACGCATGAGTTCGATCGCCTGTGCCAGGAACTGGGCATCGAGCACCGTCTGACGCCCCCGCGCCACCCGCAGACCAATGGCATGGTCGAGCGCTTCAACGGGCGCATCGCGGACCTGCTGCGCACGCACCACTTCAGGTCCAGCGAGGACCTGGAGCAGACCCTGCACCGCTATGTCACGCTCTACAACCACCACTTGCCGCAGAAGGCACTGAACGCCCAGACTCCGGCTCAAGCGCTTCAGCACTGGTACGCTTCAAAACCGGAGCTGTTTCATCGAAGGCCAAATAATCGGCCGGGACGTGACAGCTATTTCGACGCCCGCAAGACCTCGATCTACGGCGGCTCGAACGAGATTCAGAAGAACATCCTGGCCAAGGCCGTGTTCGGCCTGTAACGGAAGACCTCCTCATGGACTTTGCCCTGTCGGAATTCCAGCAACTGCTGAAGGAACAGGCCGAGCGCTTCGTCGAGCGCGATTACGGCTTTGAGCAGCGCCGCGCGATCATCGCGGCTGAACCGGGCTTCAGCCCGGCGCACTGGCGGACCTTCGCCGAGCTGGGCTGGCTCGGTCTGCCGTTTGCGGAAGACAGCGGCGGTTTCGGCGGCACGGCGGCGGACCTGGCCATCCTGTTCGAGGTGTTCGGCCGCGGCCTGGTGGTGGAGCCGTACCTGGCCACCGTGCTGGGCGCGCTGGCCGTGGAGCGCGGCGGCAGCCCGGCGCAAAAGGAGGCCATCCTGCCCGGCGTGATCGCCGGCTCGCACAAGCTCACGCTGGCCAGCACCGAGACCGGCGGGCGGCCGGGCGCGCTGCAGGTGGCAACCAAGGCCCGCAAGGTGACCGGCGGCTGGCAGCTGTCCGGGCGCAAGGCGGTGGTGCTGCACGGCGCCAGCGCCGACACGCTGGTGGTGAGTGCGCGCAGCCACGGCGCCCAAGACGCGCCGGGCGGCATCGGGCTGTTCCTGGTGCCGGCCAGGGCCTACGGCGTGACCCGCCGCGGCTATGCCACCATCGACGGCCTGCGCGCGGCCGAAATCACGCTGGACCGGGTGGAGCTGGGTGACGACGCGCTGCTGGGCGAGGCGACCAGTGGTTTTGCACTGCTCGACGAATTGCTCGATGTGGCCGCCATCGCCGGCTGCGCCGAGGCGCTCGGCTGCATGCAGGCGCTGATCGACCGCACCGCCGAGTACCTGCGCACGCGCGAGCAGTTCGGTCGCAAGATCGGCGAGTTTCAGGTGCTGCAGCACGCGCTGGTGGACATGTACATGGCCGCCGAGCAGGCGCGTTCGATCACGCTCGCGGCGGCGCTCAAGGCCGATGCCCCGGCGCCGGAACGCCAGCGCCTGGTGGCTGCGGCGCGCCAGGTCTGCGCCGAGGCAGGACGGCTGGTCGGGCAGACGGCGGTGCAGCTGCACGGCGGCATCGGCGTCACCGACGAGCTCGACGTGGCGCATTACTTCAAGCGCCTGACGATGCTGCCGGTGTGGTTTGCCGACAACGGCCAGCCGCTGGACCGGTTCATCGCGGCCAGCGGCTGATGGTGCAGTCGAACGCGGCGGTGTCGCCGCGCACCGCCGCCGGCCTGTTCGTGCTGATGGTGGTGCTGTGGGGCGTCAACTGGCCGGTGATGAAGGTCGGCCTGGACTACATCCCGCCATTTCACTTCGCCCTGCTGCGCATGACGCTGGGCGCCGTGACCATGTTCGCCGTGGCCGCGCTGGCCGGCGAGCTGCGCCTGCCGGTGCGCCAGGACTGGCCGATCGTGCTCAGCATCGGCCTGATCCAGATGGGCACGTTCATGGTGCTGAGCCTCCTCGGGCTGCGCTTCGTCGGCTCCGGGCGGGCGGCGATCCTGGCCTACACCACGCCGTTGTGGGTGCTGCCGCTGTCGGTGTGGGTGCTCAAGGAGCGTCTCAGCGGCGGCAAGATTGCCGGCTTCGTGCTGGGTCTGGCCGGCGTGGCGGTGCTGTTCAACCCGGTCGGCTTCGACTGGGGCGATCGGCGGGTGCTGTTGGGCAATGGCCTACTGCTGTTGGGCGCCGCGCTGTGGGCGCTGCAGATCGTGCACGTGCGCACCCACCGCTGGGTCGGCACGCCGCTGTCGCTGCTGCCCTGGCAGCAGACGGTGGCGGTGCTGCTGCTGGCCCCGCTGGCCATCATGTTCGAGCCGAACGCCACGATTCGCTGGACACCCGAGTCGATCGCCATCCTGGCGTACAACGGGCCGCTGACCAGCGGGCTGTGCTTCTGGATCCTGCTGACCGTCACCCGCGCGCTGCCGGCGGTGACCACGTCCATCGGCTCGCTGGCAACGCCGCTGGTCGGCATGCTGGCCGGCGCCTGGTGGCTGGGCGAGCCGCTGTCGGCCACCAACACCGGGGGGCTGGCGCTGATCGGCGGTGCCGTTGCGATGCTGGTGCTCAGCGAGGCCTGGTCGCGACGCGCCTGACGGCCGGCGGGTAGGCGCCGCCCGAATCGGCGGGATACGATTGCCCACCGCCGTGGTGGCGGACGGTCCGCCCGCCACTCGACGTAAATCACCGATGACCCGCCCGCATTCCCCGACAGTGCCATGCCGATGACCCTGCTGGCAGCCGCGCTGCTGCCCTGGCTGGGCGCGGCGCTACTGTTCGGGCAGCGCAACGACGCGCGCGACCGCTGCGCCTGGCTGGCCGGGGCGGTGGTGGCGCTGGCCATCGCCGCGCTCGTTGCCAGTGTGCCGGCGGTGGCCGGCGGCGACATCGTGCGCGTCAGCTGGCCATGGTTGCCGACGCTGGGGGTGAACTTCGGCTTCCGGCTGGACGGCCTGGCGCTGATGTTCGCCGGCCTGGTGCTGGGCATCGGCCTGGTGATCGTGCTGTACGCGCGCTATTACCTGGCCGAGGGCGAGCCGATCGCCCGCTTCTACGGCCTGCTGCTGACCTTCATGGGCGCCATGCAGGGCATGGTGCTGGCCGATAACCTGATCCTGCTGGTGGTGTTCTGGGAGCTGACCGGGCTCAGCTCGTTCCTGCTGATCGGCTTCTGGTCGCAGCGCGCGGATGCCCGTCAGGGCGCGCGCATGGCCTTGGCCATCACCGGCGGTGGCGGTCTGGCGCTGCTGGCCGGTGTGGTGCTGATCGGCTCGGCCGTCGGCTCCTACGATCTGGACGCGGTGCTGGCCGCCGGCCCGGCGCTGCACGCGCATCCCTACTACCTGCCGGCGCTGGTGCTGGTGCTGCTGGGCGCCTTCACCAAGTCGGCGCAGTTCCCGTTTCATTTCTGGCTGCCGCAGGCCATGGCCGCGCCGACGCCAGTGTCGGCCTATCTGCACTCGGCGACGCTGGTCAAGGCCGGCGTGTTCCTGCTGGCGCGCCTGTACCCGGCGCTCGGCGGCTCGGATGCCTGGTTCTATCTGGTGAGCGCGGCTGGGGTGGCAACGCTGCTGCTGGGTGCCGTGCTGGCGCTGTTCCAGCATGACATCAAGGGCCTGCTGGCGTACTCCACCATCAGTCACCTGGGCCTGATCACGCTGCTGTTCGGCCTGGACCGGCCGCTGGCGATGGTGGCCGGGGTGTTTCACATCGTCAACCACGCCACCTTCAAGGCCTCGCTGTTCATGGCCGCCGGCATCATCGACCATGAGTCCGGCAGCCGCGACATGCGCCGCCTGCATGGCCTTTATCGCTACATGCCGCATACCGCCACGCTGGCCATGACGGCGGCGGCGGCCATGGCCGGCGTGCCCTTGCTCAACGGCTTCCTGTCCAAGGAAATGTTCTTTGCCGAAACGCTGTTGCTTGGCGAGCGCGGCGCGCTGGCCTGGGCGCTGCCGGCGGTGGCAACGCTGGCCGGATTGTTCAGCGTCGCCTACTCGGTGCGCTTCATCCATGACGTGTTCTTCAATGGCACGGCCGTCGATCTGCCGCGCACGCCGCACGAGCCGCCGCGCTGGATGCGCGTGCCGGTCGAGCTGCTGGTGTTGGTGTGTCTGCTGGTCGGCGTGCTGCCGGGGCTGACCGTGGCGCCCTTGCTCCATCTGGCTGCCGGCGCGGCATACGGCGGTGAGTTGCCGCCCTACAGTCTTGGCGTATGGCACGGCCTGAACTTGCCCTTGCTGATGAGCGTGCTGGCGCTGGTCGGCGGTGTGGCGGTGTATGTAGGCCTGCACCGCTGGGTGGACATGCACACGCTGGAGCTGACCGCCTACAGTGGCAAGGCGGCCTTCGAGCGGCTGCTGGCCTGGCTGCTGGCCGGCGCCGGGCGGGTCACGCGGTGGATAGACGATGGCCGGCTGGGCCGTTACATGGCGCTGTTGCTGCTCGCCGCCATTGCCGCTGGGGCCTGGCCGCTGTGGCGGCATGGCTATCAGCCGGGCGATGTGGCGGGCCAGGCAATGCCGCCGATCATCGCCCTGATCTGGCTGGTGGGTCTGCTGGCGGCGGTGATCGCGACGCTGCTGCACCGCCAGCGACTGGTGGCCGTGATCCTGCTGGGCATCGCCGGGCTGGTGGTGGGGCTGGCCTTCGTGTACCTGTCGGCGCCCGACCTGGCGCTGACGCAGATCCTGATCGAGATGGCGAGCCTGCTCCTGCTGTTGCTGGCGCTGGGCCGTCTGCCGCATGACGCGCCGGCCGAGCCGGTGGCCCGGCGGTTGCGCGACGCCGGCATCGCCCTGCTGGCCGGCGGCGGGGTGACAGCATTGCTGTACGGCGTGCTCACGCGGCCGACGACGTCGATATCCGAGTATTTCCTCGGCCAGGCCTATCCGCTGGGCGGTGGCCGCAATGTCGTGAACGTGATCATCGTCGACTTCCGCGGCTTCGACACGCTCGGCGAGATCGCCGTGCTGGCACTGGCCGGGCTGATCGTCCACGCCGTATTGCGCCGTCTGCGCCGGGCGCCGCGGCCGCAGGCCGGGCTGGCAAGCGACCGTCATCCGCTGCTGCTGACGCTGCTGTCGGGCCTGCTGCTGCCGCTGGCGAGCGCAGTGGCGGTATTCCTGCTGCTGCGTGGACACAACCTGCCCGGCGGTGGCTTCATCGCCGGCCTGGTGCTGGCGCTGGCGCTGCTGGTGCAGTACCTGGCGCGCGGCAGCGCCTGGGTCGACGCCCGGCTGCATACCGGGTTTGAGGTGTGGATCGCCGCTGGCCTGCTGCTGGCCGGACTGACCGGTGTCGCCGCCTGGCTGTTCGGACACCCGTTCCTGACCAGCACCACGGCTCATCCGGTGCTGCCGCTGCTGGGCGAACTGCCGCTGGCCAGCGCCATGGCCTTCGATCTGGGTGTGTTTGCCGTGGTGGTGGGCGCCACGCTGCTGGCGCTGCTCAGTCTGGCGCGCCGGCAACCGCGGGGTGCAGGTTGATGTCCCTGGAGCTGATGATCGCACTGGGCGTTGGCCTGTTCGCCGCCTGCGGGGTGTACCTGGTGCTGCGCGCGCGCAGTTTCGACCTGATCCTGGGGCTCACGCTGCTGTCGTACGCGGTGAACCTGTTCATCTTCGCGACCGGACGATTGGCGGTGAACAGACCTCCCGTCCTGGCGCCGGATACCGCGACCACGCTCGCACAGTACGCCGACCCGCTGCCGCAGGCGCTGGTGCTGACCGCCATCGTGATCAGTTTCGGCATGACGGCGCTGCTGGTGGCGATTGCCTTGGCTGCCCGACGCGCCGGCGACGATGACCACGTCGATGCCGGGCGGCAGGAACCGCAATGAGCCACTGGCCGATCATCCCGATCCTGTTGCCATTGTTCGCGGCTGTGCTGCTGCTGGTGTTGGAACGCTGGCGTCCGGCCTGGCAGTTGCCGGTCAATCTGCTGGCGACCGCTGCGCTGCTGGTGATCTGCGTCGGCCTGCTGGGGCGCGCGGCCGATGGCGGGGTGACGGCCTACCTGCTAGGCAACTGGCAGGCGCCGTTTGGCATCGTGCTGGCGGTGGACCGTCTGGCGGCGCTGGTGCTGACGCTGACGGCAGTGCTGGCGCTGGCCAGCCTGCTGGCGGCGGCGCCGCACTGGCACCGGCGTGGCGCGCATTTTCATCCGCTGTTCCAGATGCAGGTAATGGGCCTGAACGGCGCCTTCCTGACCGCCGACCTGTTCAACCTGTTCGTGTTCTTCGAAGTGCTGCTGATTGCCTCCTATGGGCTGCTGCTGCACGGGGGTGGCCGGCGACGGCTGCATGCCAGCCTGCATTTCGTGACACTGAACCTGGTCGGTTCGGCGCTGTTCCTGCTTGGCGTCAGCCTGCTGTATGGCGTGACCGGAACGCTGAACATGGCCGATCTGGCCGTCAAGGTGGCGCAGGCGCCGGACGCCGATCTTGTCCTGCTGCACGCCGCCGGCCTGCTGCTGCTGGTGGTGTTCGGACTGAAGGCCGCCGTGCTGCCGCTGGGGCTGTGGCTGCCGACTACCTACAGCGCGGCCAGCGCGCCGGTGGCGGCGCTGTTCGCGATCATGACCAAGGTCGGCGTGTATGCCATCGTGCGTGTGTTCACGCTGATTTTCGTCGGCGAGCGCCTGGCCGTGGCCGCGCCGCTGTTGCTGCCGCTGGGCTTGGCGACCCTGGCGCTGGCAAGCCTGGGCGCGCTCAGTGCCGGCAGCCTGCCGCGCCTGGCCGGTTACCTCACGATGGCATCGGCGGGCACCTTGCTGGCCGCGGTCGGCATGACTGGCGACAGGGCTCTGGTGGCGGCGCTCTATTACCTGCCGCAGACCACGCTGGCGGTGGCGGCGCTGTTTCTGCTGGCGGAGCTGATCGCCCGCCAGCGCGGCGATCTGGCCGGTGCGCTGGTCGGCGGTCCGGCGCTGCGTCAGCCGGCCCTGCTGGGCGGGATGTTCCTGCTGGCCGCCGCCACCCTGGCCGGTCTGCCGCCGTTTTCGGGCTTCGTCGGCAAGCTGCTGATCCTGCGCGGCGCGCTCGGCCAGGTCGGCGGTTTTGCGCTGTGGGCCGTACTGCTGCTGTCCGGCTTCGCGTTGCTGATCGCCTTCAGCCGGGCCGGCAGCCGCCTGTTCTGGAAGGTTTCGCCGGCGCAGGAGGGGCCGCGGCATGGCGTGCTGGCAATGGTCCCGGTGTTTGGCCTGCTGGCCGCTGGCGTGCTGTTGGCAGTGCTGGCGGCGCCGGTGCTGCGCTTCACCGACGCCGCCGCGCAGCAGTTGCTGGCGCCGACGGGTTATATCGACGCGGTGCTGGGCGCCCGCCCGGTGTTGCGCGGGGGCGTGACGCCATGAGGCGTCTGCTGCCCTCGCCGCCGCTCAGCGCCGCGCTGCTGCTGATCTGGTTGCTGCTGAACGACACGCTGGCACCCGGCCAGGCGCTGCTGGGCGCGCTGCTGGCGCTGGCGCTGCCGCTGCTGACCGACCGCCTGCGCCCCGAGCGGGCCCGCCTGCGCCGCCCGCTGCGGGCGGCGCGATTGCTGATGGTGGTGCTGGTGGACATCGTGCTGGCCAACATCGAGGTGGCCCGCCGCATCCTTGGGCCGGAGTCGGTATTGCGACCCCGCTTCGTGTGGTTGCCGCTCGACATCCGCGACCCCCATGGCATTGCCGCCCTGGCCGGCATCATTACCCTGACGCCGGGCACCGTGTCCTCGGACCTGAGCGCCGACCGGCGGTATCTGCTGGTGCATGCCTTCAACTGCGACGATCCCGCGGCGCTGGCGGCGAGCATCAAACAGCGCTATGAACGCCCACTGATGGAGATTTTCACGTGAATCCGCTGGACTACGCGCTGCCGCTGGCGGCCGGTATGCTGGCGCTGGCCATGGGGCTGAACCTGTGGCGTGCCGTGCGTGGCCCGGCCCTGCCGGACCGCATCCTGGCGCTGGACACGCTCTACATCAACGCGCTGGCGATGCTGGTGCTGCTGGGCATTCATCTGGGCACCGACGTGTATTTCGAGGTGGCACTGGTGATCGCGGTGCTGGGTTTCGTCGGCACGGTGGCGCTGTCGCGCTACGTGCTGCGTCGGGACATCATCGAATGAGTCTGCTGGCCGATTACCTCATCGCCGGTCTGTTGCTGGTCGGCGGCGGCTTCGCGCTGATCGGCTCGTTTGGCCTGGCCAAGCTGTCGGATTTCTACAAACGCGTGCACGGCCCGACCAAGGCCACCACGCTGGGCGTGGGCAGCATATTGATCGCCTCGAGCCTGCACCTGAGCCTGCGCGGGCCGACGCTGAGCCTGCACGAGCTGTTGATCATGCTGTTTCTGTTCATCAGCGCGCCGGTCAGCGCGCACCTGTTGGTGAAGGCGGCCTTGCACCTGGATCCGCGGACGAAGCCGCCGCTGCCGCCCGCCGAATGAGTCACGTGGTGAGGTTCCTGAAGGTGCCGCGGCTGGCCTCGTCGCGCGCCGAGCGAAACGATCGTCATGACACAACCCGATTCGTCAGCCGCCGCCGACCCGCCCGCCTGGCACGCTAGGCACTGCGCCGAGGCCTTGCAGGCGCTGTCCAGCAGCGCCGGCAGCGGCCTCGGCCGGCACGAGGCGGCCCGGCGTCTCGAGCAATACGGTCGCAACAGCCTGCCGGAGCCCAGGCAACGCGGGCCGTGGCTGCGCTTCGTGCTGCAGTTTCACAACCCCCTGTTGTACGTGCTGCTGGTGGCCGGTGCCGTCACTTTCGCGCTCGACGACCATGTGGACGCGGCGGTAATTACCGGCGTGGTACTCATCAATGCCGTCATCGGCTTCGTGCAGGAAGGCCGGGCGCACAAGGCGCTGGAGGCGGTGCGCGCCATGCTGGCCAGTCGCGCCATGGTGTTGCGCGACGGCGAGCGCCACGAGATCGACGCCGCCCTGCTGGTGCCGGGCGACATCGTGCTGCTGGAATCCGGCGCCCGGGTGCCGGCCGACCTGCGGCTTTTGCGGGTCAGGAACCTGCGCGTCAACGAAGCGGCTCTTACCGGCGAGTCGGTACCGGTGGAGAAGGGCACGGAACCGGTGGCCGGCGCCGCGCCCATCGGCGATCGCTCCTGCATGGCCCATGCCGGCACCGTGGTCAGCGTCGGCCAGGCGCACGGCGTGGTGGTCGCCACCGGCCAGCAGACGCAGATGGGCCACATCGGCAGGCTGGTGGGCGAGGTGCAGACGCTGGCCACGCCGCTGACCCGGCGCCTCGATCAGTTCGCCCGCCAGATCACGCTGTTCATCCTGACGGTGGGGCTGGTGACGTTTCTGTATGGGCATTTCGTTCGCGGCATGCCGGCGCTGGACGTTTTCCTGGCCGTGGTGGCATTGGCGGTGGCGGCCATTCCGGAGGGTCTGCCGGCCATCGTCACCATCGTGCTGGCCATCGGTACGCGCGTCATGGCGCGCAACAATGCCATCGTCCGACGCCTGCCGGCGGTCGAGACGCTGGGCTCGGTCACGGTCATCTGTTCCGATAAAACCGGCACGCTGACCCGCAACGAGATGACCGCCGTGCAGGTCATGCTGCCCACGCACACGCTGCAAGTGACCGGCGCCGGTTATGCGCCCGAGGGCGGCTTTCATGGACATGGCGTGAGCGTGGACGCCGCGCAGGACGGGCTGCTGCAAGGGCTGTCCCGCTGCGCCCTGCTGTGCAACGACGCCCGGCTCGGCCACGATGCGACCGGCGGCTGGCAGCTGGTGGGCGATCCCACCGAAGGGGCTTTGCTCACGCTTGCCTGCAAGGCCGGGCTGGATCCGCTCGAAGAAGCCGCGACCTGGCCGCGGGTCGACGCGATTCCGTTCGAGTCGGAACACCGTTTCATGGCCACGCTGCATCACGAACACGCTGGCCGCGCCTGCGTGCTGCTCAAGGGCGCGCCGGAGCGTGTGCTGGACCTGTGCGGACAGGATGCCAGCGGCCAGCCGCTCGATCGGGCTGCCTGGGCGGCGCGCATGGAAGACGCCGCCGGTGCGGGACAGCGCGTGCTGGCGCTGGCGTCCTGCGATATGCCGGCCGGCACGACGGCGCTTGCCATGACCGACATCAGCCGGCGTTTCACCCTGCTGGGGCTGGTCGGTCTGATCGATCCGCCGCGCGAGGAAGCCATCGTGGCCGTGGCCGACTGCCAGCGCGCCGGGGTGCGGGTCAAGATGATCACCGGCGACCACGCCGTCACGGCGGCGGCCATCGGCCGGCAACTGGGACTGCACGCCGATCGTGCAGTCACGGGCGATGCCGTGTCTGGGCTGGACGATGCGGCACTGCAGCGTGTGGTCCTCGAAAACGATGTGTTCGCCCGCGCCAGCCCGGAGCACAAGCTGCGCCTGGTGGCTGCCCTGCAGGCCCAGGGCGAACTGGTGGCCATGACCGGCGATGGCGTCAACGACGCCCCGGCACTCAAGGCCGCCAATATCGGTGTGGCCATGGGGCAAAAGGGCACCGATGCCGCCCGCGAAGCCGCCGACCTGGTGCTCACCGACGACAATTTCGCCACCATCGCCCGCGCCGTGCGCGAGGGCCGCGTGGTGTTCGACAACATCAAGAAATCGCTGCTGTTCATGCTGCCCACCAACGGCGGCGAGGCGGGCGTGATCCTGCTGGCGTTGTTCGCCGGGTTGGCGTTGCCGGTCACTGCCGGCCAGATTCTGTGGGTGAACACGGTCACGGCGGTGACCTTGGCTCTGGCGCTGGCCTTCGAGCCGGCCGAGCCGGGCGTGATGCGCCGACCGCCGCGCCGGCCCTCGGAGCCCTTGATCACGCGCGTGCTGGCCGCACGCATCGCCTACGTGAGCCTGCTGATGATCGCCGTCACCTTCGCCGTGTTCGAGTGGGAACTGGCGCGCGGCAGCAGCGTTCAGATGGCGCGCACAGCGGCCGTGAACATGCTGGTTTTTGGCGAGCTGGTGTACCTGTTCAATGTGCGCCGCTTCACGGCCAGCGCCCTGACCCGGGACGTCCTCACCGGCAACCCGGTGGCCCTGTGGATGGCCGTGCTGTTGGTCGTTTTCCAGCTCCTGTTTACCTATGCCCCGCCGATGCAGCAACTGTTCGGCACCGCCGCGCTGGATATGCTTTCCTGGTCGATGATTCTTGCCCTGGGGCTGGGCAAGTTCCTGGCGGTGGAAGCGGAGAAGGCCGTGCTGCGGCGCTTGCAGGTCCGGAGCGTGTGAATGGCTTGACCTGGCTATCGCAGGAGCGTGGTTTTCCGTTGGCTCACAAAATCAGCGGCTTACAGCCACTGATTCTGGCTGCACACCCCTGCGCTGTGGGAAATGCTGAATGCGTCAGCGTTTCCTAATCCACCAGCTGCGCGAACACGTCCCCGATCTCGCCCAGGTGCTCCAGGGCCAGCACTTCGAGGCCCGGGATGGCCTTGCGCGGAGCGTTCAGCTTGCCGACCACGGCGCGCTTGAAGCCCAGTTTGGCGGCTTCACCCAGGCGCTCCTGGCCGCCGCGCACGGGGCGCACTTCGCCGGCCAGGCCGACTTCGCCGAAGCTGAGCAGGTCCGCCGGCAGCGGCCGGTTGCGCAGGCTCGACAGCGCCGCCAGCAGCACCGGCAGGTCGGTGGCGGTTTCGGTCACCTTGATGCCGCCGACCAGGTTCACGTACACGTCCTGGTCGAACAGCGCCACGCCGGCGTGGCGGTGCAGCACCGCCAGCAGCATGGCCAGACGGCTGCCGTCCATGCCCAGCGTGAGCCGCCGCGGGGTGCCCAGCGGGCTCGATTCGACCAGCGCCTGCACTTCCAGCAGCAGCGGGCGGGTGCCTTCGAGCGTCGCCATCACCACGCTGCCGGCCACCGGGCGCGGGTGGCGAGTCAGGAAGATGGCCGACGGGTTGCTGACTTCCCGCAGGCCGGTTTCGGTCATCGCGAACACGCCTAGTTCGTTGACCGAGCCGAAGCGGTTCTTGAAGGCGCGCACGATGCGATACGGACTGGTGCTGTCGCCCTCGAAGTACAACACGGTGTCGACGATGTGCTCCAGCACGCGCGGGCCGGCCAGGGCGCCGTCCTTGGTGACGTGGCCGGCGATCAGCACGCTGATGCCGTGCGTCTTGGCCATGCGCGTCAGGCGGGCGGCGCACTCGCGCACCTGTGACACGGAGCCGGCGGCCGAGGCGACCGATTCGGCAAACAGGGTCTGGATGGAGTCCACCACCAGTACCTGGCAGTCGGCGGCGGCGTCCAGGATCGCTTCCAGCCGTGCGTCGATCAGCAGCGGCAGGTCGGCGTCGCCCAGTTGCAGGCGCTGCGCGCGGGCGGCGATCTGGCCCGCGGATTCCTCGCCGCTGGCGTACAGGACCGGCACTGAATCGGCCAGGCGCGCCAGCGTTTGCAGCAGCAGGGTGGACTTGCCGATGCCAGGATCGCCGCCCAGCAGCACCACCGATCCGGGCACCAGGCCGCCGCCGAGTACGCGGTCGAGTTCCGATGAGCCGGTGGCCAGGCGGGCCGGTGCGCCGGCCCGCGCCTCGCGCAGGCGCACCACGCTGCGCTCGCCGCTCCAGCCGGTGGCCGGCTGTCTGGCGCCGCCGCGCACGGCCGGCGCGGCGGTCTGCTCGACGAGGCTGTTCCAAGCCTGGCAGGCGGTGCACTGCCCGGCCCACTGGGCGAAGCTCGCGCCACACTCGGCGCAGCGGTACAGGCTGCGGTCGCGCGCCATGGGCGTCAGCGCAGGGCCGGGTCAGTCATAGCCGCCGTAGTCCTGCGCCAGGTCCTCGAAGCGCGTGTAGGCGCCCAGGAAGGCCAGAAACAGGTGACCGATCGGCCCGTTGCGCTGCTTGGCGATGATGATCTCGGCCTTGCCCTTGTCGGGGCTGTCCTCGTTGTAGACCTCGTCGCGGTAGATGAACAGGATCACGTCGGCATCCTGTTCGATGGCGCCCGACTCGCGCAGGTCCGACATCACCGGGCGCTTGTTGGGCCGCGTTTCGAGTGAGCGGTTCAGCTGCGACAGCGCGATCACCGGCACCGACAGCTCCTTGGCCAGGGCCTTGAGGGAGCGCGAAATCTCGGAGATTTCGAGCACCCGGTTGTCCTTGGCGCCCGGCACCTGCATCAGCTGCAGGTAATCGACCACGATCAGGCCCAGGCCGTGCTGGCGTTTCAGGCGCCGGGCACGGGCGCGCAGGTCCATCGGCGACAGCGACGGTGTGTCGTCGATGAAAATGTTGGACTCGCCCAGCAGCGTCACGGCCGAGGTCACGCGCGGCCAGTCGTCGTCGTGCAGCTGGCCGGTGCGCACGCGGTGGGCGTCGACCCGGCCCAGCGAGGAGATCATGCGCAGCGCCAGTTGTTCGGCCGGCATTTCCATGCTGAACACGGCCACCGGCTGGCGGGCCCGGATGGCCACGCTCTCGACCATGTTCATGGCAAACGAGGTCTTGCCCATGGACGGCCGGCCGGCAACGATGATCATCTCGGCCGGGTGCATGCCAGACGTCATGCGGTCCAGGTCCGTGAAGCCGGTGGATATGCCGGTCATGGCAATGCCGGAGCGGTACAGGGCGTCCAGGCGCTCCACCACCGTCGGCAGCAGATCCTTGATGGCGGAGAAGCCCGAGCGGGCGCGGGCGCCGCGCTCGGCGATCTCGAATACCTGGCTTTCGGCGGCGTCGAGCAGCTCGGCGACGGGGCGGCCCTGCGGGTGAAAGCCGCTGTCGGCGATGTTGCTGCCGACGCTGATCAGATGCCGGGCGATGGCCCGCTCGCGCACGATGTCTGCATAGGCGGCAATGTTGACGGCGCTGGCCACGCCGCCCGCCAGCAGGCCCAGATAGGCCATGCCACCGGCGCGGTCGAGCTCTTCGGACTGCTCCAGGCACTCGGCGACCGTGATCAGGTCGCACGGCCGGCCCTGGTCGTACACACGCCGGATGGCCTGGTAGATCAGGCGATGGTCCTGGCGGTAGAAGTCCTCGTCGACCAGCCGGTCCGAGACCAGGTCCCAGGCGGTACCTTCCAGCAGCAGGCCACCGAGTACCGACTGTTCGGCCTCGATGGAATGCGGCGGAACCTTGAGCGCGGCCGGGTCGGCCATGGGGCGAGCGGGGTGGGGGATTACTCCGCCACCACCTCGACGGTGAGGCGCGCCACCAGGTCCGCGTGCAGGTTCACGTCCAGCGGGAAGCTGCCCAGGTTGCGGATGGCGCCTTCGGGCAGGTTCAGCTCCTGCTTGTCCACGGCGTGCCCGGCGGCGGTCAGCGCGGTGGCGATCTCACGCGTGGTGACCGACCCGAACAGACGGCCGCCGTCACCGGCCTTGTGGGCGATGGTCACGTTCACATCCTGCAGGGCGGTGGCGCGGGCCTGCGCTTTGGCGAGGGTTTCGGCGGCGGCTTTCTCGATGGCGGCCCGCTGTTCCTCGAAGCGCGCGACGTTGTCACGCGAGGCGAACACGGCCTTGCCGGTCGGCAGCAGGTAGTTGCGCCCGTAGCCGCCCTTGACCTCGACCCGGTCACCGACGTTGCCCAGGTGCCGAATTTTTTCCATCAGAATCACTTGCATGACCGCAGCCTCCAGGCTGTTGCTAGGTTAAGCGCTGGATAAATCCATCCTGGATTTCCCAGCGTACGCCGCGGCCGGTCCTGGACCTGCCGCGCCTTCGCCGAATCGGTCACGTGCGTGACCGATTCGCGGCGGGCCATCCCTGGCCCGCGGGCAGCGCCGCGTCGCTTGGCGTTGCCCGGGTGCCCGCGCTCAGCGCAGCGGGCGGTTTCTGAAATCGAGCCAATTATCCATCAGGCCCAGCAGAACCAGCAGCGACCCGATCTGCGGCGTGGCCAGCACCAGCATCAGGTACACCGCCCACGGCAGGCGGCTCCACCAGCCGCGCCGCGCCGTTTCCGCGTGCACCAGGGCCAGCCCCTGCAGCAACAGCGGCAGCGCCAGCACCAGCGCCAGTTCCACCGCCAGGCCGCCAGCGGCCAGGCGCAGCGTGAGCGCCGCCGCAACCGCTGCCACTACCAGCAGGCTGTACGCGCGCCCGAAGCGCAGCGCGCGAAACTCCTGCGCGAAGGCGCCCGGCCGCCGCAGCCGCGCCTGCAGGCTGCGCGCCAGGGCGAGGCCGCCGGTCCACGTGCCCAGCAGCACCAGCGCCAGCAGGCCGCCGGCCAGCTGCAACATCACATCCAGTGCCGCCTCGAGTTCCCCCGCCGGCAGCTTCGCGTTCAGCTTGAGCAGCGCATCGACCAAAGCCTGTCGGCCTTCGGGCTCGCCGGTAGGCAGCCCGGTCTGGTTCACAACCAGCACCACCGTCACCGCCAGCGCCGTGAGCACGAACAGTCCCAGCGGCAGGCTGCGCGCGGATCGCAGCGCAAGGCCCGCGGCCAGGCCCGGCAGCCAGGCAAACAGCAGTGCCGGCCCGAGCAGGCCGGCGCCTCCGACCAGTACCAGCGGCGTGAGCAGCAGGACCGTCAGCAGCAGGCTGCGCAGCGCGGCCTGCGGACCGGCTTCGAGCGCCAGCAGGCTGATGCCGGCCACATTGCAGGCCAAGGCCAGCGGCAACAACAGCACCGCGCCGGGCAACAGCAGCGCGGCCAGCAGGGCGACCGCCAGCGCCGCCAGCAGTGCCGCAGCGCGCCACCCGCCCGCCGCCAGCCAGGCCGCCAGCGTCGCCAGGCGATCGCCGGCGGCGGGCGCCCCGGTCACCGGTCTAGTGCGCGTCGCTGTACGGCAGCAGCGACAGGAAACGGGCGCGCTTGATGGCGCGCGTCAGCTGGCGCTGATAGCGCGCGCTGGTGCCGGTGATGCGGGTCGGGATGATCTTGCCGGTCTCGGAGATGTATTGCTTCAGGGTTTCCAGATCCTTGTAGTCGATCTCGGTTACCTGATCGGCAGTGAAGCGGCAGAATTTCTTGCGGCGCAGATAGCGGGCCATGTTCGGGTTCCTGGTGCGGGCTTGGGTCAGGCGTCGGTATCGTCGGCGACGGCGTCGTCGCCTTCGGCATCACCCTCGGCGGCGACGGCTTCCCCGTCGCGCTCATCGCGGCGCGGCCGACGATCACGCCGCTCCTCGCTCTCGCGGGCAATGGCGATGGCGGACGGCTCGGTGACCGCCTCGTCACGCTTGATGACCAGATTGCGCAGCACCGCATCGGAGAAGCGGAACGCGCTGGCCAGCTCGCGCATGGCCTCGTCGTTGGCCTCGATGTTCAGCAGCAGGTAGTGCGCCTTGTGTACCTTGGCGATCGGGTAGGCCAGCTGGCGGCGCCCCCAGTCTTCCTGGCGGTGAATCGCCCCGCCGCGGGTCTCGATCACGCTGCGGTAGCGCTCGAGCATGGCGGGCACCTGCTCACTCTGGTCCGGGTGGACCAGGAGCACGATTTCGTAATGACGCATGAACACTCCTTGTGGCTGACAGCTCGGATCGCACGAATCCGGGCAAGGATGCCGCTGTGTGGTTTTTATCGCGGCCGGCAAAAGGGCGGTGATTCTACTCAGGCGGGTCCGCCGGGACAAGACCGCCGCTGGCGCACGGCCTCGAACAGGCACACCGCCGCCGCCACCGACACGTTCAGGCTGCCGACCGCGCCGGTCATCGGGATGGTGATCAGGCCGTCGCACAGCTCGCGCGTGAGCCGGCGCAGGCCCTGGCCCTCGCCACCCAGCAGCAGGGCGCAGGGCGGCGCGAGGTCTGTGTCGTACAGCGTGGTGTCGGCGCGCGCGTCGGCACCGTACAGGGCGAGCCCGGCGCCTTTCAGGAAGCGCAGCGTGCGGGCGAGGTTGCCGACCTGCACGAACGGCACGGTACTGGCGGCGCCGGCGGCGGTCTTGATGGCGGCCGCGGTAAGCCCCGCCGCGTTGCGGCGCGGCGCGATCACGGCGTGCGCGCCGGCGGCATCGGCGCTGCGCAGGCAGGCGCCCAGGTTGCGCGGGTCCTGCACCTCGTCCAGTACCAGTAGCAACGGCCGCTCGGCCTGTTCGAGAATGCCTTCGAGCGCGTTCTCGTCGAGTGCCTGCGGCGGCGCGGCCAGCAGCGCCAGCACGCCCTGGTGGGTGGCGTGCGCCGTCAGGCGGTCCAGCGTCGCCGCAGAGCGCAGTTCGACCGGGACGCCGTGCCGGGTGGCCAGTGTCGCCAGCTCGCTCAAGGTGCCGCGGTCGCGGTCCGTGACCAGCAGGCGCGCAACGGCAGCCGGTTCCCGCTCCAGCAATGCCCGCACCGAATGCAGGCCATAGGCAAGGTGGCGGCTGTTCATCGCCGCTTGCGCGTGCGGCGGGGGGCGTCGCGACTGACGGCCGGCTCGGCGACGCGCTCTCCCTCGCGGCCCAGGTAATCCAGATCGATCTTGCGTTCGTCCAGGTCCACGCGCATGACCCGCACCTGCAGGCGATCGCCGAGCCGGAACACGCGCCGCCGCCGCTCGCCGGTCAGGTGGTGGTGCAGCGGATCGAAGTGGTAGTAGTCCTCCGGCAGCGCCGTGATGTGCACCAGGCCTTCGGTGTAGGCGCCGTCCAGGGTCACGAACAGGCCGAACGCCGCCACGCCGCTGACCAGACCGCTCATGACCTCGCCGACGCGATCCTGCAGGAACTCGCACTTGAGCCAGGCGATGACTTCGCGCGTGGCGTCGTCGGCGCGCCGCTCGGTGAGCGAACAGTGCGCGCCCAGCGTCGCCATCTGCTCGCCCGTGTAGTGGTAGGAGCTGGCCTTGCGCCCGCGCAGCGCATGCACGATGGCGCGGTGTACCAGCAGGTCCGGGTAGCGACGGATGGGCGAGGTGAAGTGCGCGTAGGCCTCCAGCGACAGGCCGAAGTGGCCGCGGCATTCGGCGTCGTAGATGGCTTGCTTGAAGCTGCGCAGGACCGGAATTTGCAGCAGGTAGCGGTCTGGACGCTGCGCGATCAGCTCGGTCAAAGCGCGATAGTCCGACGGCGTGGGCTCGTCGCCGCCGCCCAGTTGCAGGCCGAACTCGGCCAGGAAGCTTCGCAGCGCCGTGACTTTTTCCGCGTTCGGGCGGTCGTGCACCCGGTACAGGGCCGGCAGCGCGCGCTCGCTCAGGAACTGCGCCGCGCAGCGGTTGGCGGCGATCATGCACTCCTCGATCATGCAGTGGGCGACGTTGCGCGTGACCGGCTCGATGCGGTCGATCTTGCGGTCCGGGCCGTAGACGATGCGCGCCTCGGACGATTCGAACTCCACCGCGCCGCGCCGCTGGCGCTCGCCGTCCAGGGCCTGGTACAGACGGTGCAGGGTCTGGATCTGCGGCTCCAGTGCCTGGTAGTGCGCTCGCTGGGTTTCGTCACCGGCAACGACGGCGGCGATCTCGGTGTACGTGGTGCGGGCATGCGAGCGGATGACGCCGCGGGCGAAGCGGTATTCCTTTACCTCGCCACGGGCATTGATGCGCATGTCGCACACCAGCGCCAGGCGCTCGACCTCGGGCTTGAGCGAGCACAGCTCGTTCGACAACACTTCCGGCAGCATCGGAATGACGCGCTGCGGGAAGTACACAGACGTGCCGCGCAGGTGCGCTTCGACGTCGATGGCGCTGCCCGGGCGTACGTAGTGGCTCACGTCGGCGATCGCCACCAGCAGCCGCCAGCCGCGGCCGTCGCGTTCGGCGTAAACGGCGTCGTCGAAGTCGCGCGCGTCCTCGCCGTCGATGGTGATCAGCGGCAGGTGCGTGAAATCCTCGCGGCCGCGGCTGTCGGCAGCCGTGACACGGGCGTTGAAACCGGCCGCCTGGGCTTCGACCGGCGCTGGCCATTGCCAGGGCAGGTCGTGCTTGCGCAGCGCGATGTCGATTTCCATGCCCGGCGCCATGTGCTCGCCCAGCAGTTCGACCAGCAGCCCGCGGGCCGGTTGCCGGCGGTCGGCGTAGTGGGTGATCTCGACCACCGCAATCTGACCGTCACGCACTTTCTTGCCGATGGCGCTGTCCGTGACCAGGATCTCGCCGCCCAGCCGGCGGTCGTCCGGCACCAGCCAGGCCAGCTTGTCGTCGCGCCGGTAATGACCGACCACGCGACGGTGGCGGCGCTCCAGCACCTCGACGATGCTGCCTTCATAGCGACCACGGGCGTCGACGCCGGTGACGCTGGCCACGGCCCGGTCGCCGTCCATCACCGCGCGCATTTCGCGCGGCGACAGGTACAGATCCGCATGCTCGCCGTCGGCGATGAAAAAGCCGTAGCCGTCCTTGTGCGCGCTGACCCGGCCGCGCAGCAGGTCCATCTGCTGCACCGGGCCGTAGCGGCCGCGGCGGTCCAGCAGCAGCTGGCCGTCACGCACCATGGCGCCCAGGCGCTTGGCCAGTGCCTCGAAGGCCCAGTCGTCGGTGATGGCGAGTTGCTCTGCGATGGCTACGGCCGGCAGCGGTTTGCCGGCCCGGGCCAGCACGTCGAGGATCAGTTCGCGGCTGGCGATCGGGCGCTCGTAGCGGGCCGCTTCGCGTTTGCCGTGGGGATCTTTGGGTGAACTTCGTTTTGTCATGGGTAATGATTCGTTGACAGCCGGCCGGTGGCCGGTAGAATGCCGCGCTCGCTTCGGTCCGCAGGGGTCGGGGCGGATCGGCCGAGATGGCGAAATTGGTAGACGCGCTAGCTTCAGGTGCTAGTGGGGGAAACCCCGTGGAGGTTCAAGTCCTCTTCTCGGCACCATCCTTGATGGTGCATGCCGGCCGGATATAACCGTGCGCACCGCGGGCGCTTTGAGCCCGCACCACAAACCCGCCCTTCGGCGGGTTTTGCGTTTCTGGCGCTGGCGCGGCGCTGTTTGAGAAGAAATGCACGTCCTGTGCATTTCTTCTGTCGCAAGTCCGGTACACGCCCGGACTCGCTCCCGCATATCAGGCACTTGCGTGCCCGATATGCGACCGGCCATCCCTGGCCGGGCCGAGAGCTTGAATGTCACACGCTCTCAATCGAACGGATGGCGCAGCACGATGGTGCGCGAACGCTCGGCGCCGGTTGATACCATGTCGACCGGTACGCCCAGCAGTTCTTCCAGCCGGCGCAGGTAGCGCACTGCGTTGGCCGGCAGTTGATCGAAGCCGCTGGCGGCGCTGACGCCCTGCCAGCCGGGCAGTTCCTCGTAGACCGGCTCGCAGGCGGCCAGCGCGTCGGCGTCGTACAGGCCGAACTGCCCCGAACCGCCGCGGTAGTCGGTGCAGATCTTGACCGTGTCCAGGCCGTCCATCACGTCGAGCTTGGTGATGCACAGGCCGCTGACGCCGTTCAGCTGCACGCTGCGGCGCATGGCGACGGCATCGAACCAGCCGCAGCGGCGCGGCCGGCCGGTGGTGGCGCCGCGCTCGGCGCCGACATCCGCCAGGTGCCGGCCGACCGCGTCGAACAGCTCGGTCGGGAACGGGCCGGAGCCCACGCGCGTGGTGTAGGCCTTGGTGATGCCAAGCACGTAGCCGATGGCGGTCGGGCCGACGCCGGCACCGACCGCGGCCGCGCCGGCGATGGTGTTGGACGAGGTGACGAACGGATAGGTGCCGTGGTCCACGTCCAGCAGCGTGCCCTGCGCGCCCTCGAACATGACCGGCTTGCCGGCCGCCATCAGCTCGTGCAGCAGGCCGGGCACGTCATCCACCAGCGCGCGCAGCGCCTCGCCCCAGGCCAGGGCCTGCTTGAGCATGGGTTCGAGTTCCAGCGCCGGCTGGCCGAAGCGCTGCGTGAGCAGGAAGTTGTACAGGTCCAGCAGCTCGCGCAGCTTGGCCTCGCAGCGCGCCGGCTGCAGCAGATCGCCCATGCGCAGCGCGCGACGGGCCGCCTTGTCCTCGTAGGCCGGGCCGATGCCGCGGCCGGTGGTGCCGATCTTGCCGGCGCCCAGCGCCAGCTCGCGCGCCTGGTCGAGCGCCACATGACAGGGCAGGATCAGCGGGCAGGCCGGGCTGATGCGCAGGCGCGAGCGCACGTCGACGCCGGCCGCTTCCACCTCGGCAATTTCCTTGAGCAGCGCATCGGGCGCCAGCACCACGCCGTTGCCGATCAGGCACAGCACGCCGGGGCGCAGGATGCCCGACGGCAGCAGGTGCAGCACCGTCTTGACGCCGCCCACCACCACCGTGTGGCCGGCGTTGTGGCCGCCCTGGAAGCGCACCACCGCGGCGGCCTGCTCGGTCAGCAGGTCGACCACCTTGCCCTTGCCCTCGTCACCCCACTGGGTGCCCACCACGACAACGTTCTTCGCCATCTGCCTATCCTGCGTCTTGCAGCGCCCAGCCGCCGTCGCACGGCACGATGCGTGCGCCGACCGGGCCAGTGTCGCTGCCGGGGAGTTCATAGACCACGGTTCGGCCGTCCGCCCGCAGGCCTTCGACCAGTGCCGTGAGTGTGGGGTCACTGGACCAGGGCGCCAGCACCGGCAGCGCCTGCGGCGCCGGCGCGCCGAGCAGTCGTTTCAGGTCGGCGCTGAAGCCGGTGGCCGGGCGGGCGCGGCCGAAGACCCCGCCGACGCCGTCATAGCGGCCACCCCAGGCCATGGCCTGGCCGTAGCCGGCGCCGTAGGCGGCGAACACGATGCCGGTGTGGTAGTGGTAGCCGCGCAACTCGGCCAGATCCACGAACAGCGGCAGCTGCGGCTCGAAACGCAGCAGCGCGTGGCTGATGGTTTCGAGCTCCTCCAGCGCTGCGGTCACCGGCTCCGGCACGCCGGGCAGCATGGCGCGCAGCGCCGGCAGCCGGTCGATGGGCCCGAAGCACTGCGGCAGATGAACGAACCAGTCCCGCATCGCCGCCGCCAGGCCCAGGCCCGACACGAAGTCGGCGATGTCGGCGCGCGCCTTGCGCTGCAGCAGCTCGAACAGCGTGTGCTCGGCGTCGGTGTCCAGCCCGGCGGCGCGGCTCAGGCCGCGGAAAATGCCGACGTGGCCGAGGTCCACGTGCACGCTGTCGTGACCGGCCGCCCGCAGCGTGGCCAGCATCAGGCGCAGCACCTCGACGTCGCTCTCGGGGCCGCCGTGACCGTACAGTTCGGCGCCGACCTGCATGGGGTTGCGGCAGGCGCCGGGGGCCGCCTCCTGCGCCGTCAGCACCGAGCCCAGATAGCACAGCCGGGCCGGCGCCGGGTCGCTGTCGCGGGCATCGATGCGCGCCACCTGCGGCGTGATGTCGGCGCGGATCGCCAACAGTCGCCCGGACAGCGGGTCGGTGACCTGAAAGGTCTGCTGCGCCAGATCCGCTCCGGTGCCGGTCAGCAGCGCGTCCGCGTATTCCACCAGCGGCGGCATCACAAGCCGGTAGCCCCAGGCGGCGAACAGGTCCAGCAAGCGCCGCCGTGCGCCTTCCAGCGCCTGCGCCTGCGGCGGCAGCAAATCCTCGATGCCGGGCGGCAACAACCAGCGCATGGGCGACCTTCAGCGCACCAGCTGCAGCAGCAGCAGGCCGACCAGCATGCTGCCCAGGCCGGCCAGGCGCAGCGCCCGGTCCGGCATCTGGCTGGTCAGGGCCGCGGTGCGGCGCAGCATGGCCGGACTCAGGAACGGCACCACGCCTTCCAACACCAGCACCAGGCAGAAAGCTGCCGCCAGATCGTGCACGATCGGTCTCAGCGCGCGCCCGCGCGGGCGTTGTCGAAATAACGGAAGAACGCGCTGTCCGGGTCCAGCACCAGCAGGTCACGGCTGGTGCCGATGCTGCTGCGGTAGGCTTCCAAGCTGCGATAGAAATCGTAGAAATCGGTGTCCTGGCCGATTACCTCGGCGTAAAGCGCCGCCGCATCGGCGTCGCCCTGGCCGCGCAGGCGTTGACCGTCGCGCTCGGCCTGCGCCAGCAGCAGCGTGCGCTCCTTGTCGGTCTGGGAGCGGATGCGCTCGCCTTCCTCGGCGCCCTTGGCGCGCAGCTCGGCGGCCACACGCTTGCGTTCGGCCTCCATGCGGGTGAAGACCGAGCTGCTG
Organism: Immundisolibacter cernigliae; assembly: GCF_001697225.1. Taxonomy (GTDB): domain Bacteria; phylum Pseudomonadota; class Gammaproteobacteria; order Immundisolibacterales; family Immundisolibacteraceae; genus Immundisolibacter; species Immundisolibacter cernigliae. The sequence goes on from NZ_CP014671.1 coordinate 1,597,212, forward strand.
ACTTCGGGAGGCAGATCCACGCGTTTGAGACGCACGTCGATCACCTCGACGCCGAATTCGGCCGCCCGCTTGCTGGCCTGCTCACGCAGGATGCCCATGATCTCGCCGCGGTCGCCGCTGACCGCCTCCTGCACCGTGCGCTTGCCGAACTCGTTGCGCGACAGGTCGTTGACCATCTGCGCCAGGCGCGTGTTGACGTCGCCGGCACCGACCGACACGAAAAAGCGCTTGGTGTCGGCAATGCGCCACTTGACGAAGGAATCGACCACCACATTCTTCAGCTCGCTGGTCTGGTAGCGCACGGGACCGCGATCCAGCGTCTGGATGCGGCCGTCGTACTTGACGATGCTGTTGATGAAGGGTGTCTTCACCTTCAGGCCCGGCGGCAGGTCGGCGGCAATGACCTCGCCCAGGCGGAACAGCAGCACCCGCTCGCGTTGGTCGACCGTGTAGAAGGTCGCATTGATCAGCACCAGGGCCAGCAGGAGGAGGGCGCCGATGATCGGCAGACGATTGCTCATGGGCGGGGCTCCCGGCCGCGCACGTAGTCGGTGCGCTCGCGCGACGGTCGTATCGGCAGGCTGATGGGTGGCGGCGTCGGGACGGCCGTCTGGGCGGTTGCGGCCGGCTCGCTGCTGCCGGACGACAGCAGCCGATCCAGCGGCAGCACGGTGAGCTTGCCGGCATCGCCGCTCATCAGCACCTTGGGCGTGCGCGACAGCACCTGTTCCATGGTTTCCAGGTACAGGCGCTGGCGGGTCACCACCGGCGCCGCCCGGTACTGCTCGGCAATCTGGGCGAAGCGGGCAGTGTCGCCCTCGGCGCGGGCGATGATCTGGCCCTGATAGGCCTCGGCGTCGGCGAGGATGCGCGCCGCCTCGCCACGGGCCCGCGGGATGACTTCATTGCGGTAGGCCTGGGCCTCGTTGATCAGGCGCTGCTCGTCCTCGCGGGCCTTGACGGCATCGAAGAAACTTGCCTGCACCGGCTCGGGCGGCTGCGCGTCCTGCATGTTGACGGAGGTCACTTCGATGCCGGTCTGGTAGCGGTCGAGGGTTCCCTGCAACAGCAGGGCGGCCTGCTGGGTGACCGCGTCGCGACCTTCGGTCAGGATGAACTCCATGCGGCTCTTGCCGACCACCTCGCGGATCGCCGACTCGGCGACCTGCTGCACGGTCAGGTCCGGGTCGCGCACCTTGAACACGTAGTCGGCGGCGTCCTTGACGCGGTACTGCACGGCCAGCTTCACGTCGACGATGTTCTCGTCAGCGGTCAGCATCTGCGACTCCTGCGTCACGTCGGCTTCGGTGCGGCTGCGCGCCTGGTTGCGGTAGCCGACCTCGGCGGTGCGGATCTCGCCGATGTTCACGCGCAGCACGCGCTCGACCGGATACGGCAGGTGCCAGCGCAAACCAGGTGTGGAGGTGCTGGCGAATTTGCCAAAGCGCAGCACCACGCCGCGCTCGCCCTCGCGGACCATGTAGAAGCCGGAGGCCAGCCACAGGGCCACCAGCAGGCCCAGCAGTCCGCCCCACAGGGCCGGCGGCGGTCCGCCGGCGGTGTTGTTGCCGGAGCCGGAATTGCCGCCGAAACGCTTGCGCAGCCGGCGAAACACCTCGTCCAGGTCCGGCGGTCCAGCGTCGGCACGCCGACCCCACGGGTCGCGATTGCCGGACCCGCCCGGTTCGTTCCAGGCCATCAATTTCTCCTGAGTGCCGGGGGGGGCCGGCGTTTGGGGGCGCTTATTGTTCCACAGGTCGCGCGCGGGCCGGCAGGACCTGGGCGGCAGCCAGCAGCGGCGCCAGCTGCCCCAGTTCGCGGCGGCGGATGTCGAACTCCACCTGCCAGCCGCCGTCGGCGTCGAACTGCTCGTGCCGCACCTGTGCCAGGCGAAACACCTGCGCGCGCAGGCGCCCGTCGCAACGGGGCAGGTGCAGGCTCTGGTGCGAGATGCCGTCCGCAAAGCGCTCGCCGATGGCGTCCCGCAGCAGATCCAGACCCGCACTGCTGCGTGCCGACAGCCATACCCGCTCGGGGCCGCCCAGCTCGCCGCCGCTGCGCAGCGGCGCGCGGGTGGTCAGGTCGATCTTGTTCATGACCTCGATCTGCGGGATGTCGCCGGCGCCGATGTCCTGCAGCACGCCGTTGACCTGCTGCAGCATCAGCTGGCGCTGGTCGTCGCGGGAGGCGTCCACCACGTGCAGCAGCAGGCTGGCGCTGCGGACCTCTTCCAGCGTGGAGCGAAAGGCCGCCACCAGGTCGTGCGGCAGGCGGCGCACGAAACCGACCGTGTCGACCAGTACCAGCGGTTCGCAGTCCGGCAGTTCCAGGCGGCGCAGGGTGGAGTCGAGCGTGGCGAACAGCAGGTCGGCGGCGAACACGTCGGCCGCCGTCAGCGCGTTGAACAGCGTCGATTTGCCACTGTTGGTGTAACCGACCAGCGCCACGGTAGGCGTTTCGCTGCGCGTGCGCTGACGGCGGCTGTTGATGCGCTGGCCGACCAGGCGCTCCAGGCGCGTTTCGAGCTGGCGCAGGCGGGCGCGCAGCAGGCGACGGTCGGTTTCCAGCTGGCTCTCGCCGGGGCCGCGCAGGCCGATGCCGCCTTTCTGGCGCTCGAGGTGAGTCCAGCCGCGCACCAGGCGGGTGGACAGATGGCGCAGCTGCGCCAGTTCGACCTGCAGCTTGCCCTCGTGCGAGCGCGCGCGGCGGGCGAAGATGTCCAGAATCAGGCCGATGCGGTCCACCACCTGGCACTTGAGCAGGCGCTCCAGGTTGCGCTCCTGGGATGGGCTCAGCGGGTGGTTGAAGATGACCAGTTCGGCGCAGGCGTCGGCCACCTGCTGCGCCAGTTCGGCCGCCTTGCCGCTGCCGATGAACAGCGCCGGGTCGACCTGCGCGCGCCGGCAGGTGAGAGTGCCCACCACCTGGCCGCCGGCGGCGCGGGTCAGTTCCAGCGCCTCGGCCAGGTCGTCCTCGAGCGGGATGTCGGCGCCCGGCAGCTCGACCGCCACCACGATGACCCGCTGCGCGGGCGCCGCCGTTGCCCCGTTCGCACCTGCCGGGGCGGGCGCGGCGGGGTCGGTGGTCAGCTTAAGAATCGCTTGCCTCCTCGCCAGCCGCTTCCTCACCCTCGACCACGGTCGGAACGCGCACCGGCCGCCCCGGTACCACGGTCGAGATGGCGTGCTTGTAGATCATCTGCGATACGGCGTTCTTGAGCACCACGACGTACTGGTCGAAGGCCTCGACATGGCCCTGCAGCTTGATGCCGTTGACCAGGAAGATGGAGACCGGAATGTGCTCCTTGCGCAGCTGGTTCAGGAACGGATCCTGCAGGCCCTGGGATTTTTTCATTTGTGTAGTCCTCGCGTGTGAACAGGCCATGGCGGCTGGCCCGCATCGTCAGTGTAGCAATATGGGTGCCGGCCGCCGCCGGTTCAAGGCGGCCGGCGACCGTCGCTTCGACCGCGCCGTGGTGCGAGGGTTCGCCGCTCAGGCGGCGCCCTTGCCGATCAGGGCACGGATCAGGCCACAGGCCCGGTCGAGCACGCCGCGGCCGGCCGGGTCCAGCCAGTGCCCGTGCGGGTCGCCGCGCAGCCAGGTCAGCTGGCGCTTGGCGTACTGGCGGCTGGCGGTCTTGGCGGCTTCGACCAGGGTCGGGTAATCGGTTTCACCGGCCAGATGGCTCCACATCTGGCGGTAGCCAACCGCCCGCAGGGCCGGCAGATCGCGGCTGTAGCCGGCCGCCCGCAGGCGCGCGACCTCGTCCTGCAGACCGGCGACGAGCATGGCCTCGAGGCGCGCATCGACGGCCGCGTACAGCGTGGCCCGGGCCGGCGGCGCCAGGATCAGGCGCAGTGCAGGCGGATGGGCGGCTTGTGCGGCCTGCGCCTGCCAGGCACTGAGCGGCCGACCGGTGAGGCGGTACACCTCAAGGCCGCGACTGATGCGCTGGCGATCGGCCGGCGCGATGCGCGCCGCCGCTGTCGGATCGACGCCGGCCAGCTCCGCGTGCAATGCCGGCCAGCCGCGCGCGGCGGCTTCGTCTTCGATCGCCAGCCGCAGCTGCGGATCGGCGGCCGGCAGCGTCGCCAGGCCCCGCTCCAGTGCGCGAAAGTACAGGAAGGTGCCGCCGACCAGCAGCGGCACCCGGCCGCGGGCCTCGATCTGCGCGATCAGGCGCAGCGCGTCGTCGCGAAATTCGCCCGCCGAGTAGGGCTGGTCCGGATCGCGAATGTCGATCAGGTGGTGCGGCACGGTGGCGCGCGTGGCGGCGTCGGGCTTGGCGGTGCCGATGTCCATGCCCCGATAGACCTGGCCGGAGTCCACGCTGACGATCTCGCACGGCAGGCGACCGGCGATGGCCAGCGCCAGCGCCGACTTGCCGGAGGCGGTCGGACCGAGCAGAAAGACGGCGGGCATGGCATGGCGGCGGGCGGCGGGGCGCGAAGTTTACGGCGCGCAAAGGCGCACGGCATACTGCCCGGCGTTGTCCGGCCCTTCACCCGCGAGCGTCCAGCGTGAGTATTCCCAGACTGACCGCCTGCATCGTCAGTACCGGCGAGGAGGTGCTGCGGGGTGAACTGATCGACAGCAACAGTGCCGAGCTGGCGCGCCAGCTGGGCGAGGCCGGTTTCGAGATCCAGCTCATGCTCACGGCCGGCGACCGGCGCATGGATCTGGACTTTGTCCTGCGCACGGCACTGGACCGCGCCGGCTGGGTGTTCATGACCGGCGGCCTGGGGCCGACCGAGGACGACCTGACCGCCGAGGTGGTGGCGCAGCTGGCCCAGGTGCCGCTGCAGTTCGACCTGCCAAGCTGGCAGCATGTGGAGCGCCGCTTCGCCGAGTTCGGCATCCCGCTGACCGAGAACAATCGCAAGCAGGCGATGTTTCCGGCCGGGGCGCAGATTCTGGCCAACCCCAACGGCACGGCGCCGGGTTTCGTGGCAAGTCTCTCGCTGGCCGGCGATGAGCGGCGCGTCGTGGCGCTGCCCGGGCCGCCGCGCGAGATGCAGCCCATGCTGCGCACCTTCCTGGCCAGCCTGCCGCAGGCGCGCAAGGCAACCCACAGCTTCATGCGTTTTCTGGGCATCGGCGAGTCCAGTCTGGCCGAGGCCATGCGGCCGTGGGCCGACCAGAACATCGAGCTCGGCTACCGGGCGATCTTCCCGGAACTGGAACTGAAGCTGTACGACGCCAGCGAGGCACAGATCCACAGCCTGCGCGCCTTCGCGCTGGAGAATTTCGCCGACTACCTGCTCGATTTCAGCTCCTTGGGCACGCCCGAGCTGTTCGCGCGCTACCTGACCGAAACCGGCCAGACCTTTGCCGTGGCCGAGTCCTGTACCGGCGGCCTGGTGGGCAAGATCATCACCGACCTGCCGGGCGCGTCGGCCTATTTCCTGGGCGGCGTGGTCAGTTACGCCAACAGTGCCAAGCACGACCTGCTGGGCGTGGACGCGGCCACGCTGGCCGAGCACGGCGCGGTCAGCGAGCCGGTGGCGCAGCAGATGGCGCGCGGCGTGCGCGAGCGCTTCGGCGCCGACATCGGCCTGTCGATCACCGGCATTGCCGGTCCGGACGGCGGCACCGACCAGAAGCCGGTCGGCACCGTCTGGTTGGGCCGGGCGGATGCCCACGGCACCGCCGCTCGGCACCGGCAGTTCGTGCGCGGGCGCGAATGGGTGCGCACCTTTGCCGCCCACGACGGGCTGCGCTGGCTGATGCGCGACTGGCTGCAGGCGCGCTGGCGGGCTACCGTCGGCGGTGGCTGAGGTCACGCGCCAGCGCCCCGGGCCGGCGCCGGCTCGCGGGTCTGGTCACCGTCGGGCGCGGGCTGGCGGCGGCGATTCCGAGGCGGCAGCCGAAGGCCAATCCCAGGATTTTTCGGGCGAGGGTCCCAGCAGTGCGCTGGTCGGCCTGGCGGGGGGGGATCCGCAGGATCGGCTCACCTGGCGTCCGCTGTTCTGGTTCAACCTGCTGCGCCTGGGCAGTGCCGGGATGCTGCTGGGCCTGAGCCTGCTGCAGCCGCCGTTGAAGCCGCTGGGCAGCGCCGAGCCGCACCTGTATCGCCTGGCCGCCGTGGCCTACCTGAGCGGCGCCGTGCTGGGCCTGGTGGCGCTCGCGCTGCGCTGGCCGCGCTTCAATCTGCAAGTCACCCTGCTGGTTGCGGCCGATGTCGCGGCCATCACCGTGCTCACCCACGCCAGCGGCGGGCTTGCCAGCGGGCTTGGCATCCTGCTGGTGGTGGTGGTGGCCGGTGGCGGCCTGCTGGTGTCCGGCCGGCTGGCCTTTCTGTATGCCGCCCTGGCCGCCCTGGCGGTGCTCGGCGAGAGCCTGTACCGGGTCAATATGCTCGACCTGGCGCCGACCTATACCCAGGCCGGTCTGCTGGGCGCCACCTGCTTTGCCGCCGCCGTGCTGGCCTTCGAGATGGCGCGCCGGGTGCGGCGCAGCACCCTGCTGGCCAGCGATCGGCGGGCCGAGGCGCTGGCGCTGGTGCGCCTGAACGACGAGATCATCCAGCGCATGCAGACCGGGGTCCTGGTCATCGACGCGGCACAGCGCATCCGTCTTGCCAACGGCTCGGCGGCGCGCCTGCTCGGACGCCGCATCGGCCCCGCCAGCCGGCTGCCGGAAGTGGCGCCGCAGCTGGATCGGGCCCTGACCCTGTGGCGGGGTGGCCAGGAGCCCCGGCCCGGCAGTCCCACCGACGCCTGGGTGCCGCGCTTTGCGCCGCTTGGCAGCGGTCAGTCCGCAGACGTGCTGATCTTCCTGGACGACATGGCGACCCTGAACCAGCAGGCGCAGTTGCTGAAGCTGGCCGCGCTCGGTCGCCTGGTGGCCAGCATCGCCCATCAGGTGCGAAACCCCCTGGGCGCCATCAGCCACGCGGCCCAGCTGCTGGGCGAGGATGCCCGACTGGGCGCCGATCAGCAGCAGCTGGTCGAAATCCTGCTGCGCCAGAGCGGGCGCGTGAACCAGATCGTCGATGAGGTGCTGGCGCTCGGGCGGCCGCAGCGGGTGGAAACCGAATTGCTGGAGCTCGGGCCCTGGCTGGCGCAGGTCATCGATGCCTACTGCGCCAGCCGCGCGGTGCCGCGCCGCGCCATTGCACTGAGTGTCGAGTCGGACGCGGTGACGCGCGGCACGCCGGGGCAGCTGCAACAGGTGATCGAGAACCTGCTGGACAACGGCCTTCGCCATGCGGCGCGCGCGGCCCATCCGCGGGTAAGCGTGCGCGCCCGCCAGTCGGCATCGCGCGACCGGCCGCTGATCGAGGTCGAGGACCGCGGCCCTGGCGTGCCGCTGGCCGAGCGTGACCGATTGTTCGAGCCGTTCCACACCAGCCGCGCCGACGGCACCGGGCTTGGTCTGTTCATGGCGCGCGAGCTGTGCGCCGCCAACCAGGCGCGCATCGAGTACTACACGCCGGCGGCCGGCGGGGCCGGCTTTCGCATCGTGCTGGCGGACCGCCGGCGCAGGCAGCTGATATGAACGCCCTTCCCGAAGACGCGCCGCGCGTGCTGATCGTCGACGACGAGCCGGACCTGTGCGAGCTGCTGGCCATCACCCTGCGCGGCATGGGCCTGCAAAGCGACAGCACCGGCACCCTGGTCGCCGCCAGGCAGGCCCTGACCGACGCCAGCTACCGCCTGTGCCTGTGCGACCTGCGCCTGCCCGACGGCAGCGGCCTCGAGTTGATCGAGCACATCCAGCGCACGCAGCCGCACCTGCCGGTGGCCATGATCACCGCCCACGGCGATGTCGGTGCGGCGGTGGCGGCCATGAAGGCCGGTGCGTTTGATTTCGTCAACAAGCCGGTCAACGTGCAGGGCCTGCGGGGCCTGATCGATCAGGCGCTGCGGCTGTCGCGGGTGCGGGCCGAGGCCGGCACCGTGCCAAGCCTGATCGGCGAATCGCCGGCCATGCAGGCGCTGCGGGTCATGGTCGCCAAGCTCGCGCGTAGCCAGGCGCCGGTGTTCATCCGCGGCGAGTCGGGCGTCGGCAAGGAGCGCGTGGCGCGCTTGATTCACGCCCAGGGCGCGCGCGCCAGCGGACCGTTCGTGCCGGTCAACTGCGGCGCCATTCCGGAACATCTGCTGGAAAGCGAGCTGTTCGGGCACGTCAAGGGCAGCTTCACCGGCGCCAGCGCCGACCGCGAGGGCCTGTTCCAGACCGCCGCCGGCGGCACGCTGTTCCTGGACGAAATCGGTGCCGTGCCGCCGGCCATGCAGGTCAAGCTGCTGCGGGCGCTGCAGGAGCGGGCCGTGCGCCCGGTCGGTGCGCGTCAGGAAATACCGGTCGATGCGCGTGTGCTCAGCGCCACGCATGAGGATCTGGCCGCCCTGGTGCGTGACGGGCGCGTACGCCAGGACTTCTACTACCGCATCAACGTCATCGAAGTCACCGTGCCGCCGCTGCGCGACCGGGCGCAGGACATCCCGGCGCTGGCGGCCGATCTGCTGGCGCGCATGGCCGGCGGCGAGCGGCTGGAGCTGACGCCCGCTGCCTTGACGGCCCTGCAGGGCTATGCCTTCCCGGGCAACGTGCGCGAGCTGGAAAACATCCTGGAGCGTGCCGCCGCGCTGTGCGAGGGGCCGCAGATCGACCGCGCCGACCTGCACCTGCCGGCCGCCTGCGAGTACCCGCCGCAGGGAGGCGCCGGCGGTGACGATCTGGACGCCGAACTGGACGGCGTCGAGCGCGCCCGCATCGTGGCGGCGCTGGAAGCCACCCGCTACAACCGCACCGCCGCCGCCGCGCGCCTGGGCCTGACCCTGCGCCAGTTGCGCTACCGCATGCTCAAGCTGGACTTGAACTGACGCTCTGGCCTGCTCAGCCGGCGCCATGCCGCTGCAGCGCCCAGGCGACATGCTCGGCCACCAGTGGCGAGGCGCTGTCGCCATGCCGCCGCAGGCAGGCCACGGTGTCGGCATCGCCGGCCGGCGCGTTGCCCAGCGCCACGGCGATGTTGCGCTGCCAGCGCTGGTGACCGATGCGCCGGATGGCCGAGCCGGCCAGGCGGGTGTCGAACTGGTCCGCGGTCCAGTCCATCAGATCGATCAGCCGCGGCGCGTCCAAACCATGCCGGGGCGCGAAATCCGCCTCGCCGGTCGGGCGCGCGAACTTGTTCCACGGGCACACCAGCTGACAGTCGTCGCAGCCGTAGATGCGGTTGCCCAGCAGCGGGCGCAGCGGCTCCGGGATCGGCCCCGGATGCTCGATGGTCAGGTACGAGATACAGCGCCGGGCGTCCAGCACGTAGGGCGCCACGATGGCGCCGGTCGGGCACACGTCGATGCAGGCGCGGCAGGTTCCGCAATGGCCGCCGGCCGGCGCGTCCAGCGGCAGCGGCAGGTCGGTGTAGATCTCGCCCAGAAAAAACCACGACCCGCCGCGCGCGTCGATCAGGCAGGTGTGCTTGCCGATCCAGCCCAGGCCGGCCTGCTGGGCAAGCGGCTTTTCCAGCACCGGCGCGCTGTCGCAAAAGACGCGGTAGCCGAACGGGCCGATCAGGGCGGCGATGCCGTCCGCCAATGATTGCAGGCGCTGGCGGACCCGCTTGTGGTAATCCCGGCCCAGCGCATAGCGCGACACGTAGCCCAGCGTCGGTGATTCCAGCACCGGCCAGGGCGCGGCGGCGCCGTGCGGCCAGTAGTCCATGCGCACCGAGATCACCCGCAGCGTGCCGGGCACCAGCTCGGCCGGCCGCGAGCGCTTTGCGCCGTGGCGGGCCATCCACGCCATGTCGCCGTGATAGCCGCGCGCCAGCCAGTCGGTCAGATGCTGTTCGGCCACGGCCAGGTCCACGCCGCCGATGCCAAGGCCGGTGAAACCCAGCTCCGTGGCCAGGGTACGCAGCGTGGCCGCCAGGGCGGTGGGATCGGGGGCGGCAGGCGCGGGGTTCATGGCAACTGCGCGTCGATCCGCTCCCAGCGTTTGTCCGTGACCATCACGAAGCTGCAACGGTCCTCGGACAGGTTCGCCCACAGGCCGCCGATCAGGCGATCGCCTTCGGCTCCCGCCCAGCGATCCGCGCCCGTGTACTCGACCGCCAGGATCGGCCCCGGCTGGTCCGCGGTGCCGGGCGGCTGACACAGGAAATCCGGGCAGAAGCGGCCATCGGCCTTCTGCCGGAAGAACGAACTGCCTTCGCGCCGAACCGGATGGCGTACCCAGAACCGGATGCGGCCTTTCTGCGCCTGCGTGCCCAGCCAGCGGGTGCATTGGAAGTCTTCCCGGGCGTTCATCGATCGTTTCGGCGCCGATGTCATGCCGGTGTTCAGGCCTGCCGACCCCGCGTGATGGTGGCCGGCCTAGAAGCCGTGGCCGAATTCGGCCACGAAACGGCGCTCGAAGTCCTCGCGCGTGAAGTGGTGGTTCTGCGTGCCGTGGTGCTCGATCTTGAGCGCGCCCAGCAGCGAGGCGATGCGCCCGGTGGTCGGCCAGTCCAGTTTGTGCAGCAGGCCGTACAGCAGGCCGGCGCGGTAGGCGTCGCCGCAGCCGGTGGGGTCGTTGACGGCAGCCGGCGTCACGGCCGGGATGTCGATGCGGTGGCCGCCAGCGTAGATGCTGGATCCCTTGCTGCCGCGGGTGACGATCAGCGCCTCGACGCGCTTGGCGATGTCGCCGGCCGACAGTTCGGTGCGCGTCTGCAGCAGTTCGATTTCGTAATCGTTGACGGTGATCCAGGTCGCCTGGTCGATGAAGCCGAGCAGGTCGGCCTTGTCGAACATCGGCAGTCCCTGGCCGGGATCGAAGATGAACGGCACGCCGGCCTCGGCGAATTCCCGCGCGTGCAGCAGCATGCCGTCGCGGCCGTCCGGGGCGACGATGCCGATGTCCACGGCCTGCACGTCGGCCAGCGAGTTGCGATGCGACTCGTTCATGGCGCCGGGGTGAAAGGCGGTGATCTGGTTGTCATCTAGGTCGGTGGTGATGAAGGCCTGGCCGGTGTAACTGCCGGGTACCTCGGTGACGTGACGGCGGTTGATGCCGTGTTTGTCCAGCCAGTCGCGGTAGGGCGCGAAGTCCTCGCCGACGGTGGCCATCGGCAGCGGATCGCCGCCGAGCAACTTCAGGTTGTAGGCGATGTTGCCGGCGCAGCCGCCGAACTCGCGGCGCATCTGCGGCACCAGGAAGGACACGTTCAGGATGTGTACCTGGTCCGGCAGGATGTGGTTCTTGAAGCGGTCCTGGAACACCATGATGGTGTCGTAGGCCATCGAGCCGCAGATCAGTGCGCGCAATGCAGTCTCTCCCATGAGTGAATGGCCGCCGCTCAGGCCGGACGCCAGGCCAGGTCCGGCTGGCGCGCGGCGCGCACCTCGTCCAGCCGCCGCACCGGCAGCGTGTGCGGGGCACCGCGCAGCAGGTCGGGTTGTTCGCGTGCTTCCCGGGCAATCTGGATCAGCGCGTCGACGAAGCCGTCCAGCATGTCACGGGTCTCGGTTTCGGTCGGCTCGATCAACAGGCATTCGGGCACCAGCAGCGGGAAATACACGGTCGGCGCGTGGTAGCCGTAGTCGAGCAGGCGCTTGGCGACATCCAGCGCGCTGACGCCCAGCTCCTGCTTGGAACGGCGCAGGGTGACGATGAACTCGTGGCTGGCGCGCCGGTTGGGGAAGGCCAGATCGAAACCGGCCTCGCGCAGCCTGGCCTGCAGGTAGGCGGCGTTCAGGGTGGCGAATTCGGCCACCCGTCGCATGCCCTCGCGCCCCAGCAGGCGGATGTAGACCCAGGCCCGCAGCAGGATGCCGGCGTTGCCGGCAAAGGCCGACAGGCGGCCGATGGTTTGCGGCCGGTCGGCCTCGGTCAGCCAGCGGTAGCGATCGCCCTCGCGCGCCACCATCGGCACCGGCAGGAACGCCAGCAGGCGTTCGCTGACGCCGACCGGGCCTGCGCCCGGCCCACCGCCGCCGTGCGGCGTGGCGAAGGTCTTGTGCAGGTTAAGGTGCACCACGTCGAAGCCCATGTCGCCCGGGCGCGCGTGACCCAGGATGGCGTTCAGGTTGGCGCCGTCGTAGTACAGCAGGCCGCCGGCTTCGTGCACCACGCGCTGGATGTCCGCTATCTGGCGTTCGAACACGCCCAGCGTCGACGGGTTGGTCAGCATCAGGCCGGCCGTGTGCGGGCCGACGGCGGCGCGCAGGGCGGTCAGGTCCACGTCGCCCTGGGCGTCGGTCGGAATCTCGCGCACCTGATAGCCACACATCACGGCGGTGGCGGGGTTAGTCCCGTGCGCCGCGTCCGGCACCAGGATTTCGCGCCGCGCCGCATCGCCGCGGCTGCGATGGTAGGCCTCGATCATGGCGATGCCGGCCAGTTCGCCCTGGGCGCCGGCCAGCGGCGTCAGCGACACGCCGGCCATGCCGGTGACGCGCGCCAGGATGTCCTGCAATTCCCACAGGCAGGCCAGAAAGCCTTGTCCGGTGGCGGCGGGCGCCAGCGGGTGGCGGTCGCGCAGCACCGGCCGCAGGGCCAGCTCGTTGGCCGCCCGCGGGTTGTACTTCATGGTGCAGGAGCCCAGCGGATAGAAGTGCGTGTCGATCGAGAAGTTCTTCTGCGACAGGCGCGTGTAGTGGCGCACCGCCTGCAGTTCGGATACTTGCGGCAGCGGCGGCGGGCTGGTGCGCAGCAGCGCCGCAGGCAGGTCGTCGGGTGTCGGCGCCGGGGCGACCTGCGCCCCATTGGCGCGGCCGGCGATGGACTGGTCAAAGATCAGCATGGGAGCAGCGACATGCGGGCACCGGCCGGGGATTGCGACACGCGCCGGGCCGGTCGAGGCAGGCCTTGCGCCGCCCACGCCACGACCGCCGACACACAAGGAGACTGGTGCGCCCTAGAGGATTCGAACCTCTGACCTTTGGCTTCGGAGGCCAACACTCTATCCAGCTGAGCTAAGGGCGCGGGGCGTGAAGTTTAGCAGGATGTCCGGGGCGGGCCGCGACGGAAGGGCTGACTTGATGGCGGGCAAGGCGGCTGAACCTTCTTATCGGAAGCCGGTCGGTGGCCGGTATACTTGCGCCCGCTGCGTTGGCAGCGTCCCCAAGCCTGTTTCTGTTCCTGCAAGGAGTTTTTGTGAACGCCCATTCCGCCCCGGCTGGCGACAATTCCGCCAGCGCCTTCACCGTTGTTCTGCTGTCCCTGGTTGCCCTCACGTTCCTGATTGCCGGTATTGCCGTGTTCGCGGTCGGTGCCATGCGCCCGGCCAAGGTCGACCCGAGCGTCGCCGCCCTGGCCAACGAGCGCATCAAGCCGGTCGGTGAAGTGCAGATCGGCGGTCCCGGCGCGCCGGCCGGCGGCATGGCCGCCACCGCCGCGGCCGATGCCGGACCGGTGGATGGCGCCGCCGTCTACCAGCAGGCCTGCTTCTCCTGCCATGCCTCCGGTGTCGCCGGCGCGCCCAAGCTCGGCAGCGCCGAAGACTGGACGCCGCGCATCGCGCAGGGCATCGAGGTGCTGCACCAGCACTCGCTGCAGGGCATTCGCGCCATGCCACCCAAGGGTGGTTTCATGAACCTGAGCGACGCCCAGGTTCAGGCCGCGGTCGATTACATGGTGGCGCAGGTCAAGAAATAAGCCGCGCCTGGATTATCGCGACCAACAAAAAGGCGGGGTCGGCATTGCCGGCCCCGCCTTTTTCATGTGGCCGCTTTCGGGCTGGGGCTTCAGCCGTTGTAGCGGCGCAGCACCAGTGTGGCGTTGGTGCCGCCGAAGCCGAAGCTGTTCGACATCACCGTATCCAGACGCACACCGTCGCGCAATTCGCGCACCAGCGGCAGGCCTTCGGCCGCCGGATCGAGCCGCTCGATGTGCGCGGACGGCGTGATGAAACCGCCGCGCATCATCAGCAGGCAATAGATGGCCTCGTGCACGCCGGCGGCGCCCAGCGAATGGCCGGTGAGCGACTTGGTGGAACTGAATGCCGGAACCTGTTCCCCAAACACCTCGCGCACGGCCTCCAGTTCGCGACTGTCGCCGACCGGCGTGCTGGTGCCGTGGGTGTTCAGATACTCGATGTCCGTGAGCGGAATGTCGCCCAGCGCCTGACGCATGCAGCGCACCGCCCCTTCACCGGACGGCTGCACCATGTCGAAGCCGTCCGAGGTGGCGCCATAGCCGACCAGCTCGCCATAAATCTTGGCGCCGCGGGCCAGCGCGTGATCGAGCGCTTCCACCACCACGATGCCGCCACCGCCGGAGATGACGAAGCCGTCGCGGTCGGCGTCGTAGGCACGGGAGGCGACCGCGGCGCGATCGTTGTAGGCCGACGACAGCGCGCCCATGCCGTCGAACAGCACCGATTCGGTCCAGTGCAATTCCTCGCCGCCGCCGGCGAACACCACGTCCTGCTTGCCGGCCTGGATCAGCTCCGCGGCGTTGCCGATGCAGTGGGCGGAGGTGGCGCAGGCGGACGAGATGGAATAGCCCACGCCCTTGATCTTGAAGGCGGTGCCCAGGCAGGCGGCGACCGTGCTCGACATGGTGCGCGGCACCATGTACGGCCCGACGCGGCGGGCGCCTTTCTCGCGCAGGGTGTCTGCTGCCAGCACGGTGTTGGCGGTCGAGGCGCCGCCGGAGCCGGCAACCAGGCCGGTGCGCGGATTCGAAACCTCGGCCTCGGTCAGCCCGGCGTCGACGATGGCCTCGACCATGGCGATGTGCGAATAGGCGGCGGCATCGCCCATGAAGCGCAGCAGCTTGCGGTCGATGTGTTCCTCGGGCGAGATGCGCAGCGGGCCGTGCACCTGGCTGCGAAAGCCCAGCTCGCGGTATTCCTCGCTGAACTCGATGCCGGAACGGACTTCGCGCAGCGAATCTGCGACCTGTGCCTGGGTGGTGCCGATGCTGGACACGATGCCCAGCCCGGTGATGACGACGCGTCTCACGGTGCGCTCTCGAAGGTGTTGGTGAACAGGCCCACCCGCAGGCCGCTGGCGGTATAGATGGGGTTGCCGTCGACCGCCACGGTGGCATCGGCGATGCCCATGAACAGCTTGCGCTGGATCACGCGCTTCATGTGGATGTGGTAGCTGACCAGGCGCGCGGCCGGCGTGACTTCGCCGCCGAACTTCACTTCGTCGGCGCCCAGCGCCCGCCCGCGACCCGGGCCGCCGATCCAGCCCAGATAAAAGCCGACCAGCTGCCACATGGCGTCCAGGCCCAGGCAGCCGGGCATGACCGGATCGCCCTCGAAATGACAGCCGAAAAACCACAGGTCCGGCCGCACGTCCAGTTCGGCGCGAATTTCGCCGCGGCCGAACTGGCCGCCGTGGTCGCTGATGTGCGTGATGCGGTCGAACATCAGCATGGGCGGCAGCGGTAGCTGCGCGTTGCCGGGGCCGAACAGCTCGCCGCGCGCGCAGCGCAGCAGCTGGTCATGGCTGAAGGAGTCCACGCGCTGCGCGACGGCGGATGTTTCGGTCACAGTGTCTTCCGTGGCATGGGTCTGTAAGGGCATACACAGCCGGGCGTGTTTGCGGCAAAAAACGGCCTGATTATACGCACCCGCCAATGCCGGGCCGGGCCGTCAGCGATCGCAGACCACGGCCGGGCTTGCCGGTCAGCGGTGCGGGCTACCCGCCGGGCCCGGATTCACAGCCCCAGCTGCGCCCACAGGTCGTCCACCCGCGCCTTGACCGCCGCGTTCATCCGAATCGGCCGGCCCCACTCGCGCGTGGTCTCGCCGGGCCATTTGTTGGTGGCATCCAGGCCCATCTTGGAACCCAGACCCGGCTGCGGCGAGGCGAAATCGAGCGTGTCGATCGGCGTGCGCTCGGCCAGCAGGATGTCCCGGGCCGGATCGACGCGGGTGCTGATGGCCCATACCACGTCCTGCCAGCTGCGCACGTCGATGTCCTCGTCCACCACCACGACGAACTTGGTGTACAGGAACTGGCGCAGGGTCGACCAGACGCCGAACATCAGCCGCGACGCGTGCCCTGGGTACTGCTTGCGGATCGACACCAGCGCCACCCGGTACGAGCAGCCCTCCGGTGGCAGGTAGAAGTCCACCACCTCCGGGAACTGTCGGCGCAGCAGCGGCACGAACAGCTCGTTCAGCGCTGCCCCCAGCATGGCTGGCTCGTCGGGCGGCCGGCCGGTGTAGGTGCTGTGGTAGATCGCGTCACGGCGCCTGGACAGGCACTGCACGGTCAGCACCGGGTAGCGTTCGGTCTCGTTGTAGTAGCCGGTGTGATCGCCGAACGGGCCCTCGTCGGCCTCGTCGCCGGACCGGATCACCCCTTCGAGCACGATCTCGGCGCCGGCCGGTACGTCGAGGCCGCTGTCCGCACAGGCCAGAAGCTCGGTGCGCTCGCCGCGCAGCAGGCCGGCGAACTGGTACTCGGACATGCCGTCCGGAATCGGCATCACCGCCGCCAGCAGCGTGGCCGGGTCGGCACCCACCACCACCGCCACCGGAAACGGTTCGCCGGGCCGCGCCGCCTGCCAGGCCTGGTAGTCGAGCGCCCCGCCGCGGTGCGCCAGCCAGCGCATGATCAGGCGATTGCGGCCGATCAGTTGCTGCCGGTAAATGCCGACGTTCTGCCGCCCACCGTGCGGGCCGCGGGTGACCACCAGACCCCAACTCAGCAGCGGCCCGGCATCGTCCGGCCAGCAGGTCTGGATGGGCAGCGTGCCCAGGTCGACGGCTTCGCCCTCGAATACCTGTTCCCGAACCGGCCCGCTGCCGACGCGCCGCGGGCGCATGGCCAGCGCCTGTCGGTAGATCGGCAGTTGTCGCCAGGCCTCGCGCAGGCCGCCGGGCGGCTGGGGTTCGCGCAGCATGGCCAGCTGCTCGCCCAGCTCCCGAAGATCGGCGACCGTCTCGCGCCCTAGGCCCAGCGCCACCCGCCGCACGCTGCCGAACAGATTGGCCAGCAGCGGCATGGCGTGGCCGACCGGGCGCTCGAACAGCAGCGCCGGCCCGCCGGCCCGCAGCACGCGGTCGCAGATCTCGGTCACTTCCAGATGCGGGTCGACCGGCACGGCGATGCGCTTCAGCTCCCCCAGCGCCTCCAGGCGGGCAATGAACGCTCGCAGATCGCGGCTCACGGATTCATCCCGTAGTGGGCGGCAATGCCGGCGAACACCGCGGCACCGAACCAGTTGTTGGCCACGAAGGCCCTGAAGCAGGCGGCCGGCTCGCGGCGCCGGGCGAGGTACTGATGGTGCAGCGCCGTGAGCGCCGCCAGGCCGAGGCCGCCGTAGAACCACGGGCTCAAGCGGGCGTTCCAGCCGACCAGTGCCAGCGTGGCCAGGGCGCTTGCCTGCAGCACGCCGATGATCAGGCGGTCGTCCTCGCCGAACAGGATGGCAGTCGATTTGATGCCCACCTTGATGTCGTCGGCGCGGTCCGCCATGGCGTAGAAGGTGTCGTAGGCAACGGTCCAGAACACGTTGGCGATCAGCAGCAGCCAGGCGATGGGCGGCACCTTGTCCTGTACCGCGGCGTAGGCCATCGGGATGCCCCAGCCGAAGGCCAGGCCCAGATAGATCTGCGGCAGGTGCGTCAGGCGCTTGCCGAGTGGATAGGTCACGGCCAGCAGGGCACCGATCACGGCCAGTTCCTGGGTGCGCCGGTTCAGGGTGAGCACCAGCGCCAGCGAGGCCGTCAGCAGCAGCACGCAGATCACCAGCGCCTCGACGGGCCGGATGGCGCCGCGCGCCAGCGGGCGGTGGCGCGTGCGTTCCACATGGCGGTCGACATCGCGGTCGAGGTAATCGTTGATGGCGCAGCCGGCCGAGCGCATGGTCAACACGCCGGCCGTGAACACGGCCAGGATCTTCGGATCCGGCAGGCCGTTGCTGGCCAGCCACAGCGCCCACCAGGTCGGCCACAGCAGCAGCAGGCTGCCGATCGGCCGGTGCAGGCGCGTCAGCTCGGCATAGGCTTGCAGGCGCGCGGCCAACCACCGCCAGGCGGTCATCGGCTCACACCTCGCCGTAGGCCAGGCCGCGGCCCAACCAGCGGTCGATGAGCCTTGGCACCGCCGCGGGCGCTTCCTGTTCCAGGCGGCTTGCCAGCGCCGGCAGGCGCGTCAGCAGCGCCCGGTCGCGCTCCAGGTCAGCCACCCGCAGGTTGATGGCGCCGGTCTGGCGCGTGCCCAGCAGCTCGCCGGGGCCACGCAGGTCAAGGTCGCGGCGGGCGATCTCGAAACCGTCGCTGGTCTCGCGCATGGCCGCCAGCCGCGCGCGCGCCTCGCCGGACAGCGGTGGTTGGTAGAGCAGCACGCAGCGGCTGTCGGCGCTGCCGCGTCCCACCCGGCCGCGCAGCTGATGCAATTGCGCCAGGCCCAGCCGCTGGGCGTGATCGATCACCATCAGCGTGGCGTTGGGCACGTCCACGCCAACCTCGATCACGGTGGTGGCAACCAGCAGGTCGGTTTCGCGGCGCTGGAAGGCCCCCATCACGGTTTCCTTGTCGCGGCTTTTCATGCGCCCGTGCAGCAGGCCGATGCGCAGCTGCGGCAGTGCCGCCGTCAGCTCCGCGGCCGTCTCGGTGGCGGCCGACAGGGCGAGTACTTCCGATTCCTCGATCAGCGGACAGACCCAGTAGGCCTGCTCGCCGCGGGCGCAGGTGGCGGCAATGGCGGCCAGCAGTTCGTCCTTGCGCCGGCGCGGCACGGCCAGGGTCTGTACCGGTGTGCGACCGGGCGGCAGCTCGTCGATGACCGAGGTGTCGAGGTCGGCGTAGAAGGTCATGGCGAGCGAGCGCGGGATGGGGGTGGCGGTCATGATCAGCTGGTGTGGCGCCTGCGCGCCGTCGTCGCCCTTGGCGCGCAGGGCCAGACGCTGGTGCACGCCAAAGCGGTGCTGTTCGTCGATCACCACCAGCCCTAAGCGCGCAAAGCGCACATCGTCCTGGAACAGCGCGTGCGTGCCCACCACCAGTGGCGCGCGGCCGGATTCGATATCGGCCAGGATGCCGGTGCGCGTTCGCCCGCCATGGCGCCCGGCCAGCCAGACCGGATCGATGCCCAGCGGCGGCAGCCAGCGACAGAAGTTTCGAAAATGCTGCTCGGCCAGCAGCTCGGTCGGCGCCATGATGACCGCCTGCCAGCCGGCCTCGACCGCCTGCAGCGCGATCGCCGCTGCCACCAGCGTCTTGCCGGAGCCCACATCCCCTTGCAGCAGGCGCAGCATGGGATGGGGCTTGGCCAGGTCCGCCAGGGTCTCGTCGATGACGCGCCTCTGGGCGGCGGTGAGCGCGAATGGCAGCGATTCGAGCAAGCGCCCGCGCAGCGCGCCGCTGGCGGCAATCGAGGGTGCCCGGCGGGTCTGGCGCTGGCGCCGCCGCTGACGCAGGCTCAGGTGATGCGCCAGCAGTTCCTCGAGCGCCAGCCGGTGCAGGGCCGCCGGGCGCTGGTCGAGCGCGGCCGCAGCCGACGGCTGGTGCAGGCAGCGCAGCGCAGTCGGCAGATCCGGCAGCTGCTGCGCCGTGCGCAGGCCGGCCGGCAGCAGTTCCGGCAAGAACTGCTCGCAGCGCGCAAGCGCCGCGCCGATCAGGCGCCGCAGCGTGGCCTGCGTGAGCCCTGCGGTGGTCGGATAGACCGGCGTCAGCGTGGACTGCGGCAGCGGTTCGTCGGCGCCGCTCGGGAGCAGCCGATACTCGGGGTGGACCATCTCCAGCCGAAACGGCCCGGACCGGACCTCGCCATAACATTCCAGCCACACGCCCGCTTGCAGCTGCTGCAGCTGCGGCGGACGGAAGTGGAAGAACCGCAGCGTGATGCCGGCCTGCGCGTCGACCAGGCTGACCAGCAGCGCACGCCGGCGTCCCTGGCCGAGTTCGGCCGCTTCGATGCGACCGCGGATAAGCGCCTGCTGGCCCTCGCGCAGACTGCCGATCGGCACCAGCTGGCTGCGGTCTTCATAACGCAGCGGCAGGTGCAGCAGCAGGTCGGCCGGCTGGGTGATGCCCAGCAGCGCCAGTCGGCCGATCAGAGCGGAGCCCACCCCCGGCAGCGCGGCCAGGGCCGACGCCGCGGCAGCGGGCCGGCTGGCTGCGGCGGTAGCCATTCGCGAGTCGAGCGCTGCAGGTCAGCCCAGCACCAGGATGGCGTCGGCCTCCACCGCCGCGCCACGCGGCAGGGCCGCCACGCCCAGCGTCGCCCGGGCCGGGTAGGGCGGTTCGAAATAGCGCGCCATGACCGCGTTCACGGTTGCGAAATGGGACAGGTCGGTCAGGTAGATGGTGATCTTGACCGCCTGGCGCAGCGTGCCGCCGGCTGCCTCGGCGACGGCCTTCAGATTCTCGAACACGCGCACCGCCTGCGCCTCGATGTCGCCGCCGATCAGCTCGCCGCTGACCGGATCCAGTGGAATCTGCCCGGACAGGTATACCGTGCTGCCGGCCCGGATGGCCTGCGAGTAGGGGCCGATGGCAGCCGGCGCGCGGTCGCTGGTGACGGCGTTCAAGGACATGGATCAGCCTCGTTTGCGGATGATGCGGCGCACGGACTTGAGCGTGCGCAGGCGTTTCATGATGCGCGCCAGGTGGACCCGGTCGCGGACTTCGAGCGTGAAATCGTCGACCGCGTGGATGCCGTCGCGGTTGTTCAGCTGCACGTTGGCGATGTTGCAGTCCATGTCGGCGATGGCGGCGGCCAGGGTCGCCAGCTCGCCGCGCTGGTCGACCACCTCGACGCGAATGTCGACCGGAAAGCGGGCGTCGCCGGCCGGCTGCCATTCGACATCCAGCCACTTGTCGGGCTGCTTGGCGAACTCGGCGGTACTGGGACAGCCATCGACGTGGATCACTACGCCGCGCCCGGCGCTGACGTAGCCGCGGATCGGGTCGCCCGGAATCGGCCGGCAGCACTTGCCGTAGCTGACCACCAGCCCCTCGGTGCCCTTGATGGCCAGCGGTGCACTGTGGCCATCCTTGCCAACCAGCCAGCGCGGCGCCACCCGCGCCAGGGCCCGGCGCAGACCGGAGCGCGGCGGCCGGCCCGTGGTCTGCGGCATGCCACTGACCAGGTGCGTGGCCACCACCGCCGCCAGGCGTTTGCCCAGGCCGACATCCTCCAGCAGGTCGTCCATCGCCTTGGCGCTGAATTCCCGCAGCAGGCCGGCGATGTTCTGTTCCGGCACCTGCGCCATCGGCGTGCCCAGGCGTGCCAGTTCGATCTCCAGCAGGCGTCTGCCGAGCTCCACCGCCTTCTGGTGATCGATGTTCTTCAGGAAATGCCGGATGGCGGCGCGCGCCTTGCCGGTGACGACGAAACTGAGCCAGCTCGGGTGCGGCGTGGCGGTGCGGGCGGTGATTATCTCGACCGTCTGGCCGGTTTCGAGCGCGCTGCTGAGGGGCGCCAGGCGCCGATCGACACGCACCGCCACGCAGTGGTTGCCGATGTCCGAGTGCACGGCATAGGCGAAATCCACCGCCGTGGCGCCGGCCGGCAGGGCCAGGATGAGGCCCTTGGGCGTGAACACGTAGACCTCGTCCGGAAACAGGTCGACCTTGACCGAGTCCAGGAAGTCCTGCGGGTCACCGGCGTTGCGTTGCAGTTCCAGCAGGCTCTGCAGCCACTCGCGGGCGCGCTGCTGGGGACGGCCCCCACCGCTCGGATCCTTGTAGGACCAGTGCGCGGCGACGCCCTCGTTGGCCACGCGGTCCATTTCCTCGGTACGGATCTGGATTTCCGCCGGCACGCCGTAGGGTGTGAACAGCGCCGTGTGCAGGGACTGGTAGCCGTTGGTCTTGGGAATGGCGATGTAGTCCTTGAAGCGCTGCGGCAGCGGCTTGTAGGTGTTGTGGACCAGACCAAGCACCCGGTAGCAGTCGTCGACCGTCTCGACCACGATGCGCAGCGCGTACACGTCGTACACCTCGCTGAGCGGAATGCGGTCCTCACGCATCTTCTGGTAGACGCTGTACAGGTGTTTCTCGCGGCTGACCAGGCGGTAGCGGATGCCGGCCGCTTCCAGGCTGTGCCGCAGCGCGGTTTCGATCTTGCCGACCAGGTCGTGGCGGTTGCCGCGGGCCCGGCGCAGGGCCTCGTCCAGCACCCGGCTGCGCAGTGGATACAGCGCCACGAAGCCCAGTTCCTCCAGCTCGCTGCGCAGCTGGTGCATCCCCAGGCGGTTGGCTATGGGTGCGTATATCTCGAGGGTTTCGCGGGCGATGCGCCGCCGCTTGTCGGGCTCCAGGTGGCCCAGCGTGCGCATGTTGTGCAGGCGGTCGGCCAGCTTGATCAGCATCACCCGCAGGTCGCCGGCCACCGCCAGCATCATCTTGCGAAAGTACGCCGCCTGCGCCTGCTCGCGGGTGTCGAAGCGAATCTGCGTCAGCTTGGTGACGGCATCCACCAGCGCGGCCACTTCCTCGCCGAACTGCTCGGCGATCTGCGCGCGGGTGGCGGCGGTGTCCTCGATGACGTCGTGCAGCAGCGCCGCGCACAGCGTGTCGCCGTCGACGTGCAGGTCGGCGAGGATTTCGGCCACCGCCAGCGGATGGGCGATGTACGGCTCGCCGGTCTTGCGCTGCTGGCCGGAGTGGGCCTGGGCGCCGAAGGCGTGGGCACGCCGCACGGCGGCGACGTCGTCCGGCGGCAGGTAGGCAGCGAGCCTGCGGGCCAGCGACTCGATGCCGCTGGCCTGGATGGCGGGTGCCGGTGCGCTCAGGGCGCCTCGTCCGCCGTGGGGGCGGACCCCTCGGTGGGGGGATGGGTGAGGTCGACGTGGGCGGCGGCGTCGAGTGCCTGCTCCCAGCCGGCGGTTGCACGCTGTTCGGCCAGCTCTTCCGCGGTCAGGAACAGATGCAGTTCCTCGGGCTCCAGCACGCTGCGGTCGATCTTGCCGGCGGCGATTTCGCGCAGCGCGATCACCGTCGGCTTGTCGTTCTCCGCTTCCACCAGCGGCGCGCGTCCCAGTGACAGCTGGCGCGCCCGGCGTGCTGCCATCAGCACCAGATCGAAACGGCTTTCGGCGTTGGCGAGGCAGTCTTCAACAGTGATACGGGCCATGCAGGAAACCTGACTAAAGACGGAGAATTGACGGCGTAGTCTATCAGGTACCGTCAACTGCCTGTTCCGCGGCGCCCGGCAAGCCGTCCGCACTGCGTTCAGGCGTCGATCTCGCACACGAAATCCTCGAACTTGCCGCCCGGCGAACGCGGTATGTCGGCGACCGGCTGCAGCACGATCTGGAACGGGTGGCCCAACCGGCTTTGCAGCATCTGTCGCAAGGCGCTTTCTTCGGCCGACTCCAGCGGCCGGGCAGTGACCAGCTCCACCTCGATCCGCTCGATGGCCGTCTGGCGCAGACGGAACTGACGTACCGGCGCGATGGCCAGCCAGTCATCGGCCGGAAACGACGGCCACTGCCGGCTGCCATCCGGCAGGCGCAGCAGATTGCGCGCCCGGCCGTGAATGCGCCGCAGCACCGGCAGGCCGCGCCCGCACGGGCACGGGGGACCGACCTGGGCAAAGTCGCCGATCGCATAGCGGATCAGCGGCATGGCGAAGTTGTGCAGCGTGGTCAGCACCACCTCGCCGGTAGCGCCCGCAGCGCACGGTTGGCCGGCGGCGTCCAGCACCTCGACCAGCAGATGCTCGGCCTGCACGTGGTAGTGCCCCTCCACCTGCGGGCATTGCAGGGCGATGTAGCCGGCTTCCTCGCAGCTGTAGACGTCCGCCAGGGACAGGCCCCACACGTCCCGGCACAGGCCATGCAGGTCGTCCGGCAGCTGCTCGCCGAAGCTGCCGAGCCCGCGCAGGCGGGCCGGCCGCACGCCGCGATCGCGCGCCGCCAGCAGCAGGCCGCGCAGGTTGCTCGGATGCGTCAGCAGATAGTCCGGATCGTGTTCCAGCAGCCAGTCGAGCTGTTGATCGAGCGGCGTGTGGATGGGCAGCGTCACGGCCGGGCCGGTCCTGAACACCGCCTCGATGGCGCGACCCCAGCCGGGCAGGTGCGCGTCCGCGACTTTGGTACGAATGGCTGCGAAGGTGCCGGCGAAGTCGCGCCGCTGCCACAGGTGCTCGCGCAGGTTCAGCGCCCCGAAAAAGAAATGGCTGAGTTCGGTCTCGACGCCGCGCAGCGGCCGGCCGGTGGAGCCGGAGGTGTGGTACTCGATGACTCGCCCGTGGTCGGCCGGCACGGCCCGGCTGTGCAGCTCATCCCCCAGCGCCTGTGCCTCGGCCCGGCGCAGCAGCGGCAGCTGGTGCCACGCGCCGGTCAGCGCCTGGGGATCGTCCAGCGGCAGGCCGGCCAGGCGTTGGGTGTAGGCGGGGACGGTGTCGCGGGCGTGGCGCAGCAGCGCGGCAAGTTGCTCGGTGCTGGCCGCCGTCAGCTGTCGGGCCGGCCACCACTCACTTCGCGCCAGCTGGTAATGCACGGCCAGCAGGCTGGCGCCGACGCTGTCCGGCAGTGCTGGCCAATGCAGGCCGGTGACGGTCGAACGCGGCAGCGCCTCAGTCACGATGCCAGGCGACCACACCGTTGACGTCCTCGGTCAGCGCCTCGATGTCGATGTGGTAGGCAAGCCCGGCCCGCTCGCCGGCGGGCCCGGCCAGGAAGCCTTCCAGGCGCGCCGTGCAGCCGGC